>JBOHEO010000324.1:0-4270 GCA_050701055.1 Pseudonocardia sp. | reverse complement strand
TTCCCTACGACCGACGCGCCGAGCGCGTGGCTGCGCTCCTGGCCAAAAAATGGAGACGTTGCCTGAGTTCCTGCGAAACAGCGTGACCTGGGATCAGGGCAAGGAAATGGCCCGCCACGCCGAGTTCACCGTCCGCACGGGTCTGCCCATCTACTTCTGCGACCCGCACTCACCGTGGCAACGCGGCACCAACGAGAACACCAACGGGCTGCTCCGGCAGTACTTCCCGAAAGGTACCGACCTGTCCTTGCACACCCAGAAGAACTTGATAGAGTAGCGGCAGAAACTGAATGGCAGACCACGCAAGACGTTAGGCTGGCAGAAGCCGATCGAGGTCTTCGATAAGCTGATTGCGGAGCACTGTGTCGCCATGACCGATTGAAACCGCCCTGACCAGTTGAGTCCAAGGCCCTCATACGCGAGATCGCCGAAGAACTCGGCGCCGAAGCCAAGATTGCCGGATTCGTCGGCGCGGTCGAGCACGGCTATCTCGAAGACGGCACCATCCACCACGAGCTCAACCTCGTGTTCGAGGTCGTCATCGCCGACACCGAACCAGTAAGCCAGGAAGATCACCTGGAGTTTCACTGGCTCCCCGTCGATCAGCTCGCCGACATCGACGTACGCCCAAAGACGCTCAAGAACGCCCTCCTGGCAGCAGGTGAGGGCCGCACCCCGTTCTGGCACGGCTGGAATGGCTGAGCCAACGAGGACGGCTCGCCGCTATGGACCTATGGGCAACCCCTCCTACGTGCGGTCTCGGGTCCATAATGCGAACTCGCCGTAGCGGTCGGTGAGCTCCTCCACTATGGCGTCGAGCGCGACGGCGGTCCATGGTGTGACCCCACAACGTGAACAGGTCAACGAGCTGTTGACAGACAGCATCGCCGCTGGCGGGCGGGCCACCCCAGCGTGCCATCCACCACCGCGGTCAAGCGATCCAACTGGCGGAAAGCAAAACCTCCACACCCGCCGTGAACCTCCTCCCCACCGCTCACCGCTACTCCCCACCTTCCGTTCAGCACAACCACATGAAGATCAACGGAGCACGGGGTCGGTTTCGCTCTCAGCGGCTGGCACGGTCATGGCATGCCAACCTCCCGATGGCCCAGCGACGACATGCCGCGCCCAACCCCGGATCGCACCTCACGGCATCTGACCAGCAACCCGAGGCGAGCGTTCGCACAGCGGGCATCCGACCAGCACGACCGCGCCGCCTGCCCGTGGGCCGGCAGCCTGCCCCGCGGTGCTGGACAACTCACCGGTGCTACGTCGTGTCACGAAAGAGCACGCCGACACCGATGAGCAGGGCCAGTGCGGTGGCCAGACCGAGCCAGACCCAACCCCCCGCGGTCGAGCTCGTCGGCCACCGCACTGGCCCGAACCCCACGCCGGCCCCGGGACTGCGAGCCCTACCGGCACCGCCTGGAGTGCAGCAGACGGCTCGCCGACAGACGTGATCACTAAATTCTTCACCGTGCCTTCCGACCCACAAGGAGCGGGAACTGGTGTGGTTCAGAACATGGCCATCCCGCCGGGCGAGCCGAACCCGGCGACCGATGCGAGTACGGCTGGTCAGGGCCCGATGCGCCTGCTGCCGACGCCTGACCTGGGTGATCATCGGCCCACCACAGTGCCCCACCTGCACAACCAGGACAGAGCCCGTACGGCTGACCCGAATCGACCCCCACAAGTGACACCGACGCCGACCTGAACCCGACGAAACCCACCAGGTGACCCCACACAGCGACCGCGCCCGAGTCCTGGGCTTCGGGTAGGTGAACAGCCTGAGCCGAGCGTTGCCGATCGCCCGGCGTCAGTGGCTGAAAGTCACGGAAATGCCACGATCGTGAGAAGACAGCGTGGGCGATGTTATGGTCAGGCTCCCCTAAACGAGCGAGGTTCATGTGCGACGTTGGCAGCTTCCCGTTGGCGCCCTGCTCGGGCTGGCCCTGCTCACCACCGGCTGTTCCGACGACGGCAACCAGGTCACCACCGACGGCGGCACCGGCTCGGCGGCCAGCGGCCTGACCGGCGAGGACCTCAGCGGCACGACCGATAACCCCCTCGTCCTGAACGCGGTCACCGAGTACAAGGCCTATGCCTCAAAGGAGGTCGACGATGCCGTCCGGCTCACCCGCGTCCTCACCGACGCCGTGCGCGCCGGGGACCTGGCCGCCGCGCAGGCGGCGTACGCCCCATCGCGGGTGCCGTGGGAACGGATCGAGCCACTCGCCGGGCTCGTCGAGGAGATCGACGGCAAGGTCGACGCCCGGGTGGACGACTTCGCCAGCGTCGACGACCCCACGTTCACCGGCTGGCACCGGCTGGAGTATCAGCTCTTCGCGCAGAACACCACCGAGGGCGGGGCTCCGTTCGCCGACCAGCTCGACGCCGACCTGGCCACGTTGAAGACGCAGTTCGCGACGCTGGAGGTGCCGCCGGTGGCGGTACCGGTCGGGGCCGCCGAGCTGATCGAGGAGGTCTCCCAGGGCAAGATCACCGGCGAGGAGGACCGCTACTCCAAGACCGACCTGTGGGATTTCAACGCCAACCTCGAGGGCTCCCAGGCCGCGATCGAGCGGCTCGCCCCGGCGTTGCGCGAAGCTGATCCGGCCCTGCTGGAGAAGATCGAGCGGGGTTTCGCCGACCTCGACGCGAGCCTCGCCCCGCTGCGCGTCGGCGACGGCTGGCAGCTCTACTGCCTGGAGGGCGATCAGTTCCCGTCGCCGCGGTGCACCGGGGTCACCGTACCGCCGGCCACCATCGCCACGCTGCAAGCTCAGTTGGCCGGGCTGTCCGAGAACGTCGCGCTGACCGCCGGCGTGCTGGGGGTGACATGACCACTGGGTCCGGGCGCTCGTTCTCCCGCCGGCGCTTCGTTGCCGGCGCGCTGGGCACGGGCACCGCCATCGGCGCCGGCGCGACCCTCGGCGGATGCGCGGCACCGGCAACCGCACCCGCCGAGGCCGTCCCCCGTTTCGTGCCGTTCGACGGCGCCGCCCAGCCGGGGATCACGGCCCTTCCGGTGCCGGCCCGGGGGCTGATGGCGGCCTTCTCGGTGCAGGCCCCGGACCGCGCCCGGCTCGGCACGCTGTTCGCCGACCTCACCGACGAGAGCCGCGCCCTGATGGCCGGCCGCCCACCGACCGTGCGGGATCCCGCGTTCCCGCCGGTCGACTCCGGTGTGCTGGGCGATCAACCGCCGCCGGACAACCTGTCGGTCGTGGTCAGCGTCGGCGCCTCGCTGTTCGACGACCGCTTCGGGCTGGCCGACCGGCGCCCCACCGAGCTCGTCACGATGCCCTTCCTGGCCAACGACCGCCTCGATCCGAATCGATCACACGGCGACCTGCTGCTCACCCTGGAGGCCGGGCACACCGACACCTTGCAGTTCACACTGCGCCAGCTGATGCGCCGCACCCGCAGCAACATGGTGCTGAAGTGGATGGTCGAGGGTTACGGCCGCGGCGCCGCGACGGCCAACGCCGGCGGCACACCTCGCAACCTCCTCGGTTTCAAAGACGGCACCGCCAACCTCGACGCCACGGACGACGCCCTGCTCGATCGGCACGTGTGGGTGGCCCCCAGCGACGGCGAACCGGGATGGGCGGTCGGTGGCTCTTACCAGGCGGTCCGCATCATCCGGATGTTCGTCGAGTTCTGGGACCGCACCCAGCTCGCCGAGCAAGAGGCCCTGATCGGCCGGCACAAGCTCAGTGGCGCCCCGCTGGGCATGCGGGACGAGTTCGACGACCCCCAGCTCGCCGACGACCCCGACGGCGCCCGGATCGCCTTGACCTCGCACATCCGACTCGCCAATCCACGCACCCCGGAGACCGCCGACAACCTGATGCTGCGCCGGGGCTTCTCCTACACCCGCGGCTTCGACAACGCGGGGCGGCTCGACCAGGGGCTGGCGTTCGTCAGCTACCAGCGCAGCCTGGAGCGGAGCTTCCTCGCCGTGCAACAGCGGCTCAGCGGTGAAGGGCTGGAGGAGTACATCCTGCCCGAGGGCGGCGGGTTCTTCTTCGCCCTGCCCGGGGCACCGGGACCGGACCGCTTCCTGGGCGACGGGATGGTCGGCTGAGCACTGCCGGTCATGTGATCGGTACGGCGGCAACCGGTCCCCGTCGAACCGGCTGCCGTCGGTGTCACGGACCTCAGCCACCCCGCCCGAGAGCTCAGACCGGCCAGAACCGCCGCCACGCCGCCCCGTCGAGGGCGTGCGGGTCGAGCCCGGCGTCGCCGGCCGCGCGCTCCGCCGCCC
>JBOHEO010000323.1:0-4307 GCA_050701055.1 Pseudonocardia sp. | reverse complement strand
CCACCGGCCCGGCCAGCTTCGCGGTGGTCACCGCATCGGCCATCTTCACCCGCATCCCGGTGGTGCCCGCCGCGGCCGCCTCGACCAGCCACAACCGGGCGCCGGCGCCCAGGGCGAGGAACTCCGCCTCGGCGACGGTGCGGGCTCGCGGGGCCCGCCCCAGCGCCCCGGCCGGGGCCGGCGGGAAGTGCGCGTCATCGAGCACCGGGCTACCCGGGGCGGCGCGGCGGTGCCGGGCGACCTCGACCGGCCCACCCTCACCGACGTGGACCACGACGACGGCCTCGCCGGCGCCGCGACCGTGCACCCGCACCCACACCAGAGCCCCGAGCAACCGGTGGGGCACCGAGTACTGCCCGCCCTCGAACGCCACCATCGGGGTCCTCGCCCCGACCGTGCGACTCACCCCGAACGACACCGTGTGCGGGGTCGCCGGCAGCGGGTGCAGCCGGGCTCGTTCCTGGGCGAGCATCTGCACCGGGGCGCGGCGCGTCACCCGATGCACCCGGGCGTTGACCTCCTCGCAGAACACCTCACACGCCGCCTCCAGCTCGGCGAACGAGGCGTACTCCTCGCGCAGATTGGTGTCTTTCGGGACCAGATCCGCCTTGGCGATCTTCACCGTGGACTCCGACCCACCCTTGCTCGCCGGGTCCGCCGGCTCACAGGTATGCACCGTGACCCCGTAGAACCGGGCGAACCCCACCATCGCCGGGTTGCGCACCGCCATCCCCGCGACATGCTCGACCGTGACGGTCTTCTCGTTGTCGGTGTTCTGTGGCCGACTCCGTTATGTGGCCGAGGGCCGAGCTTGCCGGTCGCGGCCGTGGTTGACGGTCCGGCCGGCTCGTTGTCGGCCACATAACGAGTCAGAGCGACGCGAGCCAGTTGAGCAGCGACTCGTCGGACCGCCAGACGGGGCGAGGGCGGGGTCCCGCCGAAGCACCGGGCGGCTCGGTGTTGCGGAGTGCCTCGATCTTCGCTCTGGTGTTGATCTCGGCGTAGCGGTTGGTCGTGGTGAGGTCGGCGTGGCCGAGCCAGCCGCGGATGACGTTGACTTCGACGCCGGCCTCCAGCAGGTGCACCGCCGCGGTGTGGCGGAAGGTGTGCGGGCTGACGCTGCGGTTGGTGCGGGCGTTGTCGAGGTGGGCTGTGTGGCGTCGCACGATCTTGTAGATGCCGAAGCGGGTCAGGGCCTCACCGGTCGCGGAGCAGAACACGGGCGCGGTCGCTGTCGGTGCTGCGTTCGGCGAGTCGATCAGCTCGGTGAGCAGCTGCGTGGTCTGGCGCCAGAGCGGGCAGGTCCGCCACTTGTCGCCCTTGTCGTGCAGCCGGACCACGGGGGCCTGCCCGAGCTCAAGGTGCCCGACTCGCAGGTCGGCGACCTCCTGCGCCCGAGCCCCGGTGTTGTAGAGGAACACGAGCAGGGCGCGGTCTCGCAGCGCGTGGCGACCTGTTCGGGGCAGGCCTCGCAACAGCGCCTGCACCTCGTCGCGCTCGAGGAAGTGCGTCTGGGCGGGGGCGGCTCGCTTCATGGGGATGGCCGCTACCCGCTGGCACACGTCGAGCATCTCCGGTTCTCGGCTGGCGATGTAGTCGAACAGTGTGTGCAGGGCCGCCAGGCGCTGGTTGCGGGTCCGGACGTGGTTGCCGCGGTCGTTCTCCAGGTAACGCAGGAAGCCCAGGAGCCGCTCGAAGGTCAAGTCCCCGATGGTCAGCTTGGTGATCTTCGTTGCCTTGTCCTGGGCGATGAAGCACAACAGGAGCCGGATGGTGTCGCGGTAGCTGCGCATCGACGCCGCCCGCAGCCCCTTCACCGTGACCAGGTGGTCGAGGAAGAAGGAGTGGATGAGCGGTCCGAGCGGCCGCGGCGACAGAGAGGGGGTCATGGCTTTCCCTGCGACCACGCCGGTTGGGCGAACGCTTCGAACCGCTGGTTGGCCTCGCCAAGCAGCTGGGGTGTGATCGTCAGGTAGACCGCGGTGGAGGCGGGGTCGACATGGCCCATGAACGTGGAGAGCTGGTAGAGCCTGCTCTGTGGGTCAAGACCGTCTCGGTACCACCGCAACAAACATCCCACCGCGAACGAGTGACGGAGGGAGTGCAGCCGCGGCGGGGAGACGCCGGCTGGGACCGGGAAGCCCAGCTCGGCGACCAGACGGTGGAACGTCTGGCTGGCGCTGCCCGGGTGCACGCTGTGCTGAGTGTCGAAGCTGAACAGCGGGCCGTCACCGCAGCCGCCGCGGCGCTCGACCTGGTGGGCGAGTAGTTCGCCGATGCGCGGCCCGTGCGGGACCAGGCGGCTCTTGCCGAACTTGCCGCCCCGCACGACCAGGAGCCCTCGGGCGAGGTCGACGTCACCGAGCGCAAGGCCACACGCCTCGCCGGCTCGTAGCCCGAGGCCGTAGCAGAGGGCGAAGATGGCGTGGTAGGTCGGCCCGCGACCGGTGGCCCTGGGGTTGTCGGGAAGCGCCGCGGCGCCCTCGAGCAGCTGGCGAGCCGCGACGATGTCGAACAGGAACGGCAGGCGCTGAGCCGTTTCTCGTCGCCGCCGGGTCCTGCGCAGCGGGGAGGTCCGCAGCCGCTGCTGGGTGAGGGCCCAGTCGAGGAAGCAGCCCAGGATCCCGACCAGGTGGTTGAAGCTGCGGGCTCGGGCCCGCGGCCGCGATGCGAGGAACGCGTCGATCAGGCCGGGGGTGAGCTCGCGCAGATCGGCGACACCATGCTGGTCGGTGAAGGCGAGGAGCAGACGCAGCGTCGCCTCCTCGGTCTGATACTTGCGGCCCAGAGCCCGTTTGTGGGCGAGGAACTCGGCGGTGGCGGTGGCGAGGTTGTCGTTCATCGAAGGACCGCCTCGCCGTCGCCGAGAGCGACCTCGCGCAGCGCCTCGACCGCGACCTTGGCGTAGACCTCGGTGGAGCGTGCCGAGCGGTGCCCGATGAAGTCGCCGATGGTCTTCAGGTCGAAGTTCGCATCGACCAGGCGCTGCACCGCCGAGTGGCGCAGGGTGTGAGATCCCGGCCGGGCGACCTTGACACCCGCCTTGAGCAGGTAGGAGCGGGCAAGCGAGGACACCGCCGCGGCCCCGATCGGTCGGCGGGGAGCCGTAGCCCGGAAGAACACATGGCGATCCGTCGTCACGGGACGGCCGTGCTGGAGGTAGTCGAGCAGCGCCTCGCCGACCACGACGGAGAGGGGGAACGCCGTGGAGTGCCCGGCCTTGCGCTCGGGGACCGCCAGGCGCTCACGCTTCCAGTCGACGTCGTCGAGGGTGAGCGCGGCGACCTCCCGCCCGCGCAGCCCGTAGGTGACCAGCAGCAGCAAGATAGCGTAGTCGCGTCTGCCCGCTTCGGTCCTGCGCTCGACACCGGCCAGCACCCGGTTCACGTCGTCCCAGGAGATGGACCGGGGGATGTTGGAGAGCCGGTAGACCTGGGGCCACCCGACGGTGGCGCTCAGGTCGGTGGCCAGGATGCCTTCGCGGTGGGCATATCGCAGGAACACCCGCAGAACGCCGACACCGTCGCGGACCGAGTTCTTGGCCAGCCCCGCAGCGGCGCGCTCCACGACGAACGCAGACAGGATCGTCGGTGAGAGCTCCCCGATCGACTCGACACCGATCCGTTGGAGATAGGCCTCGAAGCGATCGAGGTGATGGCGATAGCCCAGCACCGAGGCCGGCCGCAGGCCACGCTCCTCGAGCAGGTAGTCGAAGAAGCCGGGCACGACAGCGGCGAAGGGCTTGGCGCGGTGCGGGCGGCCGGTGGGCTCGAAGCCGGGGAGCACGACCGAGAGCAACTGCTCGACCGGGCCGCGGACCTCCTTCGCCATCGGCCTCGTCGAGCCGGTGCGTGCGTCGTGGCGCGCGACAGCGTCGGCGACGAACGCGTCCACGTGCGCCGGCAACTCACCCACGGCGCTCACCCCACGCCCACGAGCGAACTCGCCGAAGGCGAACGCGGTCGGCACCCGACGCCAGATGCTCTTGGTGCTGTAGCCCTGCTCGACCAGCCACGCCAGGTAGGTCTCAATCTCGGCGGCGATCCACGAGCCGCGGATCCGATCGATCGTCTTCGGCTTCACGAAGTACTGCTCCAACATGGGACAACTTCCTCTCTCATCGTGAGTCAGAAGAAGCAGCCTGTCCTCAGACGCCGTCGTTATGTGCCCGACAACGAGCCGGCCGGGCCGTCAACCACGGCCGCGACCGGCAAGCTCGGCCCTCGGCCACATAACGGAGTCGGCCACAGAACACCGACAACGAGAAGACCGTCACGGTCGAGCATGTCGCGGGGATGGCGGTGCGC
>JBOHEO010000322.1:0-4308 GCA_050701055.1 Pseudonocardia sp. | reverse complement strand
AGCCGGCGCAGACCCCGCCGGACGTAGGACGGATCCAGAGAAATCGGCCGCTTGCCGTTCCGAAGGGATCGACAGGCGCAGCGTCGATGACCATATGACCACCGCGGACCCTATGCACGATCAGGCCATCGCAGCGTTCGACGAGGCCGCACATCTTGTCTCAACCGCTAGGCACTGTCACGGGCTCGCGTCCCTCGCAGATGTCTAGCCACGTCTGCACGTCGGCCCTCGGCATGGGCGGACCCGGCATTAGGTAGACGAGATGCTGCCATAGACCGCAGGGGTCCGCGCGCGCCGCGAAATGCAGCAGGGTGCAGGTCCGGCACCGGGCGCGGGCGAGCCACGGCCAGCTCTGGTGCCAGTGCCAAGATCGGTGCGAGCATCCCACCTGCGTGTCTAGCGGGTGGATACGGTCGAGGGCGGCCGCCAGGACGAGCCAGCGCAGGACCACGATGGCTTGGGGGTCGTCGTGGCACTCGTTCCACCCGGCGGCCAGATCGGCGGCCGTCGAGTGCAACGCCGTGCGGAGTGGGCGGGTCGGGTCCGGCGACCCCATCCACGGTGCGCCCGAGTCCTCGTGTGTCGTGGCGTTTCCCACGTTCGTGCCTCCCCTTGTCACCGGCAGTGTGGAGGCACCTGGTGACCGGGCTCGGGGGGCGGCGCAGGCTAGCGTCCGTTGCTTGTGCTTGCGCCCGTCGCGATCCGCGGGTCGCGACTGCCGGTCACCAGGTGCATAGGCACTGTGGCAGGGCCGGGCGGGTGCGGCTAGCGGTGCGTGCGATGGGCCGTCCCCGCTGTCACCTCTGCTGTCACCCCCCGGGGGTAGGGTGCGGTCGTGGCAATGGAGGATCGGGACGCCCAGGCGGAGCGGGCGCGCCTGGATGGGATGCGTGGCGCGCTGGGTGATCGGCTTGCCTGTGGACGGCGGGCGGCCGGGCTGTCACAGCGCGAGCTGGGCAAGGCGATCGGGCGAGTGCGGAGCACGGTGTCGCGGGTCGAGGCGGGTGAGCGCACGCTGCCCTCAAAGGTGTGGGCGGTCGCGGATGATGTGTGCGGCGCTAAGGGTGTGCTCGTCGCCGAGTCAGGTGATCTGGCGCGGGCAGAGCGGGACTATCGTGAGCGGGAGCGGGCGCAGTGTCGAGAGTCGGCGCGTGCGGCCATGCTCAAGGATGCCCCGGTGGCGCAGCTCGGATTGGGCGGGCACGATGCGGGGCCGGATCTGGACTCCGTGAGTGGCGAGCTGGCCGAGGAGGTGTTGCGAGTGCTGACGCGAGTGGGTCAGATGATGGATCGTCGCGACGCGATCAAGCTGGTCACGTGGGCGCTTGCCGCCGCCGGTCTGTCTGGTGTCGGCGATGACGACTGCGTGCGGGTGGCGCAGGCTGTCGAGGTACCTGGCCGGGTGGATGCCCGGGTCGTGCGGTGTCTCGCGACCACGCTCGCCCAGTGCAGGCGGCAGGAGGATGCGCTAGGGCCGTCTGAGGTCTTGCCGACCGTCGTAGCGCAGGACGGCGTCGTGCGGCGACTGCTGACCGGATGCCCGGATGAGTGGCGCGAGCCCCTGTTGGTCGTGCGCAGCGAGATTGCGTCCACAATCGGCGGGTTTTGGGTGGACCTGGGCGACCATGCCGCCGCAATGCGCTATTTCGGTGCCGCACGTGTCGCGGGCCATGACGGTCGTAACGACGCCTGCTCCGCCTACGCGGCGGCCAGCATGAGCCATGCGGCCTTCCTTCGTGGCGAGACGCCCACCACGATCGACATGGCCGCCGCCGCGCGCAATCTAGCAGCGGGGACCGATGATCCGTGTCTCAAGGCTCTGGCAGAGCAGAGGGCCTCAGCCGGGTATGCATCGGTCGGCGATTACGGGCGGTGTCTGGCCGCGCATGAGCGCGCCAAGGATCTCCTGGCTTGCGGTCGATCTGCCCCCGAATCGCTGGCCTATTGGGTGCACGACGGCTGGCTCGGCAGCCAGCTAAGCGCCTCACTCCTCAGGCTTGACCGGCCCGCAGAGGCGGTCCGAGCCGCGAGCGACGCTGTCGACCGAATCGATCAGCAGTATGTGACCCTCCACACGTTTGGCACGATCCGCCTCGGCACCGCGCTCGTGCGGGCCAGAGACATCGCGGAGGCCGCGCGTGTGCTCGGTGACGCGGCGAGCCTGGCCACCCTCTCACCCCGCCACGCCGCCGAGGTGTGTGCCGCTCGTGCCGGGATGCAGCCATGGCACCGCACGCAAGCGGTCAGGGCGCTCGACGAGCGGCTAGCCGCGCTCGGCCTATTGCCTGGATCCCCGCAGCACTCGCAGGTGATCCTCACGCGGCGACCTTTCGACCACGGGTCTTGACGGGCGCCTTGACCTCGTCGGCCTCGGTGTCCTCATTCTCGTCTTCGTCGATGACCTCGGAATTGTTGTCCGCTTCCTTCGCAGCCTGCTCAGCGCGTGCCTTCGTTGCGGCCTCACGCTCGGCCACCCGATCCCACCGCCTCGTAGTCGGTGCTGGCACGGAGAAACTGACGCAGCAGGCGAGGTGTAGTGTCGCTCGCCTTGGCTGCGGCCTTAGTGGTGACAGTCTCGGTCATGGTTGACTCCTCAGTCGTGTCTCCGTCGCTGGCGACGGGACTATTCGTTGAACAGGTCGTACATCGGGTCCATCAGTGACTCATTCGTGACGCGGTACGCGATGAAC
Source organism: Pseudonocardia sp. (assembly GCA_050701055.1). Taxonomy (GTDB): domain Bacteria; phylum Actinomycetota; class Actinomycetes; order Mycobacteriales; family Pseudonocardiaceae; genus Pseudonocardia. Next base: position 1,618 of record JBOHEO010000322.1, on the reverse strand, counting down.
CGGATCTCGATCTCCGCGCCCACATCCAGCTCATCGGCGAGGTGTCGGCATAGTTCGAGATCGGTGCTGCGGGCGTGTTCAAAGCCCAGCTCATCGCGGACGATGCAAACGAGGTCGGTCACAACACGAATGTAGGAGATGATCGCAGCCCGTCCCTAGGATGATCTCTTCGTCCATTAGGCCGAGATGGCTCCTCGCCGGTGGCCACGCCCATAGCCCGGCCTGCCCCGATGCTTGTCGCGTCTCCGATATGCGCGCCAGACTGCAAGCAAACGGGCGATCAGTCTTCCCACTGAGTAATGCTAAGTACATTGATCGCCGTCGGATAGGTCAGGACACGATTATGTGCGCGTGTGTGACAACGGGCGTACGCGCATGTCAATCAATCCCGAGGTTGCAATAGTGGGTCTGACCTCAATAAATAGCGTCCATGTTATTGATCAGCCATTGTCGAATGGACCGCTAATTGCCTACTACGGAACAGATGCTCATCGCGTTGCTGAACTCGGCCTTATGAGGATCAAGGCGCCACCTCCGGCGACGCGGGCCGGCGCCGCTCGGCTCGCGCGCTCCTGCCTCCAGTCCGCGCGCGGCCGGCGGGTCGGGCGAGCCGGCCCAGACTCAGCCGGACGTAGGACGGATCCAGAGAAATCGGCCGCTTGCCGTTTCGAAGGGATCGACAAGCGCAGCGTCGATGACCATGCTGCGTCCGTGGACCGCGCACGATATCTGGAACTTCTGGCCATCAATGGCCAACTTCTTCAGCAGGCCGCGGTGGCCGATCTGGGAGCCCCCGTACCGACATGTCCGGGGTGGACCGTGGGTGACACGGTGAGCCACATCGCTGAGGTCTACGAGCACAAGATCGCCTGTATCCGGATGGGCGGCGAGGTACCCGATCCCTGGCCGCCACCCTGGCCGCTGGACCAGGACCTGTTGGCATGGTTCGTCGACGCACACCAACGCCTGCTGGACGTGCTGGTGACGGTTGACCCGGCGTCGCCGTCCTGGACGTGGTGGCCGCCGGACCAGACAGCCGGCTTCTGGATACGGCGGATGGTCCAGGAGACGGCCATGCACCGGGTGGACGTGCAGGGCGCGTCCGGTGGGGTGACGTCCATCGACGCTGAGCTGGCGGTCGACGGGATCGACGAGGTGCTGACGATGATGCTCGCCGGGGACTGGAGTGATGACGTGCAGCCCGGATCGATCGGCACCACCGTAGTGGGGGCCGGCGACCGGACTTGGCGGATTGTCCTGCTCCCTGATCGGGTCACCGTGAACGACGCTGGCGGTAACTCCGACGCACGCGTCACAGGTGCGCCCTCCGACGTGCTCTTGTGGCTGTGGGGTCGAGCATCGGACGCGTCGGTGCGGGTGGTCGGAGATCGAGCCGTCAGCCGCCGGTTGCGGGAGCGCATCGCGCTGGCGACCCAGTAAGTCGCTCTGTCGATCAGGGTTGGCCGTGGTCATAGACCGGTCCCCCCGCCGCAATGCCACTTCTTTAAATGATCACTAGGGCTATGTGATCATCATGGTCACGTCGGGGACCGGGGGGCGAGCGGGTGCAGGACGATCTCATAGGTGACGGTCTGCACGGCGGGTGTGTCGGTGGGGC
>JBOHEO010000321.1:0-4319 GCA_050701055.1 Pseudonocardia sp. | reverse complement strand
CGCCGCTTGCCCGCGGCGTCGCGGCCAGGGGCGGGTACCAGTCGTACCCGGCGAGCACCTCGTCGGCGCCCTGCCCGGACTGGACCACCCGCACCGACGTCGAGACCTCCTCGGACAGCAGGTGGAACGCCACACAGTCGTGGCTGACCATCGGCTCGCTCATGGCGGCGACCGTGTCGTTCACCGCGGGCAGCATCCGGGCCGGGTCGACGAGGATCTGCCGGTGGTCGGTGGCGAAGTGCCGCGCCACCAGGTCGGAGTAGACGAACTCATCGCCGGACTCGCCGCCCGCGGCGTGGAAGCCGACGCTGAAGGTCTTGAGCCCGGTCTGCCCCTCGGCGGCGAGCAGCGCGACGACCAGCGACGAGTCCAGCCCGCCGGAGAGCAACACGCCGACCGGGACGTCGGCCACCATGCGCCGGCGCACCGCCAGCCGCAGCGCCTCCAGCATGGCGTCGTTCCAGTCCCGGGTGCTCATGCCGGCGTGCTCGGGACGGCGGACGTGCTCCGGACGCCAGTAGACGTGCTCGGTGGACGTGCCATCGGGTGCGACGGTGCGGACGGTCGCCGGGGGTAGCTTGTGGACTCCGGCCAGGATCGTGCGCGGCGCGGGGACGACGGAGTGGAACGTCAGGTAATGGTGCAGCGCGATCGGGTCGAGGTCGGTGTCGACGCCGCCGCCGGCCAGGAGCGCGGGCAGCGACGAGGCGAACCGCAGGCTGCGCCTCGACCCACCCGCCCGTTCGTTGAGGTAGAGCGGCTTGATGCCGAGGCGGTCGCGGCCGAGGGTGAGCACGCCGGTGTCCCGGTCGGCCACGGCGAAGGCGAACATACCCAGGAAATGGTCGACGCACGCGGTGCCCCAGCGGTGGAACGACTTCAGCAGCACCTCGGTGTCGGAGTCGGAGAAGAACCGGTAGCCGCCGGTCTCCAGCTCGGCGCGCAGCTCGCGGTAGTTGTAGATGCAGCCGTTGAACACCGCGGCCAGCCCCAGCTCCGGGTCGACCATCGGCTGGGCGCCACGCTCGGACAGATCGATGATCTTCAGCCGGCGGTGGCCGAGGGCGACCGGGCCCGCCGCGTGCACCCCCGACCCGTCCGGGCCGCGGCGCGCCATGGCGCCGGTGATGCGCGCGACGGCCTCGACGTCGGCCGCCTCCCCGTCGAAGCGGATCTCACCGGCGATGCCACACATACGCGTCTCCCTCGCTCTTGGCCGTCGATGATGAGTTGACGACGGGAGGTGCGCCGATGCAAGCCGTGGGACGTTTCCAGCTTGTGACCGTCGATAGCGCTCGGGGCGCAGGACCCAGTCAGGCGGCGTGTTCGTTCTCGTATCGCACCGCGGCGTCGACGAGGGTGATGTCGTAGACGCTGGCGACCCGTTCGCGTGGTTCGCCGGCGGTGACGAGTCCGTAAGGCTGTTCGGCTACTCGAACAGCTCGGACCGCGCCACCCCGGGCTGCATTCCCACGCCTACCAGTCCGTACCCGGTCCTGGCGGCGCCGCGCTGGGGGAGTCTTACGTGGAGAACCGCGCTCCTTCGGCCTGGCGCATCTGGTGGATCTACGGGCCGGGCGCCGACCAGATCACGATCGTGACCGTGGGGCCGCACCCGTAGATGGCAAGACGAGTGGCTCCCTGTCACACCGGCGCGTGGTAGACCACACTCGTGTGCCGTGGCGGGAGGACGAACGGGGTGAACGGCGGCGAGACGATCACCCTGTACTCGGTCGACGGGCTCGCGCTCGACGCCCGCGTGCACTCTCCTGCCGCGACGGCATCGGACGCCCGCGGCGCCATCGGCGGGGCGGTGGTGCTGGCCCACGGGATGACCGTTGATCTGGATGAAGGTGGCATGTACCGCCGGCTGGCCGATCAGCTGGTCGCAGCGGGACTCGGAGTTCTCCGGTTCTCCTTCCGCGGCCACGGTGCCAGCGCCGGAACGCAGCGGGGCGTCACGATCGCCGGGGAGCTGCTCGACATCGAGGCCGCGATCGCGTACGCCCGGGCCGGGTTCGACGGCCCACTGACGGTGCTGGGATCGAGCTTCGGCGCGGTGGCCGTGCTGGAGTCCTCGGCCTACACCCGACCCGATCAACTTGTCCTGTGGAACCCGATCCTCGATCTGCGGCATACCTTCATCGAGCCCGAACTTCTCTGGGGCCGGACTAACTTCCTGCCGACGCGTGGCGGCGGGCAATGACCGAGGGTGCGTTATTGGTCGACGGCGCGTTCGAACTCGGCCGCGCGCTGCTGACGGAGTTCAGCCGCTACCGGCCGGGCGAGGTGTTCGGAAGCAGCGATGTACCGGCGCTGATCGTGCATGGCTGGGCCGGAACCGGCGTTGTGGTTTTCCCTCATCGTGACGACCTGGGGCCGGATGGTTTCCGGCGTATGACCGGGCCTTTGGTGACAGGTTCTCCGACCGTCTTCCGGCTGGCCGGTGGTTCGGGGTGAAGGTGCGCGATGACCGTGAGGTCGCTGGCGGTGGGCAATCGAGGCCTGTCTCCGTGTTCGTAGATCTAGACCGTGAAACCACGGGCGACCAGCTCCCTCGCCCGCAGCATGATCTCCTGCTTGTCGTCGCTCGGCGCTGCGCAGCTCGTTGCGTACGAGCTTCTCCAGCGGCCCTTCGATCAGCCGGGCGTGCAGGTGGTAGGCGCTCACTCGGACGTGTCAATGATCAGATCCATGGCTGCTGTGCTTCTTAGAGGATCAACTTGCAGGATGCCCACCCGGTCGGGTGTGCCAGACCAGATTCCGGCAGTGCGTCTTATGGGGGCAGAGGCAAGAAGGGGGGCAGGTTTTGGGGGAACGCGTGCCCCCATTCACGAAAGTGAATGCGACAGTGATATTGGGGAGTGTGAGTGTGTGATCAGTCGGGAGAAGACGCCGCGCGGAGGGCGCTCCGCTACTAGGTACCCTCGTCGTGTGGTTGACGAGCAGGAACGTCCGGCATGGGCAGAGCGGCTGCGCAGCGAGCGCGTCGCTCGTGGGTGGTCGCAGGCTGACGTAGTGGCAGCCATGCGCACCTTCTCTGATGTCCCGCTCCCGAACGGCTTGCTCGATCAGTGGAAGCGGTGGGAGCGGGGCCGCAACAGGCCCGACGAGTTCTATCGGCCGATCATCGCGGCCACGATCGGCACGGTGGTCGACTCGATCTTCGAGGAGCTCCGGCCCGCTCGTCAGCGCACCACCGACGACATCCTCATCGTGCGCAGCGGCATGGACACTCACGAGCTTGTGCAGCGGATCCGGCAGTCATCGGTGAACGACAGCACGCTGGACGCGCTGAACCTCACGGTGGAGCAGCTGTGCTGCGACTATGTGTCGAGTGACCCGGCGGAGCTGATCGCGACGAGCCGTGAGTGGCTGACACAGCTCACTCGGTTGCTCGACGAACGTCTGAGCCTGGGACAGCACCGGGACGTTCTGGACGCGGCGAGCTGGTTGACTCTGCTCATCGGGTGCCTGGAGTACGACACGGGCCAGCCGCGTGCGGCGGAAGCGACCCGGGCGGCGGCGCTGTCACTCGGCAACGAGGCGGGCAACGCCGGTGTCGTCGGGTGGGCGCACGAGATGCGTGCGTGGTTCGCACTGACCAACGGCCGGTACCGCGAGGTGATCGCGGCAGCGCAGGCAGGCCAGGACGCTGCTCCTGGGCGGTCGGTAGCCGTGCAGCTCCTCGGCCAGGAGGCGAAGGCATGGGCGCGGATGGGCAACCAGCGCAATGTTGTCCGCGCGCTGGAGAAGGGCCGCCTCCTGCTGGACTCCTTGCCCTACCCCGAGCGCCCTGATAACCACTTCGTCGTCGACCCGGACAAGTTCGACTTCTACGCGATGGACTGCTACCGGCTGATCAGTGACGACAGCCTCGCCGAGATGCACGCTCGTGAGATCATCAGGAAGACAACCAACGCCGACGGTTCCCTCAGCTCTCCGATGCGGAACGCCGAAGCCCGACTGACACTCGGTGTCGTCGCCGCACGTCGCGGAGACCTCGAGCTGGCGCTCAGCCTGGGCCGGGATGCGATCGCCACCAACCGGAAGTCCCAACCGTCCCTGCTGATGGTCGGCAGCGAGCTGGACGATGCGCTACGGGAGAGGTACGCGACGGAGCCCGATGTCATCCAGTTCCACGAGGAACTTGTGTCTGCCACGAGCGGTCAGAACGTCAGAACCTGGCATAGCAGTTGCACGCAGCGGGGAGTAGCAGGCGCGGTAGGAGTGCCGTGAGGACTTTATATACGTCTTTACTAACAGCTCTCCTTAGTAGTGGTCATGAAAATGCGCCAACCGCCACCCCCGGCCAGCAG
>JBOHEO010000320.1:0-4333 GCA_050701055.1 Pseudonocardia sp. | reverse complement strand
ACTCCAATCATGATTGCGTCACGCTCATCGTCGATCACTTCATTCCCACTTGCCACGTACATCGCTCCACGGGTCGGATTCCATCATGATCATACCCGGTGGCGCTCTGACCAGTTGAGTCCAAGGTTCGCAGTTGGGTCTTGACGGTCAGATGGCCTCAACTCCTTTTCGAGCTGCCTGTTGCGAGCTCCGAGTCACCCAGTTTTCCGAACAACCCGCAATGGAACTCGTTGCTGACGCGGACGCCTTTAACGCGGACACTTATGGGCACGCGGATGCGACACCCATGAGTTCTTGCGAGTTCGACGAAAGTGAGGGAGGTCTGTTCGTCGTCGCGTACCGGGACGGTGTCCCTGCTGGGTGTGGCGGTTATCGTCGACATCTAGCTGAGCCCTCTGGTCTGACGGCTGAGCTCAAGCGACTCTTCGTTCGGCCGTCGGCGAGACGATCGGGTCTCGCGCGGGCAATCCTCGGAGAAATGGAGCGCCGAGCGTTCCATGCAGGATACACCCGTGCCATCCTGGATGTAGGTAGTAAGCAGCCTGCTGCGCACGCACTGTACGAGTCATGCGGGTACTCGCGGATACCCGGATTTTCGATCTACCGTGATCGACCAGGGAATCGCGCGTACGGCAAGGACCTGGAGTAACCGCAGCTTTCGCACGGTTCTGAGGAACATAGCCAGTCCATAGGGCGATGGGGTCGGTGCGGCGGCGTCGGTTGCTGCGGTGACGGCTCGCAGCTCCGCCACGTCATCGTCGTGGAAAGCCAGGTACTCCCAAGGATGTCGATCTGGCCACCTCCACTTACGCTGCGGCAACCATCACTGGCGCACAAGTGCCATCGGCGTGTTCCGGCAGCGTTCTGAGTTGCCAACAGAGACCCGGGCCGCACGCTGCCGGTGGCCGACGCGCTCATCGTCGTCACCGCATCGGCCCATCATTCGTCGTCGTCACCCAGAACGCCGGTGACGTCGACGGCATCGTGCCGACGTCCGCAATCCGGGATGCGCACAGTGATCAGAGTGTGGTGAGCACGACTGTGCTGCCTAACGCCACCAGCGAGCCGGGACCCGGGATCATGCCGATCACCGTTCCGTCCCCGAGGCCGAACGGGAGCTGCTTGGCGATCTCGGCCTCCAGGTCCAGCTCCTCGAGCTCCTCGGCGGCGTCCTCGGCGTCCTCCCCGATGAGGAACGGCAACTCGATCCGGTCCGGTTCGGCGCCACTGCTGAGGACCAGCGTGACCGGCGCGCCGATGGGCAGTGTGGTACCGGCGCTCGGGTCGGTTCGCACGACCGCGCCGGCCGGCACGGTGTCACTGGACATGTCGGCGTCGGGATCCTGAACGGGGTTGAGCCCGGCGTTGCAACCTCACCGCACCACCGCCAGCGCGAACCCGTCGTACCCCTTGCTCCCCACCGTCTGGATCACCGTCGCCGAGACGCGCTTCTCGTCGGCCAGCATCTCGGCGAACCGGCGGATCCCCCGCACAGCGGCGTCGTCACTGTCGGTGTCGATCACGCGTCCACGCCGCACCACGTTGTCCACGACGATCATCGTGCCGGGGCGGCTGAGCCGCAGGGCGTGCGTGAAGTACTCGTGGGTGGACTGCTTGTCGGCGTCGATGAACACGAGGTCGAACGGGCCGTCCACCGACGTCAACGTCGCCGCCGCCGGGCCCTCGATCACCTCGACGATGCCGTTCAGCCCGGCGCGGGCGAGGTTCTCGCGGGCGACCGCGACGTGCGTCGGATCGAGCTCGCAGGTGACCAGTCGCCCGTCCGGGGGGAGCGCGCGGGCCAGCCAGATCGTCGAGTACCCGCCGAGCGTGCCGACCTCCAGGATCCGGCGGGCCCCGATCGAGCTCGCCAGCAGGTGCAGGAGCTTGCCGAGCGCCGGGGAGACGTCGATGGCCGGCAGACCGGCGGCGGCGTTGGCCTCCAGCGCCGCGTCGAGGGCGGTGTCGGGGCCGACGAGCAGCCCGTCGAAGTACGTGTCGACGTCTCGCCACAGCTGTTCGCTCATGGATTCAGGGTGCCGTACCGTCCGTCCCGGTGCCGTGATGGCCCTAAGGTCGTCGGTGTGGCGAGGTACTTCGATGTGCATCCGGTCGATCCACAGCGGCGGGCGATCAGCCAGGTCGTCGAGCTCGTGCGCGCCGGTGGGGTGATCGCCTATCCGACGGACTCCTGTTTCGCCCTGGGCTGCCAGCTGGGTAACCGGGAGGGGATCGACCGGATCAAGGAGATCCGCCAGCTCGACGACCGGCACCACTTCACCCTGGTGTGCAAGGAGTTCGCGCAGCTCGGCCAGTTCGTGCACGTCAGCAACGCGGTGTTCCGGTTGATCAAAGCGTCGACGCCGGGCAGCTACACGTTCATCCTGCCGGCCACCAAGGACGTGCCGCGGATGTTGCTGCACCCGAGGAAGAAGACGGTCGGTGTCCGGATCCCCGACCACGCCGTCGCGCACGCCCTGCTCGACGAGCTGGGGGAGCCACTGGTGTCGTCCACGTTGCTGTTGCCCGGCTACGACGAGCCGATGACCCAGGGCTGGGACATCAAGGAGCAGCTCGACAACGCCGTGGACGCGGTTATCGACTCCGGTGACTGCGGCACCGAGTCGACAACCGTGATCGACCTGTCGGAGTCCGAACCCGAGATCGTGCGCCGCGGGGCCGGCGATACGTCACGGTTCGAGTAGGGGCGGCACCGACACGCTGAAGCCCATCGACGGCGAGAACTGCGACCTCGCGTGGCGGCTCGTGGAGAAGATCGCTCAGCGACTCTGCAGCGCGTCCAGGGCCACCGCCATCGACGCCGCGACCCGGAAGTCGAGCCGCGGGTCGGGAACGGTGACGGTGTAGCGGTCGCGCACCGTCTTCTGCCGCTCGCTGGTCAGCACCGGTTGACCGGTTGCGTCGTCGACGAAGTCGAAGTGGAAGACGAACGGCACCCACACGTTGCCGAGGTAGGGGATGAGGTCCCAGACCCGTCGCAGGATCGCGATGACTGGCCGCCGCTCCTGTCCGGTGGCCTCGAGTCCGGGGCCGGCGAGATGCCAGGTGGAGCGCAGGAGGCTCGCGCCGAACGCCTTGCGGAAGTACCCCAGAACCTGCCCGTACTCGTCGAACACGTCGTGCTCGGCGCGGACGTCCAGGCCCTGCCGGGCCTTGAAGGAGAAGACCGGTCTGGACTTCGACTCGTCGGCGTAGAAGGTGACCTGCTCCTTGAACGCGAACCGCTTCTGCTGGGCGTAGGCGAGCAACCGGCCTTCGGTGCCGTCCGGCTCTGCCCCGAACACCTGGTACTGGTTGGCCATCAGGGTGATCTTCTGGCGGACGTAGAAGCGCGGTACCAGCATCGGTCCGACCGGCGGTGTGGTCATGGTGCGAGTCTGGCACCGCGTCCCGAGCCCGCAGCCGTGGAGCCACCCGACGGTGGTGGCCTACCGTTTCCCCGTGTCGACCCCGCCCGAGCACCCGTTGGCCTGGCTCGAACCGCACGCTGCGCGGCGCCGCGCAGCGGGGCTGCGCCGTGAGCTGCGCCCACGCCCGGCCCACGACCCCCTTCTCGACCTCGCCGGCAACGACTACCTGGGGCTCGCCCGCGACGGGCGGGTGATTGCCGGCGCCGTCGCGGCCGCGCGGCGATGGGGCACCAGCTCGACGGGATCGCGGCTGGTCACGGGGAGCACGGCGCTGCACGCGGCACTGGAGGCCGAGCTCGCCGGGTTCTACGGCGCCGAGGCGGCGCTGGTGTTCTCGTCCGGATACGCCGCGAACCTCGGGGTGGTCACGGCGCTGTCCGGGCCCGGCTCGCTGATCGTCTCCGATGCGGCGAACCATGCCTCGCTGGTCGACGCCTGCCGGCTCTCGCGGGCCCGGGTCGCGGTGGTTCCTGCGGCTGATGTCGCGGCCGTCGACGCCGTCCTGGCCGGCCGCGCGGAGGCCCGTGCACTGGTCGTCATCGACAGCGTCGACAGCGTGGACGGTGGGCTCGCCCCGCTGCGGGCGCTGCACGCGGTGTGCCGGGCGCGGGGCGCGCTGCTGGTGGCCGACGAGGCGCACGGGCTCGGGGTGTGCGGCCCGGGTGGGCGGGGGCTCGTGGCCGAGGTCGGGCTGGCCGGGGCGGACGACGTGGTCGCCACGGTGACGCTGTCGAAGTCGCTGGCCAGCCAGGGCGGGGCGGTGCTCGGCCCGGCGGCGGTGATCGCGCACCTGGTGGACACCGCGCGGTCGTTCATCTTCGACACCGGGCTCGCGCCGGCGTGCGTGGGTGCCGCGCTGGCCGCGCTGCGGGTGCTGCGCGCCGAACCCCACCGGCCCGCGG
>JBOHEO010000319.1:0-4347 GCA_050701055.1 Pseudonocardia sp. | reverse complement strand
CGACACCCGGGCCGTCGACGCGGCGCAGGCGGGTGCCGCCGGTGGTCTGGCTCATCGCACCGTCGGTCGTGTTCATGACGCTGCTGCTCGGCTGGCCGGTCGTGGCGGGGGTGCTCCAGGCGTTCCGGGGCGAGGATGGCTTCACCGGAGAGTTCGTCGGGCGGATGGTGGGCGACCCGTACTTCTGGCCCGCGGTGCGCAACACGCTGTTGCTGATCATCGTGCTGATCCCGGTCCAGTTCGTGCTCGCGATCTCCATGGCGTTGCTGCTGCGGGCGAACCCCCGGCTGAAGAACCTGTACTTCTATCTCTGGGCCATCCCGCTGGCCCTGAGCGACCTCGCCGCCGGGTTGGTCTGGCTGGCGGTGCTCACCGACCAGGGCTACCTCAACTCGCTGCTCGACCGGCTCGGGTTCGAACCCGTGTCCTGGCTCGCGTTCGACAATCCCACATCGCTGTTCGCCGCCGTGCTCGTCGCCGAGCTGTGGCGTACCACGTCACTGGTGCTCGTGATCGTCGTGGCCGGGCTGCAGGGCATCCCGAAGGACTACGACGAGGCGGCAGCGGTGTTCGGCGCGAGCGCGTGGCAGCGGCTGTGGCACGTCACGCTGCCGCTGCTGAAGCCGAGCCTGCAGGTGGCGTTGATCCTGCGCACGATCCTCGCGATCCAGGTCTTCGCCGTCGCCCAGGCCCTGACCGGCCAGAACTTCCCGGTACTCGTCGGTGAGACCTACCGCTGGTATCGGGAGCTGCAGAACCCGAACGTCGCCGCAGCGCTGGCGCTGGTGATCCTCGGGGTCTCGATGCTGACGTCGCTGGTGTACCTGCGGGTGCTGCGGGACAAGAGCCGGGAGGCCGCTCGATGAGCGAGCTTGCGAGCGAATCATCGACACCGCGCAAGCTTGCGAGCGAATCATCGACACCGCGCGCCACCGTTCCCCCGGTCGACCGCGCGCCGTTGCGCAGGCGCGGGCGCAACCGGGTCCTCGTCCAGGTCGGGTGCATCGCGATCACCGCGTTCATGGCGGTGCCGCTCTACCTGATCACGCTGGCCGCGTTCTCCAGCCGGCAGTCGTTGAACGAGTTCCCGCTCCCGCTGCTGCCCACCGACGTCTCCGTCGAGACGCTCGGCACGTTTCTCGGGTCGACCGGCATCGTCGCATCGCTGGGCAACTCGCTGCTCGCCGGCGCCGGCACACTGCTGCTGTCCACCGCGATCGGGGTGCCTGCGGCCTACGCGCTGGCCCGCTTCGCGTTCCGTGGCAAGGAACCCTACCAGCTGTTCCTGCTGTTCACCCGGGCGCTGCCGATCGTGGTGCTGTCGGTGCCGTTGGCCCAGCTCTACCTCACCGCGGGCCTCTACGACACGACCTACGCGGTGGTTCTCCTGCACACCGCGCTGGCCCTGCCGACGACGATCCTCATCACGGCCAGCGTGTTCCTCGCCGTGCCCGTCGATGTCGAGGAGGCGGCGCGGGTGTTCGGCTGCACGCCGGTGCAGGCATTCCGCCAGGTCGTCGCGCCGATGGCGTTACCCGGCATAGCCGCGGCGTCGATCTTCACCTTCGTGCTGAGCTGGAACGAGGTCCTCGGCGCCTCGATCCTAACCCTCAGCCGGCGGACGCTGCCCGCGCAGGTACTCACCTCACTCGCCGACTCGCCGCTCGCCTACCGCTTCGCCGGCGGCTTCGCCCTGGTGATCCCGGCCTTGCTGTTCATCGCCGTGATGCGCCGCTACCTGACCAACATGTGGGGGTCGACAATCCGATGAATGCCGCGTCGCACACCATGACGGGAGACGACCGTGGCTGAGATCCGGATGGCCGGTCTGGTCAAGACCTACCCCGGCGGCACCGAACGGGCCACCGACGACGTCAGCCTGGACGTGACCGACGGCGAGTTCGTCGTACTCCTCGGCCCGTCGGGCTGTGGCAAGACGACCCTGTTGCGGATGCTTGCCGGCCTGGACATGCCCGACTCCGGGTCCGTCGCGATCGGCGGCCGCGACGTCACCTACCTGCCCGCGCAGCAGCGGAACCTGTCGATGGTGTTCCAGTCCTACGCCGTGTTCCCGCACCGGAAGGTGCGCCAGAACATCGAGTTCGGGCTGCGGATGCGCGGCCGGTCGGCCGAGGTGATCACGAAAAAGGTCGACGAGGCGGCCGACCTCCTGCAGCTGAGACCCTACCTCGACCGTTACCCTGCGCAGCTGTCCGGCGGCCAGCGCCAGCGGGTGGCCGTGGCCAGGGCGATCGTGATGGACGCCGACGTACTGCTCATGGACGAGCCGCTGTCCAACCTGGACGCGCTGCTGCGGCTCTCCTTTCGCGCCGAGCTGAAGAAGATCGTCCAGGACCTGGGCACCACCACCGTCTACGTCACCCACGACCAGAGCGAGGCGCTGTCGCTCGGCGACCGGGTGGCCGTCATGCGCAAGGGCCGGATCGTGCAGCTCGGCGACCCGATCGAGGTCTACGACCGCCCCGCCGACCGGTTCGTCGGCAGCTTCCTCGGCTCACCGGCGATGAACTTCCTCGAGGCACGGGTGGCGGAGTCGGGCGAGTGGGTGCACCTCGCCGACGCCAGCGTGCCCGCGCCCGCGCTGCTGCGTCGATACGGCGGACGGGATGTCCTGCTCGGCGTGCGCGCGGAGAACATCGGGGTGGACACGACGACCACCGACGGGGCCGTCCCCGCGAAGCTCGAGGTCCTGGAACCCACCGGCTCAGCCGTGCTGCTCACCGCGACCGTCGGCGACCAGCAGCTCAAGGCACAGGCCCCGGCGACGTTCCGGGCGCGGCCCGGCGAGACCGTCTGGCTCACCTTCGCGCCCGAGACACTTCGCTTCTACGACGCCGAGACCCACCTGGCCCTCGACCCGGCCTGATCCCGGTGCGCATCGGCACCGCCCGCCGCTCTCGCTGGGAGCACAGCTCGTCACCGAGGCGGCACGTTCGACGCGCTTGATCTCGGTTCCAGCCGTCGCGCGATGACGTCCCAGGCGGCGACGACCTCGTTGACTTGTGAGGATCATCAGTGCCCCATCGCTGTAGCGAGCACCGGGTCGACGGTTCTCCTACTCGCGAGCCTGAGTTCGTCTGCCAGGCGAAGGAGCGGCACGTCAAACAACGATGGATCCGGAACCCGAGTCATCGTCGGCGACACAACCTCGACCACAAGCATCTCAGTAAGAAACTGAACCTGCATAGAGAGTTCTTTGCCGACTGCGAGAGCCGCATCAACAACGCTCACGACGCCTACGCCTCCAGGTTGGCCGCTCTTACGATTCGAGCCAAGTCATAAGCGATTAGGGGGGCGGCCGCTATAGTAGTCATTGATGCGCCGTTGTGCCTTTCCCCTCGGTCGTCGATGACCACGGCACCTGCCTCGCGCGCTATCGCTATGCCGGCAGCAGTGTCCCATGGCTTGTTATCCAGCATCACGCTTGCCGAGATACGCCCTTCAGCAACCCAGGCCAGGTCGACAGCTGCCGATCCGAACATCCTGACACGCTGCGCTACGGCCGCAATGCCTCCAGTAACGCGTAGACACTTCGCATTCTTGGCGATAGCGTCAGCTCCCACCGCGTAGTCTCCCAATGCGACAACTGCATCTTTGAGCGACGCAGTCTCTCGAATCTGGATCGGAGTTCTACCACAAAACGCTCCATTTCCGAGAGCGGCAGAGTAACGAAGATTCAGAGCCGGCAAGTCAATAACACCCAAGACAGGCTCGTTACGGTGAATAAGGCCAAGGGAAACGCCGCAAAGCGGGACGCCGTGTATGAAGTTGATAGTACCGTCGACCGGATCTAGGGCCCACCACATCTCCGCACTGATGTCACCATATTGGCCGTCCTCCTCACCGAGAAATCCCACCGAGGGGGCCTGGTCGAGCAGGAAATTTCGGATCTCCCGCTCAATCGTATAGTCAATGTCTGTGGCCGGGTCACGGTCACCCTTCATAGTCACCTGACTAGGTGGGCGATCCCGAATTATGCGACTGGCGCGGTCGACGGCCTCTGTAGCGACCAGCAGAAGCTCAGCCGGTGTGGGCACGGGCTCGGAACTAGGCACAGGCCCTCGCATTCACCCAGAGCGATGAGAAGACGCGTTCGAACGTGGCGAACATACCGCCGCTGTTTCGACGACGGATGACCAGCGTCGGCGAGTCGATGCCGCGCACAGCGGGTAAGTACGGCTGCGCGACGCATTGCGTGTGATCGATGATTGTGATGTTGAACCGGATGCACTCGTCATAGCACCGCAGCTCCACCTGGTCGCGGTTCTCGACCCTCAGCTCGGCGCGCAGCCGGCGCAGGACTGCCATGTTCAGCCGGGTGAGGCT
>JBOHEO010000318.1:0-4358 GCA_050701055.1 Pseudonocardia sp. | reverse complement strand
ACGCCGACGGGAAGAAGCAAACGGTCCATGCCCACGATCCAGCAGCTGGTCCGCAAGGGCCGTCAGGACAAGGTCTCCAAGACCAAGACCGCCGCGCTCAAGGGGAGTCCCCAGCGTCGCGGGGTGTGCACACGCGTGTACACCACGACGCCCAAGAAGCCGAACTCCGCGCTGCGCAAGGTCGCCCGCGTTCGGTTGACCAGCAACATGGAGATCACCGCCTACATCCCGGGTGAGGGCCACAATCTCCAGGAGCACTCGATCGTCCTGGTGCGCGGCGGGCGTGTGAAGGATCTTCCCGGGGTTCGCTACAAGATCATCCGGGGTTCGCTGGACACGCAGGGTGTGAAGAACCGCAAGCAGTCCCGCAGCCGGTACGGCGCGAAGAAGGAGAAGAGCTGATGCCCCGCAAGGGTCCCCCCCCGAAGCGGCCGCTGGTGTCCGACCCGGTGTACAGCTCACCGCTGGTCACCCAGCTGGTGAACAAGGTGCTCCAGGACGGCAAGCGTTCGCTAGCCGAGCGCATCGTCTACGCGGCCCTGGAGGGCACGCGGGAGAAGACCGGCACCGATCCGGTCGTCACCCTGAAGCGAGCCATGGAGAACGTGAAGCCGTCTCTCGAGGTCAAGAGTCGCCGCGTCGGTGGTGCCACCTACCAGGTTCCCGTCGAGGTCCGCGCCACTCGGCAGACCACGCTGGCGTTGCGCTGGCTGGTCTCCTTCGCCGGGCAGCGCCGCGAGAAGACCATGATCGAGCGCCTGATGAACGAACTTCTGGATGCGAGCAACGGTCTGGGTGCCGCCGTCAAGCGGCGCGAGGACATGCACAAGATGGCGGATTCCAACAAGGCCTTCGCCCACTACCGCTGGTGACGGGCCGATCGTCCGCGCCAAACTGAGGGAGAGCTAGACGTGGCACGGGACGTGCTGACGGACCTGGGCAAGGTCCGCAACATCGGCATCATGGCGCACATCGACGCCGGCAAGACCACTACCACCGAGCGGATCCTGTACTACACCGGGATCAACTACAAGATCGGTGAAGTGCACGACGGCGCCGCCACGATGGACTGGATGGAGGAGGAGCAGAAGCGCGGCATCACGATCACCTCCGCCGCCATCACCTGCTTCTGGAAAGACCACCAGATCAACATCATCGACACTCCCGGGCACGTCGACTTCACCGTCGAGGTGGAGCGGTCCCTGCGGGTGCTCGACGGTGCGGTCGCGGTGTTCGACGGCAAGGAAGGTGTCGAGCCGCAGTCCGAGCAGGTCTGGCGCCAGGCCACCAAGTACGACGTCCCGCGCATCTGCTTCGTGAACAAGATGGACAAGCTCGGCGCGGACTTCTACTTCACCGTGCAGACCATCCAGGAGCGCCTCGGTGCCCGCCCGTTGCCGCTGCAGCTGCCGATCGGCTCGGAGAGCGAGTTCATCGGGGTCGTCGACCTGATCGGGATGCGTGCGCTGACCTGGCGCGGCGAGGTCGCGATCGGTGAGGACTACACCGTCGAGGAGATCCCCGCAGACCTCGCAGAGCTGGCCGCGACGTACCGGGAGAGGCTCGTCGAGGCCGTCGCCGAGACCGACGACGCCCTGATGGAGGCCTACCTCGGTGGCGAGGAGCTCACTACCGAGCAGATCAAGCGCGGCATCCGCAAGATCGTCACCGGCCGGATCGCCTACCCGGTGCTGTGCGGCTCCGCGTACAAGAACAAGGGCGTCCAGCCCATGCTCGACGCGGTGATCGACTACCTGCCGTCGCCGATGGACGTCCCGCCGGTCGAGGGCACGCTGACCGATGGTGAGACCCCCGCCTTCCGGGCGCCGCGGGTCGACGAGCCGTTCTCGGCCCTCGCGTTCAAGATCGCGGCACACCCGTTCTTCGGCAAGCTGACCTACATCCGGGTGTACTCCGGCCGGCTCGCCGCGGGGTCCCAGGTGATCAACTCCACCAAGGACCGCAAGGAGCGCATCGGGAAGATGTTCCAGATGCACGCCAACAAGGAGAACCCGGTCGACGAGGCCCTGGCCGGCCACATCTACGCGGTCATCGGCCTGAAGGACACGACCACGGGCGAGACGCTCTGCGACCCGCAGGCGCCGATCGTGCTGGAGTCGATGACCTTCCCCGACCCGGTGATCCAGGTCGCGGTCGAGCCGAAGACCAAGGCGGACCAGGAGAAGTTGGGCATCGCGATCCAGCGCCTGGCCGAGGAGGACCCGACCTTCCAGGTCCACCAGGACGAGGACTCCGGCCAGACGATCCTCGCCGGCATGGGCGAGCTGCACCTCGAGGTGCTGGTCAACCGGATGAAGAGCGACTACAAGGTCGAGGCCAACATCGGCAAGCCTCAGGTCGCCTACCGCGAGACGATCCGTCGGACCGTCGAGAAGTACACCTACGTCCACAAGAAGCAGACCGGCGGTTCGGGCCAGTTCGCCAAGGTGATCATCACCCTGGAGCCGCTGGACACCGCGGACGGTGCGCTGTACGAGTTCGACAACAAGGTCAGCGGCGGCCGGATCCCGCGGGAGTACATCCCGTCGGTGGACGCCGGGGCGCAGGATGCCATGCAGTACGGCATCCTCGCCGGTTACCCGCTCGTCGGGATCAAACTGACCCTGGTCGACGGGGCCCACCACGAGGTCGACTCATCCGAGATGGCCTTCCGGGTCGCCGGCTCGATCGCTCTCAAAGAAGCAGCGCGCAAGGCCGATCCGGCCCTGCTCGAGCCGATGATGGCGGTCGAGGTCACCACACCCGAGGACTACATGGGTGAGGTGATCGGCGACCTGAACTCCCGCCGTGGTCAGATCCAGGCCATGGAGGAGCGGTCCGGCGCCCGGATCGTCAGGGCGCTGGTGCCACTGTCAGAGATGTTCGGCTACGTCGGCGACCTGCGGTCGCGGACCCAGGGCCGGGCGAACTACACCATGGTCTTCGACTCCTACGCGGAGGTTCCGACCAACGTGGCCAAGGAGATCATCGCGAAGGCGACGGGCGAGTAAGCAGCACCAGCACCACCACCACCGACCTGCCGTCAGCACGACGGACAAGAACACCAGTCCAGGAGGATTCCCCAGTGGCGAAGGCGAAGTTCGAGCGGACCAAGCCGCACGTCAACATCGGCACCATCGGTCATATCGACCACGGCAAGACCACGCTGACGGCGGCCATCACCAAGGTTCTGCACGACAAGTACCCGAAGCTCAACGAGGCTTCGGCGTTCGACCAGATCGACAAGGCTCCTGAGGAGCGCCAGCGAGGCATCACGATCTCGATCGCGCACGTCGAGTACCAGACCGAGAAGCGGCACTACGCGCACGTCGACTGTCCCGGACACGCCGACTACATCAAGAACATGATCACCGGCGCGGCGCAGATGGACGGCGCCATCCTCGTGGTCGCGGCGACCGACGGCCCGATGCCGCAGACCCGCGAGCACGTGCTGCTGGCCCGGCAGGTCGGTGTGCCCTACATCGTCGTCGCGCTGAACAAGGCTGACATGGTCGACGACGAGGAGATCATGGAGCTCGTCGAGCTGGAGGTTCGCGAGCTGCTCAGCTCACAGAACTACCCGGGCGACGACCTGCCGGTGGTCCAGGTGTCGGCGCTCAAGGCGCTGGAGGGCGACGCCGAGTGGAGCGAGAAGCTGCTCGGGCTCATGGACGCCGTGGACGAGAAGGTCCCGGAGCCCGTTCGGGACATCGAGAAGCCGTTCCTCATGCCCATCGAGGACGTGTTCACCATCACCGGCCGCGGCACCGTGGTCACCGGTGCCATTGCGCGGGGCATCGTGAAGGTGAACGAGGAGGTGGAGATCGTCGGAATCCGCGAGAAGTCGACCAAGACCATCGCCACCGGCGTCGAGATGTTCCGCAAGATGCTCGAGGAGGGTCGCGCGGGGGAGAACGTGGGTCTGCTGCTCCGCGGCATCAAGCGCGAGGACGTCGAGCGCGGTCAGGTCGTCGTGAAGCCGGGCTCGATCACCCCGCACACCGAGTTCGAGGCGCAGGTCTACATCCTGTCCAAGGACGAGGGCGGTCGGCACACGCCGTTCTTCAACAACTACCGGCCGCAGTTCTACTTCCGCACCACGGATGTGACCGGTGTCGTGACCCTGCCCGGCGGCACCGAGATGGTCATGCCGGGTGACAACACCACCATGAGTGTCGCGCTGATCCAGCCGATCGCCATGGAGGAGGGCCTGCAGTTCGCCATCCGTGAGGGTGGTCGGACCGTCGGCGCCGGCCAGGTCACGAAGATCACGAAGTAGCACCCCCGGCCGAGGGTGCCGCATCCCGGTGTGGCATTCTTGACGGGTTGCGCGCTGGATACGGTGCGCGGAGTGATCA
>JBOHEO010000317.1:0-4382 GCA_050701055.1 Pseudonocardia sp. | reverse complement strand
GCGCAGAGCCGCACCGCCTCCTTGCGCGAGGTGACCTTCCGCCCGGCGAGCACAGGTGCCAGCAGCGTGCCCAGCCGCTCCGGCGGAACGAACCGCGCGCACCGCGCAGCCGCGTACACCGCTACCCGCGCCCGGTCGGTGTCGGCGAACGCCAGCAGGTCGGGCAGGACGTCGACGGGCTCGTCGGTCCACGCGAGTGCGGCCAGCGCCGCTTCGGCCACCCTGACGTCGATCGCGCCGGCGAACCCGCGCAGCACCTCCGCCGAACCCGGCACGCCGCGCAGCTGATGCAGCGCCTGCGCCCGCTCGTACACCTGCACCCCGGTTCGGCCGGCCAGCTTGGCCAGCAGGCGCATGTACTGCGCGCACTGCCTGGGCAACCAGCGGTGGAAGCATCCGGAGAACGGCGGGATGAACCGCACCCGCCGGGGCAGGAACCGCCCGTGCAGCGACTTGGTGAACACCTCGTCGAGCAGGTCGGTCCGGCGCGATCCCACCGCTGCCTGCACGGCGGGCAATGTGATCGTCGATCGGTCGCTGCGCAGCACGGTCTCGACGCGCTGGTCCCGGGTGGCGGACGGGGCCAGCCACAGCTCGATCGCCCGGCGGACGGTGTGATCGTCGGTCGCGCGTCGCGCCTGGTCGACGTACTCCTGGAGCCCTGGCATGTGCCATGCCCGCCGACGCAGGCCCGCCGCCAGCGACAGCGCCACCACGAACTGTCCGCGTCGCGCTTCGCTGATGATCCGCGGCCGAAGTGCGGCGAACACCTCGTGCTCGGCGCCGCGCGGAAGCAGCCGGTCCATCCCGGACAGGTCCAGCCACGACGACCGGTCGCCGAGCTGCTCCAGCGTCGCAAGGC
Source organism: Pseudonocardia sp. (assembly GCA_050701055.1). Classification (GTDB taxonomy): domain Bacteria; phylum Actinomycetota; class Actinomycetes; order Mycobacteriales; family Pseudonocardiaceae; genus Pseudonocardia. The sequence goes on along the minus strand of JBOHEO010000317.1, from coordinate 3,520 downwards.
CGCAGTCGACCAGCTCGGGCCGCCGGGACGCGGCGCCCTCCCCGATCAGCCGGGTGGCCAGGGTGCGGATCGCCCCCTGACACAGCCATGACATGTCCCGCGCCCGGACGGCATCGGCGACCAGGGTGGTCAGCACGGGCGCGTCGACCGGTCGGAACAGCCACGGCGGCACCGCTGCCAGCGCGCCCAGTGCCGCCGCGTGAACCGGCTCCTGCTCGCCTCGCAACCGGGTCAGCGAGGCCAGCAGGGCGCCGAAGTGCTCCGGTTCACCGGTGGCCGCGCCCGCGGCGATGTAGAGGCGGTAGCCGTCGGCGCGCTCGTCGGCAGTGGCGCGTGCGGTCGCGGCGGCCAGCACCGGTACGGCGCTGTCCCACTCCGTGCGGGCGATGACCTCGAGCCGGGTCCGCGGGTCGTCGGCGGCGCTGTGCAGCGCGAGCAGGCGTCGCGCTTCGGCGGCCCGCGCGGCAGCGGGCAGCTCGTCGAGCGCCGCCAGTGGTACCCCGGTGCTGACGAGGTCGCGGTCGCCGACCGCGCCCGCGTACACCGCGGCCCGCCGCGACGGCGGCAGCACGTGCAACAACCCCACGAGCTGGTCCCCGCCCAGCACCCGGGCCAGCGCCGTGAGGTGGGTGTCCGGCGCACCCAGCAGTGCCCGCCACAGCCCACGGCTGGCCGGGATCGAGCCGACCCGGCGGGGGTCGAGCAGTACCCGCAGCAGTCGCGCGGGGTCGTGGCGGGCCAGCGCGCCGATGCTGGCGCGCAACGCGCCGGGCAGGCCGACCTCACCGATCGTGCGCTCCAGCAGGCCCAGCACCCGGTCGGGCACGGCGGGCGCGGCGGCGGCCAGGGCCGGGCCGAGGCGGCACCAGATCTCGGGCCAGTGCGCTGCCGCTGTGCGGTCCAGCTCGGCGTCGAGGTGGTCCAGCACCACGCCCGGGTGCCGGTGGCCGAGCACGCCCCAGTTCGGCACGGCGTAGGCCAGCTCGTCCAGGGTGGGTGCCAGCACCGCCGCCGAGCACATGGGGAGCAGCGCGGCGGCCTCGATGTCGCCGAACCGGGCGCGGACCGCGGGCAGCAGCTGTTCGGCCAGCTCGCGGTGCCCCCGCATCCGGACCGCGTGGTAGAGCGCCCGCCGCAGCGTCACCGGCAGCTCGGGGAGGACGCGCAGCACCGTGTCGGTCGGCAACGGCAACCGCACGGCGGCGACGAGTGCATGGCCGCGCAGCGCCGTCTCCGGTCCGGCCAGGCAGCGTTCGACGTGGGCGCGTTCGCCCGCGACGGCCGCCAGCCGCAGGCTCAGCAACCGGGCGTAGGGGTCGCCGCTGTGCAGGTCTGCCACCAGCTCCCGGAGTTCGGTCACGTCCGTGTCGCGAGCGACCGCGACCAGCAGTCGCTGGCGCTCGGAATGGGGGAGCGGGTCGAGGCGGCGCAGGAGGCGCGACGTCACGGAGGTGGCCATGGGTCGTATTGTTCCGCGTTTCTGCCCGATCACCAGCGGGTCGGGGGGCTTCGTCGACACCCGGCGACCGGTCAGTAACTTGGCTCAGTGCCCCTCGTTGACCAGTTGAGCGGTGGTCGCTGTCACCTGAACCGGCCCTCCGCACCACGTGAGAAGCTCCATGGAGGCATCCGTGACCGGCGTCGAGGTCAGGGTCGAGGGGCTGTCCAAGTCCTTCGGTCGGGCGAACATCTGGTCGGATGTGACGCTGACCCTGCCGCCCGGTGAGGTCTCGGTGCTGCTGGGCCCGTCGGGTACCGGGAAGTCGGTGTTCCTCAAGACCGTAATCGGGCTGCTGAAACCGGAGCGAGGGTCGATCTTCATTCACGACACCGACCTGGTGCGCTGCTCGGAGGCCCGGCTCTACGAGATTCGCAAGCTGTTCGGGGTGCTGTTCCAGGACGGCGCGCTGTTCGGGTCGATGAACCTCTTCGACAACATCGCGTTCCCGCTGCGGGAGCACACCAGGCGCTCGGAGTCCCAGATCCGCGACATCGTCGCCGAGAAGATGGCCATGGTCGGCCTGACCGGCGACGAGAAGAAACTCCCGAGTGAGATCTCCGGCGGGATGCGCAAGCGCGCCGGGTTGGCCCGGGCGCTGGTGCTGGATCCGGAGATCATCCTGTTCGACGAGCCGGACTCGGGTCTGGATCCCGTCCGCACGGCCTACCTGAACCAGCTGATCATCGATCTGAACGCGCAGACCGACTCGACCTTCCTCATCGTCACCCACGACATCAACACCGCGCAGACGGTGCCGGACAACATCGGGATGCTCTACCGCAAGCACCTGGCGATGTTCGGGCCACGGGAGGTGCTGTTGACCTCCGAGGAGCCCGTGGTGGCGCAGTTCCTCAACGGCCGCCGGCAGGGCCCGATCGGGATGAGCGAGGAGAAGGACGGCGCGCAGGCCGCCCGGGAGATGGCCGAGGCGGGTGCGCTGGCGGGGTTGCCGCCGATGAAGCCGCAGCTCGCGACCAGCCCCGGGATGCCCGAGCGCGCGGCCGTGGCCCGACGTCGCGAGCGGGTCCACCAGATGCTACCCACCTTGGCACCGGCTGCCCGGCAGGCGATCCGGCAGTCCTACGCCGGTGAGACCGTGCCCGCAGCCGCACCGGCCGGTCAGCCCGGACCGCCGCCACCGTCGTCCCTTCCCCCGGGCCAGCACCGACCCCGGTATGAGCGGGACGGACCGCTGACGTGAGCATTCCTCGCTCCGACCCGCTGACCCGGGCCCTCACCCCGGTCGGCCGGCTGTTCGGCCTCGGCATCGATGTGCTGCGCCTGACCGTCAAGCCGCCGTTCCAGCTGCGTGAGTACATCGAGCAGACCTGGTTCGTCACCAAGGTCTCCGCGCTGCCCACGGCGCTGTTCACCATCCCCTTCGGGGCCACGATCGCGCTGCTGCTCGCCGAGCTCACCCGCCAGTTCGGCGCGCAGAGCCAGACCGGCGCGGGCGCGGTGCTGGCGATCGTGCAGCAGGCCGCCCCGATCGTCACCGCGCTGCTCATCGCCGGCGCGGGCGGGAGTGCGGTCTGTGCCGACCTCGGTGCCCGCACGATCCGCGAGGAGATCGCCGCGATGGAGGTGCTGGGCATCTCGCCCGTGCAGCGCCTCGTCGTGCCGCGGGTGTGGGCCATGGCGACGACGGCGTTGGTGCTCAACGGGCTGGCCACCGTGGTCGGCGTGGGCGGCGGCTACTTCTTCAACGTGATCGTGCAGGGCGGCACGCCGGGGGCCTACATCGCGAGCTTCAGCGCGATCGCGCAGGTCTCCGACATCCTGGTCAGCGAGGCCAAGGCGTTCCTGTTCGGTTTCACCGCCGGTGTGGTCGCGTCCTACCGCGGGCTGAACCCGCCGCCGGGGCCCAAGGGCGTCGGCGATGCGGTGAACCAGTCGGTGGTCATCTCGTTCATTCTCGTGTTCCTGATCAACCTGGTGCTCACCTCCCTGTACCTCGAGCTCGTGCCGCCGAAGGGGTCGTGATGGCTCCGGTGAACGGGCGCCTGCGCCGCGCGGCGC
>JBOHEO010000316.1:0-4447 GCA_050701055.1 Pseudonocardia sp. | reverse complement strand
CAGCTCCTCGCCGCGCTGGCGCCGCGGCGGGCGGCGGTGACGGCGCTGCGGCGCCTCCTCGAGCCCAGCGGCGGACCGGGTGGTCCGACCCCGCCCGGCCGGGTGATCGGCAGCCTGCTGCACATGACGTGCAACCGGCTCCTCGGTGGCGACCCGGAGCGGGAGCGGACCGTGATCGCCATCGCCCGCGGCGCGGTGCAGGACAACCGGACCCGGCGGGAGCACACCCGATGACGACGAGCGCATCCGTCCGGCCCACCTTGCCCCCCGATCCCGTCGCCGATGGGGCAGCCCGGGCCGTCGCCCTGGTGGCCGAGCGGCTCGCGGACCCGGCGACGGTGGCCGCCGTCGCCTCCCGGGCCGGCAACCGGGACCCCATCTACGGCACCCTGATGTGGGCACCCCTGACGCTGTCGAACGGCCTGCCCGGGGTTGCGACCTTCTACGCCGAGCTCGCCCGCCACCATCCCAGCAGCTGGCCGGCCGCTCAGGACGCCGCGCACCGGCACCTGCGCGCCGCCGCGTCGATGACCACCGGCTCCGGCCGGGGGCTGCATGCCGGACCCGCCGCCGTGCTGGCCGCCGCGCAGAGCTGCGCGGGATCGGCCGGTCACTACCGCACGCTGCGCCGGAGGCTGGCGGACTGGCTCGTCGCCGACCAGCTCGCCAAGCTGGACCTCTGGCGGGTGCGCCGCGAGCAGGGCGAGGTCGGCGCGTCCTGGGCCGGCTACGACGTGATCAACGGGCTGGCCGGTACCGGGCGGCTGCTGCTGGACGCGGTGGGCGATCCCGCGGAGGGCGGCCCGGCGGCCGACCGTGCCCTGACCGGCACGCTGGCCCACCTGACCGCGCTGGCCGCGCCGATCGACGTCGACGGGCACCGGGTGCCGGGCTGGTGGGTCCCGCCGGATGGGCAACCCAGCGCCCGTGACGCCGCGGAGTACCCGCACGGCGACTTCAACCTGGGCATGGCGCACGGCGTCCCGGGCCCGCTGTGGCTGCTGTGCGAGGCGTTGGCCCGCGGCCACGAGGTGCCCGGTCAGCGTGCCGCGATCGCCCGGATGGCCGAATGGCTCATCAGCTGGACGCTCGTCGACGAGGCCGGCGGCTACTGGCCGTGCCGGGTGAGCTGGGCCGAGCAGCTCGACTCGGACCGGCCCGCGTCGGCCTTCACCCGGACCGCATGGTGCTACGGCGCGCCCGGGGTGGCGGCCGCGCTGCATCGCGCCGGCGACGTCTGCGCGGAGCCTGCCTGGTGCCGGGCCGCCGTGGCCGGCCTGCACGCGGGGTTGCGGCGCGCGGAGCCGCGCTGGGCCCTGGACGGCCCGACGGTGTGCCACGGCTACGCCGGGCTGCTCCTCGCGTTGCACCGGGTCGGTACCGCCGCGGCCGACCAGGAGCTGCTGGCCGGCGCCCGCCGGGTGGCCGCCAGGGTGCTCGACCACACCGACCCGGACGCGCCGTTCGGGTTCCGGCACCTCATGCGGTTCCCGCGCGGGCATCCCGGACCGGCGCACCGCGCGCTGGATGTGGCCGGGCTGCTCGAGGGCGCCGCCGGGGTCGCCTGCGCGCTGCTACCGCTGCTGGCCGGCGGTGTCGGGGCGGCGGCGCCCGGGCCGGCGTGGCATCGCTGCCTGGGGATGAGTTGACCGGCGAAGGGGGACCGCTGATGCTGCCGGCGTTCGAGATCGAAGACCTGGTGGTCCGCTACGGCACCGTCACCGCCGTCGACGGGCTCAGCCTGAGCTCGCCGCCGGGACGGATCACGGCGGTGCTCGGGCCGAACGGGGCCGGCAAGTCCAGCCTGCTCAACGCGCTGTCCACGGCGGCGCGGCCGGCCGCAGGCCGGATCCGGATCGGGGGGGTTGACGTGGCGGCCGCACCGATGGCCGTGCGGGCACAGCTCGGCGTGGTGTTCCAGGAGCAGACCCTGGACCGGGAGCTGTCCGTGGAGCGCAACCTGTGGTTCCACGCCCGGCTGTTCGGCATGTCCGGGCCGGACGCCCGGGAGCGGATCGTCGACCTGCTCGCCGGGTTCGGGCTCACCGACCGGCGCCGGCAACGGGTCGAGCAGCTCTCCGGCGGCCTCGCCCGTCGCGTCGAGATCGCCCGCGCGCTGCTGCATCGTCCGACGCTGATCGTGCTCGACGAGCCCACGGGCGGCCTGGACCCGGACGCCCGCCGCGTGGTGTGGGACGACCTGCGCCGGCTGCGGACGGACTTCGGGGTGACGGTGCTGTACTGCACGCACTACATGGACGAGGCCGAGTTCGCCGACCACATCGTGATCCTGCACGAGGGCCGGGTGGTCCGCCACGGCGCACCGGCGGAGCTGAAGAGCGAGATGCGGTCCTCCCGGGTGCATCTGGTGACCCGCGACGACGATGCGGCCAGCGCCCAGCTGGACGCGGCGGGTTTCCCCGCCGTGCGGGAGTGGGACGGGCTGTCCGTGCGGTGCATCGACCCGGAACGGCAGATCGCCGCGGTGCTCCGCGCCGTCGAGGTGCCCGTGCTGGCCGCGACGGTCGCGCACCCGTCCATGGACGACGTGTTCCTGGCCGCCACCGTCGCCCTGGCCGGGGCACCCGTCGGTTCGCCGGAGAGGAACCACCCGTGAACGCGCCGTCGATCGCCACCGGCCGGGCCGGGCCGCCGGACACCGACCACGGTCCGCCCCCGGTCGTCGCGCCGCTGCGTGCCGTGCTGGTGATCGCCCAGCGGGACCTGTTCAAGCAGGCCCGCCGCCCAGCGATGCTGCTCACCCAGGCGGTGCAGCTGCTGTTCTTCGTCCTCGTCTACGGAATCGGGTTCGACGCCATGGTCGGCCCGGTAGCCGGGATCGGCTTCGGCGCGTACGTCTATCCCGGGATCGTCGCGATCCAGGTCGTCAGCGTCGGCCTGACGTCCGGGATGAGCTACGCCTGGGACCGGGAGTTCGGGGTGCTGCGCGAGCTGCTGGTGGCCCCGGTGCCGCGGTTCTGCCTGCCGGTCGGGAAGGTGGTCGCGACCACCGGTGTGGTCACCGTGCAGAGCGCGGCGCTACTGGCCTGCTGCCCACTGATCGGGCTGCCGCTGACCCCGAGCTCGTTCATCGCGGCGACCGCGGCCTTCACCGGAAGCGCCGTGCTGTTCGCGACGCTGGGCCTGCTGGTGGCCGTCGCGGTCGCGCGGGTGCAGACCGTACAGGCCGCGGTGCAACTGGCGATGTTCCCGATGCTGTTCCTGTCGGGCTCGGTGTTCCATCCGGGCGCCGTGCCCGGGTGGATGCAGGTGCTGATCCAGCTCAACCCGGTGACCTACGCCGTGGACCTGGTTCGCCAGCTACTGCTCGGCAGCGGGCTCCCTGGGCTGGCGTTCGCCCCGATGTGGGTGGACGTCGTGGTGCTCGCCGGGCTCACGCTCGCGATCGGCACCGCTGTGCGGCTGCGGGTCGGCCGGTGACCAGGACCGCGGCGGGGCTGCTCGACGGTGCGACCGGCTGGCTCGCCGAGCACCTGGAGTGGTTCAGCCCGCAGCGGTGGGCGCGGTTCCTGCCGCGCCGGCCGTTTCCGCCGGGGCCCGCACTCGAGCTGCTCGGACTGTGCCGGTGCCTGCGCCGCGGGCCCGCCGCCGCCGGTACCGCAGCGCTGGGCGAGACCGCGCTGGACCTGGGCGCGGAGCTCGTCGACGCCGACGCGTTCCGGGACGGGCTCTACCGGTGCGACCACCTGTTCACCTACCACCTCTACCTGCTGGCTCTGGTGCACAGCGGTGGGCGACGCCGGCCGGACCTGCTCGCCGCGGCCGGCAGGCTGCTCGACGCCACGGCCGGGGTGCGGGCGGGTGCGTTGCGCTCGACCCAGGAGCTCGTCGAGCTCCGCTATGTCCTCGACGTCGCCGAGCTCGCCGCGACGCTGCCCGCGATGGACACGCTGGTCGCCCGCTCGGCATTGGCCACCGGGCTGCCGCCAGCCCCGCTGACCGACAACGAGGTGTACGCCCTGACCCACCTCGTGTTCTACGCGACCGATTTCGCCGACCGCCGCACTGCCGCCGTCGCCCCGGACACGACGGGGGTGGTGCGGGCCCTGACCGGGGTGTACGCCGCCGTCGGGGACCTCGACCTCACCGGCGAGCTGCTGCTGTGCGCCGACGCGCTCGGGCTCAACCCCGACGGTACGGTCCCCGAGCGGGTCATCGCGCAGGGCTGGCGAACGCTGCTGGCCGGGCAGCGGTCCGACGGATCGGTGCCCAGCCCGCTGTTCGACCCGGTCGTCGACGCGCGGCTGACCGGTGAGCAGCGCATCGCATACCGGTTCGGCACGAGCTACCACACCACCATCGTCGCCGCGATGGCCGCGACCGCTCGGGAGGGCCGGCGTGCCCGCCCGGCCTGACGGCGTTCGCGGTGCGCTGTGCCGGGCGCACCGCTGGCTCGCCGGCACCGTGCCGGAGCCGGGCCCGGAGC
>JBOHEO010000315.1:0-4497 GCA_050701055.1 Pseudonocardia sp. | reverse complement strand
CGTCGCCGACGAACTCAACAACCGCCCACGACAGACACTCAACTGGAAGAAACCCACCGAAGTCCTCAACAAATTCCTTGTCGAGACTGGTTGAAGCTGGTGGTGCGTTCACTACTTGACACCAAGCGGAGATGAAAGTGTCCCACGAGACGATTTATCAGGTTCAGCCGACTCGGCAGCATAGTGGGTGGAGATCACCGGTGTATCGGATGTCAGGTGACTCCCCCGGGGAGCATGAACAGCTCGCGGGCTTGCCTGACGTCGGGGAGCGTCCGTGCCGGGGCTGGTATCGCGTCAAAGACGAGCGATGCGGAGTGCCAGACGAGGCCATCGTGGCGGGCATCGTGGCGACGATTCGGGGGAAGAGCCTCAAGCGTGCGCATGATGTGCCGCGCACCTTCCGACGGATCTCCAGAAATAACGATACACAGTGCGCGATGCAACTGAATCTGCGTGGGGCCTCTCCAGAACGATGGCGGATACGCAGCCAGGGCGGCCTGCTGGGCCTCGGCGGCGGCAGCGACCCGCCCACTGTAGGAATACACCCAGCTCTGCACATGACGGAGCCTCTGCTCGGCCCAGCCCCACTCTGACTCCCGGTCCGAGAGAACACATTCGGGGAGCCGTTCGAATGCTGCTTCGACATCAGCGAGCGCGGCCACCGACTCGGAATGGCTCCCCTGCCGGGCGAACACCTGCGCGCGTGCGGCGTGTGCGCTGACGGCGCCAACGGACGGGGCGCCGCCCGCGATGTCGATCGCGTCGTCGGCAAGTCGCAGAATCTCTTGGGGGCGCGCACCACTGTATAGGGCGAACACGGCGCGCCGGCCACGGACAAGTGCATGGAGTTGGCGATCGCCGGATACCTGCGCCGCTCGCTGAGCCGTACGCCAGTATCGGCTGGCCTCCATGGGATGTCCAAGCTCAACAAAGCAGATGGCCGCCAGGGCGCTGAGCAGCCCGCAGACCCGGATCATCCGCGAGCGTGTATCGTCGTCGTCGCTACTCTCCGTTCGAAGCCCGGCTTCGTCCAGGTCGGCGAGGAGCTGCGGAAGCACGACTGTGGGGATTGAGCCGACCAGGTGAGCATACTGATCCGCTGTGCGTTCCCACTCATCTGCGTCATACGCGTTCGTCGGTAGAGCCAATGCAGAGTCCACCCGGCGGCGCAATGGCTCCGCCGTGGAGAGAAGCCCGCCCACGATCGTGCCACCGGCTAGACCAAATATCGCACGTCGCTCCACGTCATCCTCACAACCCTGCGGGTCATGCCGCTCATGTCCGTCGCTCCACCGATCATGCCGTTGGGGCAATCGCTGCCCGGCGACGGGGAGCACCTCGGAGCCCATCATGTCCCGAGACGTGCTTGCGGCACTGGAGGGTTCCCACGGTCGAGCTGCTAACCCGAACCGTTCGCCAGGGATGTACAGCCCGTCCGCGATGCGTTCGATGATTCCCACGGAGGTGACCTGGTGGGTATCTTTCATATACTCGCCGACCCGGCTTATAGTCAGCCCACAGCGGCGACCGATGTGGGTGACCGTGAAATTAGCGGGCTCCGCTGTCAGGTTGTTGACGACCCTGAACAACCGGCCGATGTTCCAGTCACGGCACGCGCGAACCACCTCGGAATGATCTCGGACCTCCGGGGGTAGCCGATCGGGTGGCTGATTACGTTGCGCCATTACTCGCACTCCCGGCCATGGACACCCGAGACCCTCGAGCCGGAATCGCCGATGACCGACTGAGGCAGCGCCGCCACCCTGCCGCACTTGGACGATCCCGTTTTGATTGTCGTTCGGTCATTCTCGTACCTCTGGCTCGATTCGTGGCGCACCCCCAACAGTGTAGCCGCTGCACTGCTGTATCCCTGGCGAGGCCGATCAGCCCACAAGCCAAGATCGACCTGCTGCGACCGGGGACTACCTGCCGCCCCCGCACCTTCGGGCTCCTGAGCGGCCGAACTCCTGCTCGTTGTCCGGGGTGTCGGGCACGTCGAGCACCAACCCGTCGATGGCCATCACCCGCAACCCACGGAACCACGACCCGCGGGTGCCGGCGCGGGCCATCGGCACCGCGACCCGCTCGAACAGCAGCTTGAGTGGGGCCGCACCGAGCCGGGTACGGGCCTGGGAGATCGCACTCGTGGACGGCACCGTCCAGTCGCCCCGCCAGTTCCCCAGGAACCGCAGCCCGTTCACGAGTTGGCGCAGCACCTCTTCGTAGGCCTCGCCGAAGTACAGGTTCAACGCCAACACGTAGTACATCACCACGTGCGCCGGCAACAACCGCGACCGTTTCTCACGCTTCCCGCATTCGCGGATGACATCATCGATGACATCCCGATGGATCAGGCCACTCAACACCCCGATCGCCAGATGGTCGGTCAACCGACCCGGCACCGGAGAAGAACCTCTCGCACCATTCGCCACATCACGAAGAATATCGAGAGACGACTGTCTCAACGGGCATTTCGGTGCACGACACCCCGTGCGAATTCCTCCAACGCCAGAAACCCACAAAACCCGGCTCAAGCCTCTAACCTAGCGGCATTGACGCCTGACCCGGGTCCACGACCCGTGCGCTCGGCCGCCGGGCAGCCTCGGACAGGTCCGGTTCGCCCACGCTGTTCAAGCCCACGTGGAGACACCCCAGCCCGTCACCGAGGGCTCCGACCTGCTCCATGCTGAGTTCACATCCACGAGGCTGCACGCCGACCACCCACGGAACAACGCAGTAAGCGCCGCCCGACGCTTCCAGGACGGCGTCACCGGAGGCCGTCACCACCGGCCGGCATACCGGGTATCCACGCTCGGCGAGCTGAGCCATGACGCGAAGATTCCTACGCGCCAGATCGACGCTGACATCACTGATCCGCTTCAGGGCATAACTGCCCGACTCGGCCCGCACTCGCCAGTTCTCGTTCATCAGGCCAGCCGCGAGAAATTCGACGTCGATGAGCTGGCCGAGGGTGAATCCATTCTGGATGGCCTCGAGATCACGAGGCGGTACGCGGTCATCGGACGGGGGAGCAAGGTCCAGAACCCGATCTGCCACGAGCGGCTGACGACCGAATGTCGTTGCCTGATACGTGCAATCCCTCGACCGGGCAGCCGTATCGGCAAGCTACGACGCGGCGGCGCTCGACGGCAGGACGGCAGCGATTAACGGTCATCCAGTTGGTCCGGTGTGCCTCCAGCATCTACAACTGTCGGCCACCAGCACGTTTCACATCCGTATCCGGTGGGCTCGTACCGAGGACGCGAACTGGACGCGAGAGGAACTTGATGGCGACCGTAGCCAACCAATGAGAAGCAGACGCAATCCACGCGGGCTCGACCGGGTGCTCGGCGACCTGACGGCCGAGCGGAAGCCCATACCCGAACTCTGGTCCATGAACGGGGTCAGCGGAATGGCGCCGTCGATCCGGCTGAGTTACAGGACGGTGTCGTCGGGCCGTTGTCGGGCGGTGCGGGTGCGGAAGTCGGTGATCCGGTCGTCGAGGTCGGCCAGGTGGGGGAGGCGGAGCGCAGCCTGTGCACCTGTCGTTGCAGGGTGCGCAGGCGTTCCAGGACGATGGTCGAGTCGAGGGTGGCGGCGGTGCGCAGCGCGTCGCGGCCGAGTGCGGCGGCCTGCTTCAGGTCGCGGGCGTGGAGATGGGTGATGGCGAGACTGGTCTGGGTCACACACCGGGGGCGGACCCCCCGGGGAGAGCAGCCACGCAGCGCCATGGTGCTGAACGTGAGGGCCTGCTCGATATCACCGATACCGCTGAGACACGTCCGAGATCCGCCCCGAACCCGTTGACGGTGTAGAACAGGGCCGCGTCCTCGGGGCTGGCCGATTCGTAGCTGCGCTGGGCCGCCGCCACAGCGTGGCGGGCCTCGCGGCATCGCCGAGCAGGGCAAAACCGCGTCCCTCTACAGCATGCAGCTTGGCGGCCAGCGCGGGTGTGGCGGTGCCCTGGGCGATGGTCAGCCCGGCCCGGGCGAGTGCCACCGCCTGACGCCCGTGCCGCAGCGTATCCAGGCCGGTAGGCGCGTTCTCCCCGATCCGCACCGTCAGGCGGCTCGCCTCCTGCAGGATGTCGGCGGCGCAGCACCGGTCGCCGGCCCGCAGGGCCAGGTCGAGGGCCTGGATGTGGTAGCGCTGCGCCAGCGCATGCCGGCCGACATCGCCCGACATGAACCCGGCTGATTCGGTGGCTCGCGCGACGGCGGACAGCAGGGCCTTGCCGGTCTTCTCCGAGTAGCTACCGTGCAACAGCTGGTTGGCCTCCCGGTGCAGCAGCGCCACCATCTGCTCACGCACCCGCCCCGAGCCATACTGGGCCTCCAGGCTTGCCCAGGTGCGTGATCTGCTCGGTGAGGACCTCGACGTCGACCATCCCCACCCGCCGCCCCGCCGCGCGGGCGGTGCTCTCCGCCGGGGGCACGGTGAGCGCGAACAGCGCCGGTTCGGCGAACGCGGCCGCGCTGACGCCGAGCCGAGCAGGAA
>JBOHEO010000314.1:0-4522 GCA_050701055.1 Pseudonocardia sp. | reverse complement strand
GCCGCGGCCCGGCGCCGGTCTCCCGCCCGGGTGTGCGCCCCTGCCGCATGGGCCGCGGCGTCGGCAGCCAGCAGGTAGGCTCCCATTCGCTCGAACTGGGTCGCGACATCGTCGAGGCGCCCGCCGTCGGCGGCCGCCTGGGCCTCCGCGTGTTCGGCGAACCCGGCCACGAGCTCCCCCTCCACCTGGCCGGCCAGCTTCCGCAGCCGCGGAGCCACCACATCGGCCCGCCCCAGCTGGGCAGCGGTGTGCAGGGCCGTCGCTTCCACCGCCCACTGCTCCGCTCCCCCAGCGATCGCTCCTGCCCGCAGAGCGAGCTCGGCCGCCTCGGATTCACGATCTCGGGCCGCGGCGTGCCACGCCCTGGCGAGGAGCACGTCCGGTTCGAACACCAGATGACCCCGCCGACGGTCCCGCAGGCCGGCCAGGAGCTCCCCCGACGCCGCGGAGTCACCCAGCAGGGCGTGGGCCCGGGCGAGCTGGGCGGTGCACAGCGGGAGCAACTCGCCGGGATCACTGTGGCTGAGCCCGGCGAACGCCTCCGTCAGCCATCGGACGGCCATCGCCAGCCGTCCCGCCGCGAGCGCCGCCCATCCCATGTGCATGGCCGCGATCGCATCGCCTGCCCACTCGGGTTCGGCCATGCTCCGGCGGTGCAACTCGCTCGCCCTCGTCTGGAGCTCGACGATCCTCCCGGCCAGCCACAGTGCGAGCAGCTCGCCGTGGGCGAGCATGAGCCGGCCGAAGGTCGTCTCCGGCTCCAGCCGGTGCCGCTCGATGTCCGACCATCCCGACGCGGCGGCGGCGAGCGCCTCCTGGACCCGGCCGGTGACCGCGAGCGCCGCCACCGACACTGCCGATGTGCTGGGTCGCGACCCTGCACCGTCACCGAGCACGGGCGTCTCGGTGGCGCCGAGCTCGATCGCCTGCCGTGGCCGGCCGGTGAGGAAGGTGAGAATTCCGCGGGCCGCCATCACCCGGGCGCGGATCTCAGCAGCGGTGGCGACGGCCTCGGCTGCGCGCAACGCTGACTCGGCATCGGTTGCCCGGCCCAGGCCGCAGTGCAGGTTGCGGGCCCGCAGGACCGCCAGCTGGGCACGTGACAGATCAGAGCCGGCAACTCCGGCCGCGGCCACGGCCACCTGCTCTGCGTGGTCGAAACGGCTCTGCCAGTGCAACGCTTCGAGCAGCGCCACGTGGGCCCGCAGGCCCGCGCCGCCCTCCACCGCCACCCGCGCGAACCGCTCGGCGACAGCGTGTTGGAGCAGCGCGTTGGCACGCACCGCGGCATCGGTGAGCAGGTCGATGTCGGGGCTCGGCTCCTCGCTGTCCAGCAGCAGCTGACCGGCCAGCAGCACGTCACGATCGTCGGCAGCCGACCCCGTGCGGGCAAGCTCGCGGCGCAGCCGGCGCACGACGACCTCGGACATCTGGGCCTGCACGACCTCGGCGTGCAACGGATGCACCAACCTGACTTCGGCGCGCCGGCCGGCCCGCTCCACGACGACCAGTCCGCGGCGCTCGAGTCCGCTCACCGCCCCGCTGTCCCCGTCCAGTTGGCTCAGCGGGAGCGCACCGCTGATCGCGAGCTTCTCCAGTGCGGCCCACTCGACCGGCGTGACCTTGCCGAGGTGGTCCAGGATCACTTCGGTCAACCGTGGGCTGGGCGTCACGCCCCCCGCCCAGTGCCACACGTCGCCGCGCTGCTCCAGTGCGCCCGTGGTGCGGCCCAGCTCGATCAGTTCCCGCAGGTAGAGCGGATTGCCGCCGGTCAGCCTCCACAACCGCTCGGTGGTCCGGGCATCGACCGGGCCGGCGAGGGAGGTCCTCAACAACCGCTCCATGTCCGGCCGGCGCAGCGGTTCCAGCTCGAGCCGGGCGGCCAGGCCGTCCTTCCACAGCGCCGACACCGGATCCGGAGCGGGCTCACCGGTACGCACCGTCAGCACGAGGGCGGCCGAGCCGCTGAGCGCGATCTGATGCACCAGGGTGGCCGAGAGCTCATCGAGCAGGTGCGCGTCGTCGATCCCGACGAGGCACCGGCCGCCCCCGCCGAGCTCCCGCAGCGCGGTCACCGCGTGCTGGAGCAAGGCGAGCGGGCTGGAGCCCAGCTCCACGGCGGGAAGCAGGTGGGCCAGCGCACCCAACGGGATGACCGCCGCCGCCCGCGTACCCGCCGCCCAACCCGTGGGACGACCCGTTGATCCTGCTGTCCTGAGCGCTTCCCTGGCCAGTCGCGTCTTGCCGACACCGGGCGGGCCGGCCACGACGACACAGCCACCCTCCTCCGTACCAGTGACCTCCGCGATCGTCGCCATCTCCGACTCGCGGGCATTGAAGCCCCACCGTCTCCCGTTCATGCCGCCCTCTTCGGACGGCAGTCTTCGACCTTCACAAGCCCATCGCAACACTGCACCATCGCGCGTCCCCCGATCACGCAAACCTTCACCAAGTCGATCTCGCTGCCCCCCGCTGTTCACCCTGCTGGTCGCCCCCCAAGTGATATGACTCGACTGTTACGTTGATCCTTCTGAGCACCCGGGCAACCGACCCGGATGATCGAGTTCACCCGACGGCCACTGCGCGATGAGCAGATCGGCATCCGGCATCCTTCGCGGCTCACGACCTGGCCCGCCCGATCGTCGACGCTCCGGTGGCCTGCTGGCGGACGATCTGTGGATTTCCCGCGTAGCGCAGCACCGACGCGCCACCTACCTCCGCGGCCAGGGCGTCGTCGACCGTGACGTCGGCAACGCTCGCGCCGGACAGGGTGATGTCGAGGTCCGCAACGACCAGCCTGCTGAGCTCGAGCTCACTCGCGCCCGAGGCCGCGACCACCAGGCGGCGGACCTCGCCGGTCAGGGCCAGCCGGCTGGCGCCGGACGCGCCGGCCCGGACCTGTTCGATCTGGATCGTGCCACCGATCTCGCTCATGCCCAGCACCGTCAGCACCAGTGCCTGCCCGGCCAGTTCGGGAACGAACGTCATCCGGCTCTCGCCGCCCACGGTGACATGATCGAGTGCGCTCAGTGTCACATCGGCCGACAGGGTCGCCTCCTGCACCTGCGCCCCTGGTCGGAGACCGAGATGGAACACGGAGCCGGTCAGCCTGATCTCCACGAGGTCGGCGATGTTGTCGTCCACCTCGACCGTGGCCTTTTCGGGCTCACCGATCGCGACCCGCACCGTGAAACCCGACTCCACGACGAGGGCTCGCACACCGCCGAGACCGAGCTCCCGGCACGTCGGGACACCCGAACCGACCACCACGTCGAGGTGGCTCCTGGGGTGCATGTGAGATCTCCTAGCGTGCGAACCGGACGATCAGTTCAGGCGAGTGTGGCGTACCCGAGAACTCGGCCGGAAGGTGCCCGGTGCAGGCGTACCGGCCGAGTGGTTCGGTTCGGGTTCGGGCGCGGGCATGGGTCCGTGGACACTCCTGGTCGGAAACTCGTCGTCGTCGAAGGTGTTGATCGACCGTACCCGGAATGTAGCGGTTTGCGCCTCCGGGCGGATCAGCGATCCGAGCAACCGCGGTTCCGCTCGCGAGCATGCCGGTGACGGGCCCGGGGACACTGCCGCCGGTTCACGAGCCGAGCCGGGTCGGGTGCTCGGGAGCAGTCCCGGCCGCCGCCGTGACGAGCGGTTCCGCCGGTGCCAGATCGGGGGTAGCCGCAGCCGTGATCGGCTGTGCGGACGGCACCCCATCGGGAACGGTCCCGGCCGTTGTCAAGACGGGCGGTGTCACCGACGCCACCGGTACGCGCCGGTCACGGACCCGTCCGACGAGCTCGCTGAGCTGTGCCGCGGCGAGCAGCACGAGGACCGGTGCGACCAGCAGCAACACCGTCAGACGATGGTCGCTGGGCAGCCCGGCACAGACCAGCAGTGCGCAGACCGCCGCGGCCCCCGGTCGCAACTCCCGGTGACGCCACGCCGATCCCGCGACGAGCGCGCCCACCACCAGTGCACCGGCCAGGACGGAGGTGGGCACCGCCGTACCGCCGGACACCGTCCAGGCCGGCCCGCCGGTCGACAGCACGGCGACGAGCACCGCTCCCCCGACCATCGCGGTGCCCAACGTCACACCGCCGCGGCGCCGGCGGGCCGGGAACAGCGCCGCCGCGGCCGTACCGGCGAGCACCGCCGCCGCGGCCGGCGGCACGGTGAGCACGCCGACACCGGCGGCGACGACCGCCACCGCGGTTCCGGCACGGCCACGCCCCACGGCGGCGACGGCGAGAGTCAGCCACACCGCGGCGAGACCGGCGCCCACCGGAGCGTGCAGCACCGCCAGCGGAGCCGGCAGCCCGCACAGCAGGACCACCGCCGCGGCGGCCGGCATCGACAGCCCGAACCGGCGCGCCACCGGCCACAGCAGCAGGCACCCGAGCAGGCTCACGGCCAGGAAAAGCCCGCGCGTGACGTCGAGCACCGCCCATTCGGCCCCCGGCCAGAGCGCCTGCAGTGCGGCCACCTGATGGGCGGCGATCATGTCCGGCCAGGCTGATGTGGCGCCGGG
>JBOHEO010000313.1:0-4525 GCA_050701055.1 Pseudonocardia sp. | reverse complement strand
CTCCAATCATGATTGCGTCACGCTCATCGTCGATCACTTCATTCCCACTTGCCACGTACATCGCTCCACGGGTCGGATTCCATCATGATCATACCCGGTGGCGCTCTGACCAGTTGAGTCCAAGCACCCCTGGCAGGACCTGGGCGCTGACGCCACACCACACGGTCGCCATCGAAGAAGCCGACATTCCAGGTCGCGCCTGCGTAGACAAAGGATGAGTTATCGATCAGCAGGGCGTCATCAAAGCCGTTCAACTGGGCGGACCTGCGGCACCTTAAGGCACCAAATAACCCGACATGTTTAACTTCTGCAACATCACGTCGATATGTTACAGATTGAACCGTCATTGGTGACGCCGACATCCGCCCTGCAGGCCGAGTAGTTATAAGAATACTAGGAAACTCCACCATTCCCGGCCTACTCAAGTCGGCGTCTGGATCGAAAACAGTAACACGTGCGACGAAAGAACCGTCGCGCCCAGCAATGGCGTGCTTAAGGTATTCCCGCACCTCCGAGCGATCCAGACCAATTCCGAAGATTTCCCAGAAATCGTGTGCCAAGCGATCAAGATGCTTCGACACCCCCGGATACAATGGTCATCTACGCGCATTGATGTGAAATGCCCATAGTTCACCAACCCGAGAGACCGTAAAGCATCCAGGGTGACGGGCGATCCGTTGAGTTCTGCCATACCTAAAGTCTTCCACCCGGCAAGGGTCGGTGACTGAGCAGGTGCAACAGTCCGATCTGCGCCGCCGCACCGATGATCTCGCCCTTCGCGATGCGTGCGACAACACTGTCGAGCGGGATCCACGCAACACGTGCGACCTCGTTGATGTCCGGCGACTTCCCCGTGGGCTCGCAGCCCTCGGCGACAAAGAGGATGTTCTCGGCGGTTCCACTGAGCGGCTGGAAGCTACCGAGCGCGCGCACCGACCGCGGACGCCACCCTGTCTCCTCCTCCACCTCTCGCGCTGCGCATATCGCTGGGTCCTCACCCGGATCGACGTAGCCACCGGGAAGCTCCCAGCTCCATCGATCGACCACGAAGCGGCGCCGCCAGATCATCAGGACGTGTTCACCCGACTCATCGACCGGAACCGCGATCGCGGCGCTGGGCATCCGCAGGACGTATTGCTCGAACTGCACCCCATCCGGGAGCTCGACATGGGCGATTCGCAGGTCCAGCCGTCGAGAGTCGTCGACGAGCCGCTCCTCGTGGATGATCCACATCTGCCCGCCGTCGTTGTCCCGAGCGGTGCTCACGAACAGGGACGCTACCCCGTATGACGCGAAGCGGATTCGGCCATGCGGCGTCGGATAAGCCATCGAACCGGCGGGCACGTACCGACATCGCACCTGCGCCACCTGTCGATGCTGGTGCTGGTGCTGGTGCTGCATGGCGCCATCGACCAAGCCCACATCATGAGCTCGCCGAGCTCAGCCGTGTGGTAACGGGGCCCAGCCATGCGGCGTGCAGACCAGCCTCATGTGGACAGCGGGTACTCCACCCGCTGTCCCTCGCGGACCTGAAGGAGGCTCTCGATCAACCTGCGGGCATTGGCCGGTGAACGGAGCAGGTGGGCGGTTTCTTCAAGTGCGTCGTAATCCGCCTTGGCGATGAGGACGGCGTTCCCCCTCCGCGAGGTGATTCCACCGGGTTACGGTCGTCGTTCACCTGCTCGATCAGTGGGAAGAGATTCTTTCGCGCCTCGCTGGCCGTGATGGACATTGACGACACCTCCATACCGTACGAGAAATGGTACCACTCGATCACTTGAGCAGCAGGACGTCGAGCCGCCGCGCCGCGACCACCACCCCCACTGTGATCATCATCAGGAAGTACGACAGGTGCCCGAACATGCCGAGATGGACCGCGCCGGTGGTGAGCCCACGCATGAGCTCGACGGCGTGGAACAGCGGCAGACATTCCACCAGCAGTTGCAGCCAACGGGGATACACCGACAGCGGGTAGAAGGTGGTGGCGAACAGGAACATCGGCAGCACCACCAGCGTGATCAGGTCGAAGTCCTGCCAGGAACGCATGTACGACGTGGCTGCCATGCCCACGGCGGCGAACGCGAACGCCACCACCAGCGCAGCCGGTAACACGAGCAGCGCCCACGGTGAGGTGAGCAGGCCGAAGCCGGCCATCACCGACAGGAAACCCAGCGCGTAGAGGCCACCGCGGATCAACGCCCACCCGATCTCGCCGAGTGCGATGTCAACCGGGCCGAGCGGGGTGGCCAGCATGGCGTCGTAGAGCCGCTTGTACTTGAGCTTGAAGAAGACGTTGTAGGTGGAGTCGAAAACGGCGCCGTTCATCGCCGACGCGGCGAGCAACCCTGGCGCGATGAACGCGGTGTAGGAGATGGGCGAGCCGTCGGGGCCGGGCAGCGAGCTGACCAGCGAGCCGAGACCCTGGCCCAGCGCGATGAGGTAGAACACCGGCTCGAAGAACCCGGAGACGAACGCCAGCCAGGCCCGTCGCGACGCGGTGACCGAGCGGATCAGCAGGGCGTGGGATCGGCCGGCGTAACTCCCGGCCGGAATGAGCCGCACGATTGCCGGAGGCGACGCAGACTCCGCCGGCGCGTCGAACGGTGGCCTCGCACGCCCGGCCGCTGCATCGGCCGATGACCTCGCACGCTCGGTCATTGGGCCAACCTCCTGGTCACTGTGCCAACCTCCGCCGGAAGAACCGGGTGGCCAGCACGATGCCGAGCGCGAGCAGCGCTGCCAGGTAGGCGAGATGCCCGAACGCGACCAGCGGGCGCCAGTCCTCCAGCGCCGCGGAGCGGGCGAGCTCGGTGCCATGCCAGAGCGGCGAGGCCCAGACGATCGGCTGCACCCACCCTGGCAGCCGGTCGACAGGGAAGAACGTGCCCGAGAACAGGGTCATCGGGATGACCACGAACCGGAACAACGCATTGAATGCCGCACCATCGTTCTTGACGGTGGCGGTGAACGCCATCACCAGCGACGCCACCGCCGCGCCGGTGAGCGTCGCCGCGAGCAGCGACACCACGATGCCCGGGCTGCGCACCCCGCCGAACACCGCGATCACCGCGATATAGATCGCGCCGGACGCCGTCATCTTCACCACGATCCAGCTCAGGTGGCCGATCGCGATCTGACCTGGGGTGACCGGGGTGGCGGTCATCGCGTGGTACACCCGCTGCCACGTGAACCCGGACAGCACCGGGTACGTCGACTCGAACACCGCTGACTGCACCGCCGACACCGCCAGCAATGCCGGCGCCAGCCACACCAGGTAGACAACCCCGCCGGTGGCCTCCGCGGCGCGCCCGGTGCCGTCGAGCAGTGCGCCGAACCCGACGCCGAACGCCAGCAGGAACAGCAGGGGCTGCACGACCGACGAGACCGCGGTGGCCCGCCAGTTGCGCCGGTACCACGTCCAGAAATGCTCGACGACCAGCAGCGCCCCGGCCCCGTTGGTCGGCGCCTTCCCGCTGGAACGGGGAACAGCCGGGCGCACGTCAGCCATCAGTCGACCAGCGTTCGACCGGTGAGCCGGAGGAAGACGTCCTCCAGCGAGGACCGTCGGACCAGCGCGGACAGCGGCCGCAACCCGGCCCGGAAGACCTCGGCCTGGGCGCGCTCGCCGTCGCCGATGTAGAGCAGCAGCCGGTCGGGCAGCACCTCGAGGCGCTCGACGAGGCCGTCGAGGAGCTCCACCCGCGGCGGCGCATCGGAGGCGAACCGCAGCTCCAGCACCTCACGGGTGGAGTACCGCCCGATCAGCTCCGCCGGCGACCCCTCCGCGACGATCAGGCCGGCGTCCATCACCACCAGCCGGTCGCACAGCTGCTCGGCCTCGTCCATGTAATGAGTGGTGATGATCTGCGTGACACCCGCCCGCTTGAGCCGGTAGAGCCGGTCCCACACCAGGTGGCGGGCTTGGGGGTCGAGCCCGGTGGTGGGCTCGTCGAGCAGCAGGAGCTCGGGTGAGTTGACCAGCGAGCGGGCGATCGTGAGCCGCCGCTTCATGCCCCCCGACAGCGGCTCCACCGCCTGATCGGCGCGGTCGGTGAGCTGGGCGAACTCCAGCAGCTCGGCCGCCCTGGCCCGCACGTGCGCCCGGGACAGCCCGAAGTACCGCCCGTAGACCTCAAGGTTCTGCCGGACGGTGAGCTCGTTGTCGAGATTGTCCTGCTGCGGGACGACACCGATCCGGGCGCGGATGCGCGGCCCGTCGGGGCCCGGGTCCTGACCCAGCACCTGGAGCGTGCCGTCGCTGCGTGGCGATACGCATGCGATCATTCGCATGGTGGACGACTTGCCGGCGCCGTTGGGCCCGAGGAAACCGAACACCTCACCGCGGGCGACGTCGAGGTCGATCCCTCGCACGGCCTCGAACTCACCGAAGCGCTTGCGCAGACCCCGCGCCTGGACCAGTGCATCTGACACAAGCCGACGGTAACCCGGGGCACCGACAAGAAGCGTGCACAACCGGGAACGGCCGCGCCGTAGCCCGGCGGCGACACCGGCCTGCGGCGGCCGA
>JBOHEO010000312.1:0-4527 GCA_050701055.1 Pseudonocardia sp. | reverse complement strand
CCGAGTGGTCGGAGGCCGTCGCTGGACACGTTGAACAAGTTGGCGTTCCTCTATCAGTGCAGTGCGGGGGAGTTGCTCGACGGGCAGGACCACAGCCACCTCGACTCGGCGGTCTCGGCTCTCGACGGGGCGCCGGGACGGTTCGGCGAGTCGTCGCCGGCTGCGCCCGTGGTCCCCCCGTCTGCAGAGTTGAGCGGCACCGCCCACACCTCGGTTTCCTTGTCGGACCCGGCCGGGGTCGTTGCGGCCGGGTCCGATCTGTGGGTGCCGGAGCGGTTCGCGACGCGGTTGGCTGCCCCGGTGGGTGGTTTGATCGCGGTGGTGGGTGGCACGCTGGGGTGGTCCGCTGGCCAGCGGGATGCTGTCTGTCAACAGCTTGTTGACCTGTTCGTTTTGTGGGGTCACATCATGGACCGTCGTGTCGTGCTTCAGCTGCTCATCAGTTGGGCTGCCGCTGCGGCGGCCGCCGGGCCGGTCTTGCACGGTTTCAATCCCGATGACCAGCAGCGGCTGGTCGCCGCCGTCCGGGCACCCGGCCGGGTCGACGCTGCGGTGATCGATCAGTTGGAGCAGGTGCTGTCGCACTGCGTTCGCCAGCAGAACAAGGGGTTGGGTCCGCAGGCGGTGCGGGATACCGTGCTGGCCCAACGCCACCTGACCGCGGGCATGCTCGCCGAGTGCCCGTCGGCGCTGCGGCCGCGGCTGCTGTCGGTGCACGCCGACCAGTCCCGGATCAGCGGTTGGGTGTCCGTCGATCTGAACGACTTCGAGGGTGCCGCCTACTACTACGAGCACGCCCGTGCCACCGCCCACGAGGCTGAGGACATCGCAGGCAGCACCCTGGTGCTGGGCAAAATGAGTGAGCTGGCCATCTGGCAGCAGCGGCCCCGGGTCGGTATCGATCACGCCGTGGCCGGTCAGTACTGGGCCGAGCGTACCGACGACCTGCTGCTGCGCGCCAAGACCGCGGACACCGCGGCCCACGCTTACGCTCTAGACGGCCAGCAGACCGCGTGCCTGGCCGAGCTGGACAACGCCGACGCTGGTATTGCGGCTGGTATCGGGCAACCCTCTTGCGTAGCCTTGTACGGCGAGGGAGGAACACACTCGGGCATCCGCAGCTCGTGCCTGGTGCTGCTGCGTCGTCCCGCTGAGGCCGTCTCGGCTGCGGAGCGGTCGGTGGCCGCGCTCGCTCGCGCCGACGTCCGCAACATGGCGTTCGCCACCGTCGGCCTCGGGGTGGCGCGGTTGGAGTGTGGTGACCTCGACCACGCCACGGCCATCCTCGAGCAGGCGGCCGACCTTGCGGTGCAGAACCGGTCGGCCCGGCTGGCCGGCGGGATCCACGCCGTGCGCGCGCGGATGCAGCCGTGGCAGGACAGCCCGGCGGTCATCCAGCTCGACGAGCGGCTGCGGGCGTACCAGCTGGCCTGAACGCCGGCGGGGTCTGATCCGATCGGGCACGCCTGCGCCCGGGTGCTGGACGGTCGCGCCGATCGGCCGTGAGAAGGTAGTGCCGTGCGCAGTCGGGTAGGGCGCGTCGTGGCGGCCGTGGCTGCTGTCGGCGCGATGGTCAGTGGGTGCGGCGGTGGCCCGAGCCAGGCCGGCTCGGCGGCCATCGTCGGCTCCGAGACCATTCGACTCGATCAGGTGCAGCCCCGCATCGAGGCGATGCTGGCCCGTCCGGACGTGGTGACCGAGCTCGCGAGCCTGGGTGGGGCCGGCGCTCCGGAGATCGCCCGTGACGTCGTCACCCAGGCGGTGATCCACGAGCTGTCCGGGCGTGCCGCTGCCGCCGAGGGCATCACGGTCACACCCGCTGAGGTGGATGCGGAGCTGGCGGCGCGGGGTGGGGTCGAGGCGGTTCTGGAGCGGTCGCTGTTCGACCTGCCGGTGGTGCGCGAGCGGATCCACGACGAGCTGGTCGCCCAACAGCTCGCCGCGCGTTACGTCGACGGGCTCGCGGTGACCGCCGACATCGTTCGAGGCATCCCCTCGCGGGAAGCGGCCGAGGAGACCGCGCGCATCATCGCCGACGGTGGTCCGGCCGCCGATGCGCTGTTCGCGCAGAGACCGCAGGCTTCCCGGCGGAACGTCGAATTCCGGGCGAGCATCGCCCCCGACATAGCGTCCAGCGTGGTGTTCGGCACCCCGACCGGGGGCACCGGCTACTTTCAGCCCTCGCCGGGTCAGAACGAGTGGTACGTGTTCCGGGTGGCGGACCGGCGCACCGATGCCCCACCGGTCGGGCCGGCCGCGGCGCAGCGGATCGGTAGCGCCGAGCTGGTCGGTATCGGCCGGCGGCTGTTGCAGCCCCTGGCCGCCGAGCTCGGGGTGCGGGTGAACCCGCGGTACGGTGTCTGGAGTCCGGTCGCGTTCCGGGTGCTCAGCAAGGACCAGTTCATCGGCACGGTCCTGCCCGCCCCCGCGGGCTGAGCGGTGCCCCGCACGATCGTCATGCTGTCGGCGCGCCATCCGCATGTCCTGCCGGCTGCGGCCGTGCCGGCGTTGCGCGGGGCCGCCGAGGTCGTCGCCGACGATACCGTCCCGGCTGAGGTGAGGATCGCCGTCGGTGCCCGGTCCCGTGCCGGGCCGCTCGATGACGGAATCCTCCTGACCACCGATCCCGCGCACCCGTTGCTGGGCGACGCCGACGAGGTGATCGTGGCTCCGGAGCCCGCCGGGTCGGCCCTGCTGGACGCCGCGGCCGTGCTGGATCGGCTCCGCGCGCCCGGCGGCTGCCCGTGGGACGCCGAGCAGACCCACGCCTCGCTGTTGCCGTACCTCGTCGAGGAGTGCTACGAGCTGTACCAGGCGATCGAGGACGCCGACCGCGCGGCGACCCGCGAGGAGCTCGGTGACGTGCTGCTCCAGGTGCTCTTCCACGCCCGGATCGCGGCCGAGACTCCGGGCGGGTTCGATGTCGACGACGTCGCGGCCGATCTCGTGGCCAAGCTGGTCAGCCGGCATCCGCACGTGTTCGCGGGCTCGGAACAGATCGACACCGCCGAACGCCAGGAGCACCGCTGGGAGGAGCTCAAACGCGCCGAGAAGCAGCGCGAGTCCAGCGTGGACGGGGTGCCGCTCGGCCAGCCCGCCGTCGCACTGGTCGCCAAGCTCACCAACCGCACGGCTCGGGCCGGGTTGCCCGTCGAGCTGCTGCCGGTCGGTCCGGGCGTCGGCGAGCAGCTGTTCGCGCTGGCAGCGCGGGCCAAGCTCGCGGGGATCGACCCGGAGGCCGAGCTGCGCGCCGCCACCCGCCGGTTCGCCGAGGACGTGCGGGCGGCGGAGCGCGCGGCCGGTGACGCCGGGCTCGACCCGCACGCCCTCGACGGGGGGGCGTGGCAGCGGTTCTGGCCGGTCTGAGCTCCCGGGCGGGGTGGCCGAGAGCTGTGACGCTGACGGCAGCCGGCTCGGCGGGACCCGGGGCATTCCGGGACGTCGGGCCGATGCAGTTCCTGCCAAGGGGTTGTTCTCCTCGAGTCCGGTGATGACCGCGTCGGGATGTGGACGCTGCGTCTCGGCGAAGGCTCGCCGATCGCGGTGATCGTTCCGGTGCCAGGGTCGACGAACGCGGACCGGGTGTCGCCTTGGTTCATCGCTTTTCCTGATCCACTACACACGCGGCCGATGCTTCGGCCTCGACGGCCGGACCTCAGGAGACCAGTGTGTCGCCGAGGAAGCGGTCCGGACCCGGTGCCCCGGGCAGAACGAAGAAGAACCCGCCGCCCTCCGGAAGGATGTACTCCTCCAGCCCTTCGCCACTGAGCCGCTCCTGCACGGCGAGGAAGCTCCGCTCCAGGCTGCGCTGGTAGCTGACGAACGCCAGCCCCTGGTCGAGCCGCCCCGCGCCGTCGAAGCCGCGGGTGTAGGAGAAGCCCCGGCGCAGCATCAGGTTGTCGGCGGTTTCCGGGGTGCGTGGGTTGGCGAGCCGGATGTGCGAGGTCAGCGCGATGCGGGCGCCGTCGGGGTCGTCGGCGAGCTGGGGGTCGTCGAACTCGTCCCGCATGCCCAGCGGGGCACCGCTGATCTTGTGTCGGCCGATCAGGACTTCCTGCTCGGCGAGCTGGGTGCGATCCCAGAACTCGACGAACATCCGGATGATGCGCACGGCCTGGTAGGAGCCCCCGACCGCCCACTCGGGTTCGCCGTCGCCAGCGGCCACCCACACATGGCGGTCGAGCAGGGCGTTGTCCGTGGCGTCGAGATTGGCGGTGCCGTCCTTGAAACCGAGGAGGTTACGGGGTGTGCCGCCGGCGTTGGCCGACCCGGCGCCGCGGCCGTAGCCCTCGACCATCCACTTCAGTACCATGTCGCTGCGGGTGCGGCGCATCAGCTGCCGCAGTGCGAACTGGATGGTGTCGGCGTGCCCGGCCTCCAGGGTGAGCAGCAGGTCGCCGTGTGATCGGCTCGGATCGAGGCGGTCGTTGGCCAGGAACGGCATCGTGATGAGCTCGGTGGGGCGCCGGTCGGCCAGCCCGAAGCGGTCGTCGAACAGCGAGGCGCCGACGCTGACGACGACCGACA
>JBOHEO010000311.1:0-4545 GCA_050701055.1 Pseudonocardia sp. | reverse complement strand
GCCACGCAGTGCCCGCCATGAGCCACCGGGCCGACGTCGAGCTCGAGCACCCGGTCGGTCCAGTCCATCCCCGCACCGGTCACGCCGCCGCCTCCTCGCTGACCCTCGTCACCGCCGC
This sequence comes from Pseudonocardia sp., assembly GCA_050701055.1. Classification (GTDB taxonomy): domain Bacteria; phylum Actinomycetota; class Actinomycetes; order Mycobacteriales; family Pseudonocardiaceae; genus Pseudonocardia. The sequence continues at coordinate 4,427 of JBOHEO010000311.1, read as the reverse complement.
GACCAGGGGTGCTGTGCCCCGATGGTCCCCTCGCAAGCTCGCTCACGACCGCCGTCCGCCTACCTTCCCGGACCGCTCGTCGGCCGGCGCCGCCGGGGACTCGGCCGCGGGCACGTCGTCGCGGGGCACGACGGCAGCGGGGTAGCCACGCCGCAACGACCCGGGCGCGATCTCCGGGCCGCGCACCATCGCGCGTTCGGAGGAGGCGAGCTGCCACGGCACGCTGGTCACCATCACGCCGGGTTGGAACAGCAGCCGTCCCTTGAGCCGCAGCGCGCTCTGGTTGTGCAGGATCGTCTCCCACCAGTGCCCGACGACGTACTCGGGGATGAAGATGGTGACGACGTCACGGGGGTTGGTGGACCGGATCCGTCGCACGTAGTCCAGAACGGGCTTGGTGATCTCCCGGTAGGGCGACTCGACGACCTTGAGCGGCACCGGCAACCCGCGTTTCTCCCAGTCCCGGACCAGCCGCCTGGTGTCGGTCTCGTCGACGTTGACCGTGACCGCCTCCAGCACGTCGGGCCGGGTGGCGCGGGCGTAGGCGACGGCGCGCAGCGTGGGCTTGTGCAGGGTCGAGACCAGCACGATCGCATGGTTGCGGGACGGGAGAACGGCGTCGTCATCGCCGGCCACGAGCTCGGCGGAGACGCGGTCGTAGTGCTGCCGGACGAACTGCATCAACATGTAGAAGACAGCCATCGCGGCGATCGCGATCCACGCCCCGCGGGTGAACTTGGTGATCAGCACGACGACCAGGACCACGGCGGTCATGGCGGCGCCGAACCCGTTGATGGTCTGGGCCCGCCGCATCCGGCGGCGTTGCGCAACATCGGTCTCGGTCGCCAGCAGCCGGTGCCAGTGCCGCAGCATCCCGCTCTGGCTGAGGGTGAACGAGGTGAACACACCGACCGTGTACAGCGCGATGAGCCGCGTGACCTCGGCCTGGAACCCGATCACCAGCACGATCGCGACACCGGCCAGGAAGACGATGCCGTTGGAGAACGCGAGCCGGTCGCCGCGGGTGTGCAGCTGGCGAGGCAGGTAACGGTCCTGGGACAGGATCGACCCGAGCACCGGGAAGCCGTTGTAGGCGGTGTTCGCGGCGAGCACCAGGATCAGCGCGGTCACGATGACGACGACGAAGAACCCGACCCGGAAGTCGCCGAACACCGCGTCGGCCAGCTGCGCCACGAGGGTCTGCTGCACGTAGCCCGCGGGCGCGGTGGGGAACTGTTGCTCGGGCGACTCGGCGATCTTCGCGCCGGTGAGCTGGGCGAGCGCGATGAGCCCGGAGAACATGGTGACCGAGATGCCGCCGAGCAGGGCGAGGGTGGCGGCGGCGTTGCGGGACTTGGGTTTGCGAAACGCCGGCACGCCGTTGCTGATCGCCTCGACGCCGGTAAGCGCGGCGCACCCCTGGGTGAAGCTGCGCAGGATCAGCAGCACCAGCGCGAGCCCGGTGAACGCGTCGCCCTCGGCCACGAGCTCGAGGTCGGCGCTGCCCGTGCGCACCTCGTCGCCGAACAGCAGGATCCGGGTCAATCCCCAGATGATCATAGTGGCGATGCCGAACACGAACGCGTAGGTGGGGACGGCGAACGCCACGCCGGACTCGCGGACGCCGCGCAGGTTCGCGGCGGTGAGCACCACGATCGCCGCGACGGCGAACCCCACCTTGTGCTCGGCAACGTACGGCACCAGCGCGCCGACGTTCGCCGCGGCGGCCGAGATCGACACGGCCACCGTCAGCGTGTAGTCCACGAGCAGCGCGGCGGCGACGGTGAGCCCGGCGCGGGGGCCGAGGTTGACCGTGGCGACTTCGTAGTCCCCGCCCCCGGACGGGTAGGCCACGACGTTCTGCCGGTAGCTGGTGACCACGGTCAGCAGCACCACGACCACCGCCAGCCCGACCCACGGGGAGTAGGCATAGGAGGCCACCCCGGCCGCGGAGAGCGTCAGGAAGATCTCCTCGGGTGCGTAGGCGACCGAGGACATGGCGTCGGAGGCGAACACCGGAAGCGCGATCCGCTTCGGCAGCAGGGTGTGCGCGAGGCGGTCACTGCGCTGGGGACGCCCGACCAGGATCCGCTTGGTCGCCGTCGCGAGCTTGGACACGCCGGAAGCCTATTCCCGGGCGACCTCGGACGGCGTCAGGCGCGGTCGCGGCGGGCTGAAGGTGATGCCGCACACAGGAGCCGTCAAGACTCCTCGCCGACGCCGGATCCGCCGGCGCGCACCCCAGGAGCATCACTCGTTTGAGGGGGGCCGTGGCATGGGTATGGGGCGACATGGGTGTAGATGCAAGCGCCGCGGCACCCGGCGCAGTTCGCAGTCTCATTCCGGCCCGCATCGACCGGCTGCCGTGGTCGCCGTTCCACACCCGCATGGTCGGGGCGCTCGGTGCGGTCTGGATCCTCGACGGTCTGGAGATCACCGTCGCCAGTGCCGTCGCGGCCACGCTCTCGCTGCCGGAGACGCTCGCCCTGTCCTCCACCCAGGTCGGCCTGCTCGCCACGGTCTACCTGATCGGTGAGGTGGTCGGCGCGCTGTTCTTCGGGCGGCTGTCCGACCGGCTGGGCCGCCGCAACCTGTTCATGATCACTCTGGCCGTCTACCTGATCGGGAGCGGCCTGACCGCACTGACGTTGAACAACGGCACCGGCTGGCTGGTCTTCCTCTACGCCACGCGGTTCATCGCCGGCATGGGGATCGGCGGCGAGTACGCAGCCATCAACTCCGCGATCGACGAGCTGATCCCGGCGAGGTTCCGCGGCCGGGTCGACATCATGGTCAACGGCACGTACTGGTTCGGCGCGATCCTCGGCACGCTGGGCACGTTCATCCTGCTCAACGCGTTCGACCCGAGCATCGGATGGCGGATCGGCTTCGCCATCGGCCCCGTGCTGGGCATCGTGATCCTGTTCGTGCGGCGGCACCTGCCGGAGAGCCCGCGCTGGCAGGTCATGCACGGCCGCCAGGAGGCGGCCGAGAAGTCCATCGCCTACATGGAGCAGGAGGTTCGCGCGACCGGGCGCGACCTGCCGAAGGTGGACGAGAGCAAGGCGATCGACGTCAAGGCCGGTGACGATCACGGCTACCTCGCGCTGGTCCGGGTGCTCTTCCGGGAGTATCCGACCCGGTCCATCCTCAGCGCGTCGATGATGATCACTCAGTCGTTCCTCTACAACGCGATCTTCTTCACCTACACGCTGATGCTGACCCGGTTCTACGCCGTCGACGCGTCGGACACGCCGCTGTTCCTGATCGCCTTCGCCGCGGGCAACCTGATCGGCCCGCTGACGATCGGGCACCTCTTCGACACCATCGGCCGCAAGACGATGATCGCGACCACCTACATCACGTCCGGGGTCCTGCTCGCGATCACCGCGTTCCTCTTCAACGCCGGCGCCCTCACCGCGGTCACCCAGACCATCGCCTGGAGCGTCATCTTCTTCTTCGCCTCGGCCGGTGCCAGCTCGGCGTACCTGACGGTCAGCGAGATCTTCCCGATGGAGGTGCGGGCCAAGGCGATCGCGGTGTTCTTCGCCATCGCGCAGCTCTTCGGCTCGTCCGGACCGTTGATCTACGGTGCGCTGATCGGCGACGGGTCCGACCCGTTCCAGCTGTTCCTCGGCTACCTGCTCGGGGCCGGGGTGATGGTGATCGGCGGGATCGTCGCGATCTTCTTCGGCGTGGCCGCCGAGGGGCGGTCGCTGGAGGAGATCGCGGCGCCGTTGAACTCGGTCGGTCGTACCGGCACCACCCGCGCGGAAGGTGCCGGATCACCACGACAGACCTGAGCCCGGTGGTCCGGTCGGCCCCTCGGAGCAGATGGGGGGCCGCCCGCCGCTCAGTCGGCCCGCCGAGCAGGACCAGCTCCGTGGGCCCCTCCGCGCAGATCAGCCCCGCGGGCCGCCGCTCAGTCGACCTTTCCGAGCAGATCCAGCTCCGGGGGGTCGACCGCCGCGGCGCGCAGCCGGGCGTACTCCGCGATCATCGCCGGAAGCTGCCAATGCGCGTTCAGCCCGCTGGGGTTCGGCAGCGCCCAGATCCGGGTGTCGCCCAGTCGCTGCTCCTGACGGCCGACGGCAGCGCGTGGCGCGGCGAAGACCGTGCGATAGGCGGTGATCCCGACGACCGCGAGCCACGCCGGGCGAACCTGCGCCACCAGCTCCCGCAGCCGCACACCCCCGGCCACCAACTCGGCGGCGGCCAGCTCGTCGGCCCGCGCCGTGGCCCGCGCGACCACGTTGGTCACGCCCAGCCCGAGCCCGCGCAGCACGTCCTGCTCGGCAGGCAGCAGCAGCCGCGACGTGAACCCGGCGCCGTGCAGAACGGGCCAGAAGCGGTTGCCCGGGCGGGCGAAGTGATGTCCGGTGGCCGCCGAGACGAGCCCCGGGTTGATGCCGCAGAACAGCACCCGC
>JBOHEO010000310.1:0-4555 GCA_050701055.1 Pseudonocardia sp. | reverse complement strand
GGTCAAGACGCTGGCAAAGATCGTCGCCGCCGACCCGACGCTCCAGCTGGAGCGCAACGTCGAGACCCACCAGACCGTGCTGTGGTGCATGGGCGAGGCGCACGCGGACGTGGTGCTGTCGAGGCTGCGTGCCGGCGGCGCCGGGGTGGACACCGAGCCGGTTCGGGTGCCGATGCGCGAGACGATCGCCGGGCCCGCGCGGGTCACCGGTCGCCACGTCAAGCAGTCCGGGGGGCACGGCCAGTACGCGGTGTGCCACGTCGAGTTCGAGCCGCTGCCGCGCGGCACCGGGTTCGAGTTCCGGTCCAAGGTCGTGGGTGGTTCGGTGCCCACGCAGTACATCCCGAGTGTGGAGAAGGGCATCCGGGCCCAACTCGAACGCGGGCTGAGCGACGCGCACCACCCAGCCGTCGACCTGCGTGCCACGCTCGTGGACGGCAAGGCACACAGCGTCGACTCCTCCGACGCCGCGTTCCAGACCGCGGGTGCGCTGGCGCTGCGGGAAGCGGCGCAGGCATGCGGCACGGTGCTGCTCGAACCATTCGACGAGGTCGCCGTGCGGCTCCCCGACGACCATCTGGGAGCGGTGCTCGGCGACCTCTCCGGGCGGCGCGGGCGGGTGCTCGGCACGGAGGTGGCCGGGCCGGGGCGCACCCTGGTGCGCGCCGAGGTGCCGTGCGTCGAGCTGCTGCGCTACGCCGTCGACCTGCGGGCGATGACGTCGGGCACGGCGACGTTCACCCGGTCCTTCGCCCGCTACGACGTGGCGGCTGGCTGATCCGCGGACCGCGCGGCGATGGTGCGCGCCATCACCGCGAACAGGAAGTTGTGCGCCGGGAGTTGGGCGTACCAGTACGCCCGGCCGGCGAGCCCGCATGGGCGGAACGTCACGCGCTGGACGTAGCGGCTGGTCGTGCCGCCGGTCGGCTCGGCCGCCAGCTCGAGGGTGGCGATGCCAGGGAGCTTCATCTCCGCTCGCAGCCGCAACGACCGGCCCGGGTCGACAGCCTCGATCCGCCACCAGTCCAGCGCCGCCCCGGGTGTCAGCACACCCGGCTCCGCGCGCCGGGCGCCGATCCCGCCGAGGAGCCGGTCGACCACGCCGCGCAGCTCCCACGCCCCGGGCACCGTGTACCAGCCGGTGTCGCCACCGATCCCGCTGATCACCGACCACAGCCGGGCCGCCGGGGCGGGCACGTCCCTGACGTGCTCGCTGATCAGCGGTGTCCCCATCAGGCGCGCACCGCCGTCCATGTCCAATGTCCGGCGCACGGCATCGGCGTAGCTCGCCGGCCCGCCGGGTGGTGGGCCGACCAACCCGACCAGATCGTCCTCCCGGCACACCAGGTCGTGGGCCATCGACTCCAGCAACGGCCCCGTCAGGTGCCGGTCCACCCGGGTCAACACCTGTAGCGCGCGGGCGGTGAGCCGGGGCGCGGATCCGGGCACCGGAACCGTGACCGGGCGGGGAAGCCCGGCGACCGCCGCGTAACCGGTGATGAGCTCCTGGTAGGCCAGCACGTCACCACCACCGATGTCGAAGCTCCGGTGGACGTCGGCGGGCAGGTCCAGGCAGGAGATGAGGTAGTGCAGCACGTCGTCGATGCCGATGGGCTGCACGGAGTTCCAGGCCCGGTCCGGCATGGGCAACACCGGCCCGACCGCGGCGATCTGACGGATCAACTCGAAACTCGCGGATCCGGCACCGACAACGATCCCGGCCTGCAACACCGCCGTCGGCACGCCGCTGGCGAGCAGTACATCCCCGACGGCACGGCGCGACCGCAGATGCGCCGACGCCTCGCCGTCGGGCTGCAAACCACCGAGATAGACGATCCGGGCGACGCCGGCCGCATGCGCCGCCTCCGCCACCACGGTGGCCGTCCGATGGTCGCGTTCGCCGAACCCGGGCCCGTCCATCGAATGCAGCAGGTAGAACACGGCACCGACGCCGTGGCAGGCCACCCGGGCAACCGCGGGATCCGCGGCATCACCAGGGCACACGTCGACCTCGTCAGCGCAGGGCAACCGCCTGAGCCGGACCGGGTCACGGGCCAGGCAGCGGACCCGATGCCCGGCGTCTAGCAGCCGCGGCACGAGCAGCGCGCCGACGAACCCGGTGGCCCCGATCACCAGACAATGCACGTCCCCACCCTCCCCCACAACCGCGACATGGTCACCTGTCGCGGGGCAACCGAACGGCACTCTCGTCCAGTAGGTATGGACGAAGTGCCGTTCGTTCGGTTGCGGGCGCGGCGAGAACGAACAGCGCCCCTCGGTCACCAGCCGCGGGTGGCGTACCGCTGCGCGGCCGGCAGGTCGGACAGGTCGATCCCGGCCATCGCCTCGCCGAGCCCGCGGGAGACCTTCGCGATCACGGCCGGATCGTCGTGGAACGTGGTGGCCCTGACGATCGCCTCGGCACGCCGCGCCGGATCCCCGGACTTGAAGATGCCCGAACCGACGAACACGCCCTCCGCGCCGAGCTGCATCATCATCGCGGCGTCGGCCGGGGTGGCGATGCCGCCCGCGGTGAAGAGCACCACCGGGAGCTTGCCGGCCTCGGCGACCTCGGCGACCAGGTCCACCGGTGCCCGCAGCTCCTTGGCCGCGACGTGGAGCTCGGCGCTGTCCAGGGTGCCCAGCCGGCGGATCTCGGCGCGGATCGACCGCATGTGCCGGGTGGCCTCGACGACGTTGCCGGTGCCGGCCTCCCCCTTGGAACGGATCATCCCCGCGCCCTCGGAGATGCGCCGCAGCGCCTCGCCCAGGTTGGTGGCACCGCACACGAACGGCACGGTGTAGGCCCACTTGTCGATGTGATACGCCTCGTCGGCGGGGGTGAGCACCTCGGACTCGTCCACATAGTCCACACCGATGGACTGCAACACCTGCGCCTCGACGAAATGCCCGATCCTCGCCTTGGCCATCACCGGGATGGACACCGCGTCGATGATGCCCGCGACCATGTCCGGGTCGCTCATCCGGGCCACGCCACCCTGCGCGCGAATGTCGGCCGGTACCCGCTCCAGGGCCATCACGGCGACGGCGCCGGCGTCCTCGGCGATCTTGGCCTGGCCGGCGTCGACCACGTCCATGATCACGCCACCCTTGAGCATCTCCGCCATCCCGCGCTTCACCCGCGCGGTGCCGAACTGTCCCGATGCGTGCTCCGCGCGCGCTCCGCGCTGGGGGCCGGCGTGATCAGGACGGGCATGCTCGGAGGACACGGTGAGCCTCTCAGAGTAAGATGGCAGGTCAACCGATGATACGTCAGCGCCGATGTGTCAGCCGCCGGTCTCTGACGGCGAAGGGTGCGCCACCTCGGGTTGCGGCTCCGGGTCGGCGATCTCGAAGTAGGCCGGCACCGGCGCGGTGCCGGCCAGCCGCAGCCAGCGCACCAACCGACGCGACCGCAGCCCGAGGGTGTCGCGCACGGCGTCGTTGTGCACCCGCCTGGCGAGGATGACCAGCTGCTCGGCGTCGGCCAGCTCCTCGAGCAGCTCATCGTCCAGCCCGGCGCGATCCACGGCGGCCAGACAGCGGGTCAGGGCGTTCTCGGCGTTCTCGGAGCCCTCTCGCACCTCCCGCTCCGCGCCCGCCGAGAGCGCGGCCAGGGCAGTCACGGCCAGTTCGGGGGGCGAGCGTGAGCCGGGCACAGCCGCGACCCACCGGGCCACCACGGCGCGGCGGTCCAACGCCGACTCCAACCCCGCCCGGGCTGCGTCGACGCGGATGTGCAGGCGGTCCAGCCGCCGGGCCCGGGTGACACACAGGAACACCAGCGCGGCCACCACCAGCACGATCGTGACCAGCAGCAGCCCCATCCAGCCCGTCATCGGGACACGCCGACAGCACGCCGGGGATCTGCCGCGACGGCGGCCTGGTAGACCCGGACCACCGCGCCCGCGACCACCGGCCAGTCGAACCGCCGCACGCGCAGCTGCCCGGCGACCGACAGCGCTCCCCGTCGCGCCGGGTCGTCGAGCAGCTCACCGAGCACGCCGGCCAGCGCGTGGGCATCGCCGGTGGAGAAGAGCGCGCCGGCCGGCCCGTCACCGAGCACGGCGCGGAACGCGTCGAGGTCACTGGCGAGCACCGCGGCGCCGGCTGCCATCGCCTCGGTGAGCACCATCCCAAAACTCTCCCCACCCAGGTGCGGTGCGCAGAAGACGTCCATTGAACGCAGCGCCGCGGCCTTGGTGATGTCGTCGACGGCACCGAGCACCTCGACGCGCCCGGCGAGAGCGGGCCCGGCAGCGCGCAACAACGCAGCGGCCCCGCCCCGGCCGACCACCAGCAAACGCAGGTCAGGACGGGTCGGGACCAGCTCGCGCATCGCGTCGAGCAGCACCGGCATGCCCTTGCGCGGCTCATCGAACCGACCCAGGAAACCCACGGTCTCGGGCCGCGGGTATCCCGGGAGCAGCGGTCCGCGGGCGAACAGCTCGACGTCGACGCCGTTGGGGATCTCGACCGCATCCCCGCCGAGGTGCTCCACCTGCACCCGCCGCGCCAACGGCGAGACCGCGATCCGGGCCGTGACCTTCTCCAT
>JBOHEO010000309.1:0-4556 GCA_050701055.1 Pseudonocardia sp. | reverse complement strand
CGACGTCGCGCGAGCCGACCGACTGTCCGAGCTGGACTTCGAGTTCCCGCTGGCCGGCGGCGATCAGCCGGGCCGGGATCGGTTCGCCACCGAGCTCACCCTGGGCGACCTCGCGCCAGTGCTACGGCGTCACCTTCCCCGCACCGACCCGCTGGCCGGCTACGTCGACTCGCTGTCCGCACCCGCCCTGGCCGGCCAACCCCTGCGCGGCTACCTCAACGGCAGCATCGACGCGGTCCTCCGGTTGCCCGGGCCCCGGTTCGTCGTCGTCGACTACAAGACCAACTGGCTCGGCCCGATCCGTACCGACGTCTCCGAACCGCTCACCGCCCGCCACTACAGCCCGCCGGTGCTCGCTCAGGCGATGATCGCGGCGCAGTACCCGTTGCAGGCGTTGATCTACGCCGTGGCGCTGCACCGCTTCCTGCGCTGGCGCCAGCCCGGCTACGACCCCGAGCGTCAGCTCGGCGGGGTGCTCTACCTGTTCCTGCGCGGGATGTGCGGCCCACACACCCCCACTGTCGACGGCGTCCCGTGTGGGGTGTTCGGCTGGGCACCGCCGGCGGCGCTGGTCTGCGAGCTCTCCGGGCTCCTCCACGATGCGCGCTGCGCGGGCACCGTTCTCGGGACGGCGTCATGACCGCGCTCATCAAGGACGAACCCGCTACCGACCCACACGACCCGCGCTTCGCGCTGCGCGCCTCCGGCCTGCTGGCACAGTTCAACGCCGCGGGCGTCCTCGCGGCGGCTGACGTGCACGTCGCCATCCGGCTCGGCCGGCTCGGCGATGAGCGCGACGAGGCCGTCCTGCTCGCGGTGGCGTTCGTGGTGCGCGGCATCCGGCTCGGGTCGGTCTGCCTGGAGCTGGGGGCATTACGCCGCACCGTCCTGGGCGAGGGCGACGAGCTGGTCGACGTCTCCGCGCTCCCCTGGCCGGTCCCCGGTCCATGGCGCGCGGCCTGTGAACGCAGCCCGATCATCACCAGCGGGCCCGATGCGTCCGGCGGACGGCCGTTGCGGATGACCGGTGGGCTGCTCTACCTGGAGCGCTACTGGCACCAGGAGGAGCAGGTCCGCCGTGACCTGCGACACCGCGCCGCCGCCGGGCCTGCACCGGTGGACATCGAGCGGCTCCGCGCCGGGCTCACCCGGCTCTTCCCACCGGGGGAACCCGAGCGCCAGCGCCTCGCCGCGGCGGCCAGCGCGCTGCGCCGGGTCACCGTGTTGGCCGGTGGGCCGGGCACCGGTAAGACCACCACGGTCGCGCGGCTGCTCGCGCTGCTGGCCGACCTGGGAGGGCGGGACCAGCCGTCCCCGCCCCGGACCGCGCTCGCCGCATCGACCGACGGGCGCGGGGTCGGCCCCCGGCCGGCCGATCCGGTGGTACCCCGGATCGCCCTCGCCGCACCCACCGGCAAGGCCGCGGCCCGGCTGGAGGAGGCGGTCCGCACCCAGGTCGCCACGCTCCCGCCGGAGGATCGTGATCGGCTGGGTGAGCTGCGCGCGTCCACCCTGCACCGGCTGTTGGGGTGGCGACCCGGAGCGTCGAGCCGGTTCCGGCACGACCGGTCCAACCGGCTGCCGTTCGACGTGATCGTCGTGGACGAGACGTCGATGGTGTCGCTCACCCTGATGGCCCGGCTGCTGGAAGCGGTCCGCCCCGACGCGCGGCTGGTCCTGGTGGGCGACCCCGACCAGCTCGCCTCGGTCGAAGCCGGTGCCGTTCTGAGCGATCTCGCCCGGGCCACCGGCACGCCCGAGCCCGCCCTCGACGCAGCCCTGCGCGAGCTGGGCGTGGCCGGCCCGGAGCCGGTGATCAACGGGGTCGTCACCCTGAACCACACGTTCCGCTTCACCGGCGCCATCGCTGACCTGGCTCGGGCGGTCCAGTCCGGCGATCCCGACGCCGCCGTCGCGATGCTCCGCGGCAGGCATCCCGACGTGGTGTTCACCGAAACCCCCGGCGACACAGCCGGCCTGCGCGCCGACGTCGTCGCGGCCGGCCAGACCATGATCGAAGCCGCCCAGGCCGGCGAGGTGGAGCGGGCGCTCGAAGCGCTGGAGGCGCACAGGGTGCTGTGCGGGCACCGGCGCGGCCCGTTCGGCGTGACGTGGTGGAGCGCCGAGATCGAGCGTTGGCTGGCCGACACGCTTCCCATGGACACCGGTGAGTGGTATCCCGGCCGACCGGTGCTGATCACCACGAACGACTACGACGTCGACCTCTACAACGGCGACACCGGGGTCGTCGTGCAGACCGCCGGCGGCCCCCGGGTCGCCTTCTCCCGCGGCGGCACACCCACCCTCCTCGCCCCGGCCCGCCTCCCCGATGTGCAGACCGTGCACGCGATGACGGTGCACCGCGGCCAGGGCAGCCAGTTCGCCCGCGTCACGGTGGTGCTGCCGCCGGCCGAGTCACCGCTGCTCACCCGGGAACTGCTCTACACCGCGATCACCAGAGCTCGGGCCGCCGTTCGGATCGTCGGGTCGGAGGCAGCGGTGCGGGCCGCCGTGGCCCGGCCGGTGAGTCGGGCGAGCGGGCTGCGGCATCGGCTGAACGGCCCCGCGGACGGCACCGGTGTCGGTACGCTCCCGGCATGACGACGCCGCCGAGGATCGAACACAAGGTCAGGCAGCACGAGAACGACATCGAGGCGATCTACGACCTGCTCACCGAGATGTCCGGCAACGTGCAGCGCATCCAGGGCGCCCAGCTGCGCCAGGGCAGCCGGCTCGATCAGATCGAGGAGCGCCTGCACGGGATCGAAGGCGAGTTGGTGGGGGTCGTCAGCGGACTGGCGGGGCTGGACACCCGCGTCGGCGGCATCGAAACCCAGCTCACCGCCGTGGATGTCCACCTCACCCGACTCGACGGCAAGCTCGACACGATCGTCCACCTGCTCCATGACGGCGGTGCCGCCGGGCGTTGAGCATGCGGTGCCCACCGAACGGACCGCGCTCGACACCCTGATCGCCGGCGAACCAGCAGTCAGCCGATCCGCAGGCCGTGTGCTGCAGCGAACGCGAGGGCCGTCTCGGGGTCGACCCGGGCGCCGGTGAGACGGGCTTGGACGAGAGCGTCGGGGTCGAGCCGGGCGCCGCGGAGATCCGCGTCCTCGAGCCGGGTACGCAGCAGCCGCGCACCGGCGAGATCCGCGCCGCGCAGGTCGGACTCGCGCAGGTCGGCTCCGCCGAAGTCGGCCTCCCGCAGCCGCAGGCCGGACAGGTCGGTCCGGCGCAGGTCGGTGCCGCCGAGCGCGGCAAGGGTCAGATCGCAGTCGCTGACCGTCCACGGCCGGAGCCGGGCGTCGACGAGAACGGTGCCGAGCAACGAGCAGCCGTGGAAGGCGGAGCCGGACAGCGTGGCGCCGCGCAGCATGCAGGTGCGGAAGGCCGTTCCGCGGTGCCGGGAATCGCCGAGATCAGCACCGGTGAGGTCGCACTCGTCGAACACGCACTGCTCGGTGACGAGCTCGCGCAGGTCCGCTCCCCGCAACCGGCAGCGCACGAGACGCCGTCGGCGCCACACCGCACCCTCGGCAACGAGGTCGGAGAGGTCCAGCTCGGCGCACTCTGCGTCGTCGTCCACCCGCGCAGCGTCCCAGCACGCTATGACGCCCACACACGGGGCACGCGCCTCGCCGACCACGGGTGCCGCTAAGGAACGTGTCACCAGGGGCGAAGTAGCAGCTGGTTGATCAAGCAGTAGCGTCCGCGCTCCTGGGCTGGGTTGCCGTCACCGGAGCGTGTGCGCATGGGCCGTCAGCTCGAGCTCGACGAGCTCGTGGAGCACTTCATCCTGCTACCCGACGAGGTGGCGCTGTTGCGCAACAAGTCGGGCGCGACACGGCTGGGGTTTGCGGTGTTGTTGAAGTACTTCACCCTCGCGGGCCGGTTCCCGTCCGGGCGTAGCGCGGTGGCGGATGAAGCGGTGGAGTTCGTCGCCCGCCAGGTCGGCGTCTCGGCTGCTGAGCTGAGTTTTTATAACTGGTCAGGGCGGCAGATCAAGGCGCACCGGGCGGAGATCCGCCAGGTGCTGGGATTCCGGGAGTGCGGTGTCGCGGACGCGGACAAGCTCACCGACTGGTTGGCCGCCCATGTCGCGGAGTCCGAGCGCCGCCCGGAACTGATCCGCGAGGTGCTGCTGGAGCGGTGCCGGCCGAACGCATCGAGCCACCTGCGCGCGGCCGGTGCGAGCGGATGGTCGCCTCGGCGCTGCACCGAGCCGAGGACGCCTTGTTCACTCGGGTAGCGGCCCGACTCCCACCCGAGGCGGCGGCTCGCATCATAGCCTTGATCGCGGACACGATCACGGACGCGGAGGACGGCGAGCTGGGTGACCGTTCGCTGTTGTCGCTGATCAAGACCGATCCGGGCAGCGTGAGCTTGGAGAGCATGCTCACCGAGATCGACAAGCTGCCCGCGGTCCGCGCGATCGCGTTGCCACCTGGTCTGTTCGTCGTCGGCCGAACAGCCACAGACAGCACGGAGGACCCCGGTACCATCGGCACCGGGGCCGCTGCCCCCAGCCGGGCCGCCCGCGCTCTGTCCGGGTG
>JBOHEO010000308.1:0-4567 GCA_050701055.1 Pseudonocardia sp. | reverse complement strand
GTGTTCTGGTCGGGGGATGAGACGGTGCGGGGGTCAGGCCGTGGTGGTGCCGCAGACGTGCACGTGGGCGGGTGCGGTGCGGGTGGTGATGCCGTGGGGGGCGTGGGGGAACGGCTGCCTGGTTTTGATCTTGTGGTGGTGGTGGCGGTCGGTGGTGACACGCGCGGTGCCGATCACGGCCAGGGCCGTGTGGTGGGCGGCGGCCCGGGTGGGTGGGGGTAGTGAGGCGGTGGCGGTGCCGGCCCGGACGGTGCTGATCAGGGTGCGGCGGACATGCAGATCTCGGTATGGCCCACGGAATCGCCGGTCCGCTCGCGCTGCTGGCTCTGGCGATGAGGCAGGGGATCATCGTCGACGGGCAGGTCGCCGTCATCGACCGGATCTGCCGGTGGCTGGACACCTGGCGTCACGACGGACCTTCAGGCACATGGTGGCCTCAACGTGTCAGCCTCACCGAGCAGCGCACCGGCCTGTCAACCGATCCCCGTCCCGGCCGGCCCTCCTGGTGCTACGGAACACCCGGTCTGGCCCGGGCCCAGCAACTGGCCGGACACGCCACCGGCGACCACGCCCGGCGGCGACTCGCTGAACACGCCCTGGCCAGATGCCTGTCCGACCCTGCCCAGCTCGCCCGCATCACCGACCCCGCCTTGTGTCACGGCTGGGCGGGTCTGATCACCACAGCGTGGTACGCCGCCGTCGACGCAGGATCGCCAGAGATCGCGGCCCACCTGCCGCGTCTGCTCGACACCCTGCTCGGCCACAGCGATCCACGCCCCGCTCAGCCATCTGGACTGATTGACGGGAGCGCAGGGATCGCGGCGATCTTGCACACCATGGCGACCGGGGCCAGCGGCGGCTGGGAATCCTGCCTGCTGGTCAACTGAGGCTCTCACGACGGAATGTGGAATGGACAGGCAGATGAGCGAGCCCGACTTCGACAGGTGGCGTCAGGTGAGCGTGTGGTGTGCCGACTGGCGAGCCGTGGAACAGATGGCCGTCGCCCATCTGGGGCCGCAGCTGACCACCGCCCAGGAGGCCAGAATCATCTCCTCGTGGTGGTTCGTCCGCAAAGGAGCGTCATGGCGGGTGCGGCTGTTGCCCGCCATCGGCGAGGACGAGCAGGTCACCACCGCCATGGAACAGACGATGCACGACCTGTCCGGACGCGGCGCCCTCCAGCGATGGGCCGTGGCGATCTACGAGCCCGAGATCCACGCGTTCGGCGGCGCTGACGGCATCCAGCTGGCCCATGACCTGTTCCACACCGACAGTCACCACCTGCTCAACCACCTCAGCCGCTGTCGCAGCGACTATCGGCGTGAGCTCGGGCTGCTGCTGGGCACCCTGTTGCTGCGGGCAGCCGGCCAGGAATGGTACGAGCAGGGTGACGTCTGGAAACGGGTCGCCGCCCACCGGACTGCCAGCCAGCCGCCGGTGTCAGAAGACACGGCCGAAGGCGCCTACCGACTCCTCACTGCCCGCACCTACAGCGTTCACAGCCCCTTGGCGGCTGCACCTGACTGGCCGGTCGCCTTCCAACACGCCGGAGAGGGTCTCGCCGAACTGGCACTCCACGGCAGGCTGACCCGGGGTCATCGCGCCGTAATCGCCCACCACATCCTGTTCGCCTGGAACCGGGCGGGCATACCTGCCGACGAGCAGGGCATTCTGGCGGCCGCAGCGGCCCAGGCCATCTTCCATACCGACCCCCCGACCGCTCCAAAGCTGATCCGCGGTCACGCCGCACCCGCTCCGACTACGCTGCGCGCGGTGACCACCAACGTTACCGACGTCACCGCTGCGGATCCTGCGCAGTTGCGGGCGGCTCTGGTCGACCGTATCCGCAACCGCGGCACGTTCCAGTCCCCGCAGGTCGAGGCGGCCTTTCGCACCGTGCCCCGGCACCTGTTCCTGCCCGGCGTGGACCTGCCGACGGCCTACGCCCACCAGGTCGTCGTGACCACACGCGCCGACGACGGAAGCGCCCTGTCGTCGGCCTCCCACCCCAACCTCGTCGCCGCGATGCTGGAACAGCTTGACGTCCACCCCGGCCAGCGGGTCTTGGAGATCGGCACGGCCACCGGCATCAACGCCGCCCTGCTGGCCGACCTGGTCGGCCCGACCGGCACGGTCGTCACCATCGAGATCGACGACGACCTCGCCGCCGGAGCCCGCGCGGCACTCGCCGCGGCTGGTTACCGCCACGTGGAGGTGATCTGCGCCGACGGCGCCGACGGCCACCCTGCCCGTGCGCCCTACGACCGGATCATCGTCACCGCGGAGGCGTGGGATCTCCCCGCGACATGGTGGCAGCAGCTCGCCGTCGGGGGGCCGGCTCGTGGTGCCGTTCAGCCTGCACAGCAGCGGCCTGGCCCGCAGCGTCGCGCTCGACCTCCACCACGGCGACCGGATGGTCGGCACCTCGGCGTTGGTGTGCGGATTCGTACCCATGCGCGGAAGCGCCGTCGCCCGAGCCCGCCGCTTCCTGCCCCTCGCTGACGACGTCGTCCTCAACCTCGACGCCGGCGACCCGGTGGACGAGACGGCCCTCCGACAGGTTCTCGCTCATCCCGCGCACGAGCACTGGACCGGGATGGTGATCAACGACGGGGCCGTCGAACATCTCGACCTGTGGCTGGTCACCCTCGGCTGCCGCTTCGCCCGGCTGGCGGTCGAGCCTGGCGCCCGCGAGAGCGGAGTCCTCGACCCAGCCCGCCGGTGGGCGGGCGCGGCCCTGTACGACGGGGAGAACCTCGCTTATCTCGCACTACGCCCGCGCGGCAGCGACTCCGACGAGCTGGGCGTGATCGCGCACGGCCCGAACAGCGCCACACTCGCCGCTCACACCGCCGAGCTGCTGCACCAATGGCATCGTGAACGGCCCGCTCAGCCGATCATTACCGCTCAATCAGCACACACGCCCGACGACCAACGGCCGCACGGATACCACATTGACCGGCCGGATACCCGGTTGACCCTCGCGTGGTGACCCGGGTGCCCTGGCTCCTCTGGACCGACGCAGGCGGTCCGGTATCAGGGAGGTCGACAAGGTGAGGAGGACCGGACCCGATCAGGCCACATCAGCGTCGAAGCTGCACGACCTGATGGCGCAGCGGTTCCCACTGGTTCCGCACACCAAGCCCGTATGCCGGGCGCTGGAGGTCCGCGTCGCACGCGTCCGCCACCTGGCCAATCTGGCCGGCCAGCGCAGCGACGACTCGCTCATCCGCGCGGGCGAAGCACACAACCTGACCGCGTTGATCATCAGTGACTGCGGCATCCCCCGTCTCGCACGGAACCTATGCTGGCAGCAGTTCGAGATCTTCCACACCGCCCGGTCGCTCGACGCCGCGACGGCGAAACTCGCCCTGCAGCCTCTCATCAACCTCGGCCGTCTCCTCATCCGTGACGGAGACGGTACTACTGCATACCAGCTGTTTACGGCCTTGTTCGAAGCGGTCAAGTCCCAGGCGGATGCCGTCATCGACGGAAGAAAGATCAGTCTCGGTCATCTCATCGACCACGGTGACGATCACGGTGAGGTCATCCGATGGCTGTGGTCGGTCCTGCTCTCCGACGGCACCCGGGCCCTGACCCGGGCAGGCCGATGGGCACAGGCACTCCAGCACGCCCGGCAGCACAAAGGCATCGGCCGGCGACTTCTGGACGGCCGCCAAGTCATGATCCTCACCCAAGCCGTAGATCAAGGCTGCGATGCTGCCCGCCGCACGCTGGCCGGCACCCTCACCCCCACCCCGTGGGAGGAAGTGGTCGCGGCCTGCCTGGCAGTCCTGTGCCGCAGACTGGCCGACCAGCAAGCCGCCTTCGACATCACCGAGATGGTGGACCGATATCTTCGGCTCGAACCAGCTCCTGAGCCCACCGTCTTCCGTGTACGTCTCGGACTATGCGTCCTCGACCTTGCCGCTGACACCGGTGAAACACCACAGATCGCCGACGTGGTCATACGCGACGCCCTGGAATCCACCGACGCCTACGCTGCTTACGCCGCACTGTCACACCAGACGTGCCACGCGCATACAACCCCGGGGAACTCGCGGGCACTGACCGAGATCGTCCGAACCTCAGGGTTGGGACGCGGAACAGTTCCCGCCAGTATGCTTGACGATCTCATGGAATCGGTGAGAGCCAGCGAAGCGTCCATCGCGAACGCGTTGGCGGCGCAGACCCATGAGTACGGACTCGGTACTTGATGGACGAGAACGTACACATCAAGCCAGGGACGGCGAGGGCGACGCTGTACTCGCACTGCTCGGCAACGGCTCATGAAGATCCGGCCGATGCGACTACGCTCCCGCCGCACGAGGTGCGGCCGCAGAATCAACCCGATCCAGGCGGGCGGGGCCGGACGCGGCTGCGATCAGGGCCGCGGTGTACTCGTGACGCGGCGCGCCGAGCACGTCCACGGTAGGGCCGTGCTCGACCACCCGGCTGGCGCATGACCACCAGCCGGGCACAGCCGTGCTGGGCCAGCGCGAGGTCGTGGGTGATGTGCAGCACCGCCATCCCCCGCCGCGCCGCGAGCTCGCCGACCAGGTCGACG
>JBOHEO010000307.1:0-4572 GCA_050701055.1 Pseudonocardia sp. | reverse complement strand
CCCCCCGACTGGCCGGTCGGCGGCGGCCTGTCCCGTCTTCAGCATCCGCAGCTACCCCGTCTTCAGGGCCCCCAACACCACGCCGAGCACCCGCACGGCGCCGGCCTTGTCGAGCGGAACGTTTCCGTTGCCGCACTTGGGCGACTGCACACACGAGGGACAGCCGGTGGCACATTCGCAGTCACGGATCGCCGAACGGGTCGCCGACAACCAGCCGGCCAGCACCGCATGACCGCGCTCGGCGAAACCAGCCCCGCCCGGATGACCGTCGTGGACGAACACCGTCGGGCATCCGGTATCCGGGTGGAGCGCGCTCGACATACCGCCGATGTCCCACCTGTCGCACACGGCGAACAGCGGGAGCAGTCCGATCGCCGCGTGCTCGGCGGCGTGCAGCGCGCCGGGCAGACGCACCGGGCTCACACCGGCACCGACAAGAGCGCTGCCGTCGATGTCGTACCACACAGCTCGAGTTGTCAGGGTCTGCACGGGAAGGTCCAACGAGATCGTCTCCAGCACCCGCCCGTCCGGCGCTCGGCGCTGATAACCCACCACCTGCGTGCTCACGATGACCTCACCGAACGACACCCGCACCGCGCCGTGGTCGTGGTGGTCGATCATCCGCGCCACCATAATGTCGGCGGTCGAGCGAGCGTCAGTTCGCCAGTCGGGCGCAGCTGCACACACCAGCGCCACGCCTGCCTCCAGGTCGAGGGCTTCCACCAGGTAACTCTCGCCACGGTGGAGATAGACGGCGCCTTGATGGATGGTCGCCGGAGCCGACATCGCATCCACCGTGCCGAGCATCCGCCCGGTTCCCGACTCCACCATGGCCACCTGTCCGAGTCCCGAACCCCGGATGTCCACCGAGCCTGCTGGACGCTCCCGGGTCGACGGCCAGAACCATCCGTCCACCCGTCGGCGCAGCACGCCATCGGCCACGAGCTCGTCCAGCACCGCCTCGGCCGCGGCGCCGCCGAACAGGTTCGCGACGTCAGCCGCGGTGAGCGGCAGTTCGGCCGCCGCGCAGACCAGGTGCGGCGCGAGCACGTAGGGGTTGGTCGGGTCAAGCACACAGCCCTCCACCGGGGCACCGAGCAATGCCTCCGGATGGTGCACGAGATAGGTGTCCAGTGGATCGTCCCTGGCCACCAGCACCACCAGCGCCTCCTTCCGGGCTCGCCCCGCGCGCCCCGCCTGCTGCCAGAACGACGCTCTGGTGCCCGGAAACCCGGCCACCACCACCGCGTCCAGACCGGTGATGTCCATCCCGAGTTCGAGGGCGTTGGTAGTGGCCACGCCCAGCAGGCCACCGCCGGCCAGAGCCGCCTCCAGCGCACGGCGCTCTTCGGGGAGGTAACCACCGCGGTAGGCCGACACCCGGGCGACCAGGTCCGGATCCACCTCCGCCAGGATCCGCTGCGCGCCCAGTGCGGTGAGTTCCGCAGCTCGCCGGGACCGGACGAAAGTCAGTGTCCGAACACCCTCCACCACCAGGTCGGCGAGCATCCGGGCCGCCTCCGCCCCGGCCGAGCGCCGTACCGGGGCGCCGTTCTCCCCCACCACATCCGGCGACAGCGGCGGTTCCCACAGCGCCACCGTGCGCCCGGCGCTCGGGGAGGCGTCGTCGGTGACCGCGACCACCGACCGGTTGGTCAAACGGCTGGCGAACCAGGCGGCGTCAGCCACCGTGGCCGAGGTGAGGACGATCGTCGGCCGGGCCCCGTACCGAGCGCAGATCCGCTGCAACCGCCGCAGGAGCAGGGCGACGTGCGACCCGAAGACACCCCGGTAGGTGTGGCATTCATCGATGACCACGAAGCTCAGCCGTCGCAGAACCCGTGCCCAGCGGGTGTGTCGGGGCAACACCGATCGATGCAGCATGTCGGGATTGCTGAACAGCCAGCGCGCATGCCGGCGCGCCCAGTCGCGCTCGTCCATCGAGGTGTCCCCGTCGAGCGCGGCCGGCCGCACGTCGGGCAGGTCGAGCGCGTCGAGCGCCCGAAGCTGATCAGCGGCCAGCGCTTTCGTCGGCGAGAGATAGAGCGCGGTGGCTCGCGGATCCTCGGCGAATCGCGCGAGAACCGGCAGCTGGTACGCCAACGACTTCCCCGAAGCCGTACCCGTGGCAACGATGACGTCACGATTCGCCCAGGCCAACCCGGCAGCCTCGGCCTGGTGGCTCCACGGGGCCCGGATCCCACGCCTCGTCAGCGCGTCGAGCAGCTCTGGCGGCACCCACTCGGGCCAGCTCACCGAGCGTCCGGGGCGCATCGGCATCCGTACGGCGTGCCGCAACGACCCCGCCTCGTCGCAGCCGGCCGCGCCGCTCGCAAGCCAGGCCGACATGTCCGGCACATCCTCGGGGGCCGCGACCCACCTCAGCCCTGGCCCAGGATCAACACCGGAGCCGGCCAGGACCCTGCGCAACAGGCGTTCGCCCTGCCCGTCCGGGACGGCCCCATCAGGCCGGGCCTGATCAGCTCCGACGCCATCCACGGTGTCCGAGGTTGGCACACGGTGTGAACGGTCCGCCCAGCGCCCGTCAAGTCCAGCGCGCGTCAAGTCCAGCGCCCGTCAGGTTCAGCGCGCGTCAGGGTTCAGCGCCCGTCGAGCGCAGCGACCGTCAAGTCCAGCGCCCGCACCGTCGCGGCGGCGATCGCCGTCACCTCGGCCCGTGCCGACTCCCAACCGGACCTGCGTGGGGTCTGGGCGAGCAGTGCCACCACGAACCGCTGCTCGGGCCCGACGGCGCCGGCGCTGTGCAGGTAACGATGACCAGTGGGGCAGCACATCCAGCCCTGCTTCGCCACGCTTCCCGGGCCGCCGGGTCCGTCCACAACCGGATCGAGCAGACCGAACGCCTGGTTGAAGCCATCCTTCGCGCGAGCCGAGGCGGCGTTCATCGCGGAGATCAGCAGGTTGCGGTCGGCGGCCGGCAGATCCTCAAGAATGTACTCCCAGATACGGACGGTGTCCGTCGCCGGCACGGACATCTGTCCCCACTGGCTGGGGTTGCTGGGCATGCTCGTGCCGGTGAGACCGACTCGCCGGCTCACTCGGAAGGCAGCACCGGGCCCGTCGAACCGACCCCACAACTCATTCATCGCGCCATCATCGCTGGCGCTGAGCGCACGGCGCAGAAGGTTGATCTCCTCGTCAGACACCGCAAGGCCGTCGAGTCGGCGGCGGTCGACGATGTCCACGGCCACGACGACCTTCGACAACGAGGCCGTGTAGACGGGCACGTTCCCACGGGCACCGACGGCCATCTCGCCGGTCTCTCGATCCAGCACCACGACCGCGACCTCGGTGGCCCCGCCTGCCGCACGCTCCGCGGCGGTCACCGCAGCCTGAGCCAGACCGGCGCGCGGAGGCGCGGGGACGGCCATGGCATCCTGCCCGGCGGCCGGGCCGGCGAATGACAGAGCTGCGCCCGGACCCGGACCTGCGCCCTCACCTCGCGCCGTCGGCGCGATAGCGCGGTCCGCGGTGGTCGTGACGATCGACACGGCAAGCAACCCCGCCGTGGCTACGGCCACGACGAGCGACCGCGCCCCACGCCTCCGAGCCCCCACCCTCACGTACCCATCACGATCAGGAAACGAAAAGAGTTCGCTCGATTCACACGATCGGGAGATTTTGTGACCAAATTGTTATCTTTACGGCCGCCAGCACTCCGCCGCCGAGGGCCGTGGGTCACACTCATAGACTGGATCTGCCTGTACCGCTCCTACCTGCGAGGACAGGCGACATCGAGACGCCAGGGGTGCCATGAAGGGTTCCCTGGCTTGAATGATCCATGAAACCAGGAGGACGGATGTCCGTGTCCACCCTCGCCCAGGGCCTTGAGCTCGGAGCGAACGACCGCATCGTCGTCGGTGTGGTCGCGGTGGTCGCGGTCGCCGCCCTGGCCATCGGCTACATGCTGCTTCGAGAGGTGCTGGCCGCCGGCCAGGGCACCTCCAAGATGCAGGACATCGGCCGAGCGGTCCAGGAAGGCGCCGCGGCGTACCTCAACCGCCAGTTCCGTACGCTCAGCATCTTCGTAGTGATCGTATTCGTGCTGTTGTTCGCGCTCCCCGCAGACGACATCGGCGAGCGTATCGGGCGGTCGATCTTCTTCATCGTCGGTGCGGTCTTCTCCGCCACGATCGGTTACCTGGGCATGTGGCTGGCCACTCGCGCCAACATCCGGGTCGCCGCGGCAGCCCGCGAACCCGGCGGCCGCGAGAAGGCCACCCGGATCGCGTTCCGCACCGGCGGTGTCGTCGGCATGTTCACCGTCGGCCTCGGCCTGTTCGGTGCCGCGCTGGTGGTGCTCGTCTACGCGGGCCAGGCCCCGAAGGTGCTGGAGGGCTTCGGCTTCGGCGCCGCTCTGCTCGCGATGTTCATGCGGGTCGGCGGCGGTATCTTCACCAAGGCCGCTGACGTCGGCGCCGACCTCGTCGGCAAGGTCGAGCAGGGCATCCCCGAGGACGACCCGCGCAACGCCGCCACCATCGCCGACAACGTGGGCGACAACGTCGGCGACTGCGCCGGAATGGCCGCGGACCTCTTCGAGTCCTACGC
>JBOHEO010000306.1:0-4604 GCA_050701055.1 Pseudonocardia sp. | reverse complement strand
CTCCAGGGACTGTGCCTCGTCCACGATCACGAATGTGTCGTGCAGGGAGCGGCCGCGGATGTGGGTCAGCGGCAACACCTCGAGCATCCCGCGAGCCATGACCTCGTCGAGCACGCTCTGGCTGACCAGCGCGCCGAGCGTGTCGAAGACGGCCTGGGCCCAGGGCGCCATCTTCTCGCTCTCGCTGCCCGGCAGGTACCCGAGCTCCTGCCCGCCCACGGCATACAGCGGCCGGAACACGACGACCTTGCGGTGCTGCTGGCGCTCCAGCACGGCTTCCAGGCCGGCGCAGAGTGCCAGCGCCGACTTGCCCGTACCGGCCCGCCCGCCGAGCGAGACGATCCCGACCTCCGGGTCGAGCAGCAGCTCCAGCGCCACCCGCTGCTCAGCGGAGCGACCGTGCAGCCCGAACGCCTCGCGGTCGCCGCGGACCAACCGCACCCGTTTGTCCGCCGTGACCCGGCCCAACGCCGCAGACCCGCAGCCGACGAGCCGTAGGCCGGTGTTGCACGGCAGGTCACGCGCCGCATCGTGATCGACGACGCCCTCGCGGAACAGCGCGTCGACCTCAGCGGCGGTCACCTCCAGGTCGGCCATGCCGGTCCAGCCCGAGGGCACCACGTCGAGTGCGTGGTACTCGTCAGCGGTCAGTCCGACGGCGGCGGCCTTGACCCGCAGCGGCATGTCCTTGGTGACGAGCACGACCTCACCCCGACCCGAGACCAGCCGCTCGGCAGCCAGGTTGAGCGCGCAGGCGAGGATGCGGCTGTCGTTGGCGTCGGTGCGGAAGCCCGCGGGAAGCACGTCCGGATCGGTGTGGTTCAGCTCGACGTGCAGAGTGCCACCTGCGGTGCCGATCGGGACGGGTGCGTCCAGGCGGCCGTGCTCGATGCGCAGCTCGTCGAGCTGGCGCAACGCCGTGCGGGCGAACCATCCCAGTTCCGGGTGGTGCCGCTTGCCCTCGAGTTCGGAGATCACCACCAACGGCAGGACAACCTCGTGCTCGTCGAACCGGGTCAGTGACCAGGGGTCGGACAGCAACACGGAGGTGTCGAGCACGTAGCAGCGGGTGGTGCGGTCCGAGCTGGGGGCGGTACGACGGTCAGTCACGAATGCTCCCTCGTAGGCGCGGCACCGCGCCCACACTCTGGTGGGCCGGCCGGCCCTGGAGCGGGACGCCCCGACGGCAGGTGACGCCGCCGATACGCCCACGAGGCCGGGTGCCGGCCCCCGCAGGTGCAAGTGACACCACGACCAGGGCCTCCCCGGGCGGTTCGCATCGGGTACGCACCGCTACCATGAACGCTACCGGCGGTCACCCGGGTGCGGTCAACAGCAACGTCGCGCGATGCGCCAGAGGGACAGAAGAAAAGTGAAATGGATGCCGTTCGTCGCTGGAAGACTGCCGATCATCGGCATACCATCACGGATCGTGGCCTGATCATCACTGAGTGTGCGAAAGGTCAACCGGTCGCCCCCAACCAGGGCCGACGCCGACCAGGCCAGCTCCGACCGCACCCGACGTCGCACGACAGGTTCACCGGTATAGACCTCGACGTTTCCGGGGAGCAACATGTGGTCAGCGCTCACAAGCGCACCGCCCCGGCGGCCGGTACCGCGACACCGCGACCTGGGCGCACGCCTCCGACCATCCGCACCCAGCAGGATACGCCTGCATTCGGGTGATATGCAATCACGCACGGTAACAGTGCATGCGCAACTAGGGCGAGATGGCCCGCATAAATTGCCCCAAAAGGGAGCGTAACTAAACCTAGAGTGCGTGATTCACTCAATAGTGGTACGCGGTTTGTCGCCAACACTGCCCGACCGATAGCGTGTCCGCAGTCGGCGAAGGCTCCCCGGTCACACGCTGGCAATGAATGGGAGCGATCCCCCGGACGTTCTCGGATCACCAACAGGAGATGAACTGTGCTGAATAAGGCTGGAACGATCGTGGCCTTGGCCACCGCCGGTCTACTCGCGGTGAGCCCGCTCGCTTTCGCGGGTGAAAGCAAGGGCGCCGCTGGCCGCTCGGTCGATGTGATCGATCAGGAGAACGAGCAGGAGTCTGAGCAGGGTAACGGCATCCTGAACGGCAACAACGTCCTCAGCGGCAACAGCATCCAGGTCTGCGACACCAGCGTCGCCGCTGTCGTCGGCGTGGCCATCCCGATCATCCTCGCGGTGGCCGAGCAAGAGTCCGGCGACATCGAGCAGGGTCGCGGCGACTGCACCAGCACTGCCGACGCGATCGGTCAGAACACCGATCAGGACGCGGACAACGACAACAGCTGATCTCACTGAGCTGAGAAATGGCGCCGGGCTGCTGCCTGGCGCCATTTCTGCGAATAACCAACGAGCAGGCCACCCACAGGTTACTCCCCACTCTGGGTCAAGAGCCGAAGCGTCGATGCCGAGCGGCGTAGTCACGTAGCGCCCGTAGGAAGTCCACCTTCCGGAACGCTGGCCAGTACGCCTCGCAGAACCAGAACTCTGAGTTCGCCGACTGCCACAGCAGGAACCCGGACAACCGCTGCTCCCCCGAGGTTCGGATCACGAGGTCGGGATCGGGCTGGCCGGACGTGTAGAGGTGTGCGGCGATGTGGTCGACATCGAGAACCTCGGCGAGCTCCTCGATCGACGTGCCGGACTCCGCGTGTTGCAGCAACAGCTTGCGCACCGCGTCGGCGATCTCCTGGCGTCCCCCGTAGCCGACGGCCACGTTGAGCTGCAGGCCCTGCCGTCCGACCGTGCGGGCACCCGCGACCGACAGCCGGTCGGAGATCTCGGGCGGGAGCAGTTCCAGCGCCCCGACCACTCGCAACCGCCATCGGGCGGTCGGCCCACTCAGCTCGTCGACGACGTCGGCGATGATGCCCAGCAGCGGCTCGAGCTCGTCGGCCCGCCGGCTGAGGTTATCGGTGGAGAGCAGGAACAGGGTGACGACCTCGACACCGGCCTCCTCGCACCAGCCGAGCAGGTCCGCGATCTTCGCTGCCCCTACCCGGTGGCCGTCGTTCACGTCGACGAGACCGACATCGCGGGCCCACCGGCGATTGCCATCGAGCATCAGCGCGACGTGCCGCGGACGCAGCACCGCGGCCACCTGGCTCAGTTCACGGCCGAGTTTCCGCTCGTAGATCGAGTACAGCAGGTCGTGCACGCCCACGCCGAGTCAGCGTACGCGGAACGGTCGTGGGTCACGCTTCGCCGTATCGGCGCGATGGTGTCGACTCACATCCGCGGTCGGGTCGCCTTACCCTGCCGTACGCTCGAGACGTGACCGTCGAGACCTCGATCGCGTCCCCGATCCCGGAGCCGCCCAGGCCACGGATGCGCGGATGGATCCATTTCTGGTCACTGGCCGTGTCTGTTCTCGCGTGTGCCACCTTGATCTCGGTGTCGGCCGCGCTGGTCGGCGCCACCGCCGCGCTCGCCACCAGCGTGTACAGCACCATGGTGCTCGGACTGTTCGGGATCAGCGCGCTCTACCACCGCCGGACCTGGGCCACCAACCGTAGCCGGACGTTCATGCGCAGGCTGGACCACTCGATGATCTTCCTGTTCATCGCTGGTACCTACACCCCGATCGCGCTGTTCGCGCTCGCGCCGACAACCGCCCGCTGGTTGCTCATCGTCGTCTGGCTGGGCGCGCTGGCGGGCGTGGCGCTGAAGACAGCGTGGCCGCACGCTCCGGTGTGGGTCGGCGTCCCGGTCTACCTCGCACTCGGCTACGTCGCGGTGTTCATCCTCCCTGATTTGCTCACCAACGCCGGCGTTGCGGCCCTCATCCTGTTGCTCGCCGGCGGGTTGCTCTACACGGTGGGTGCGGTGATCTACGCGACGCGGTGGCCCGATCCGTGGCCCGCCACGTTCGGCTTCCACGAGTTCTTCCACTCCGCCACCGTGCTCGCGGCGATCTGCCATCACGTTGCCATCTGGCTGTCCCTGTTCTCCTGACACCGCTCGATCGGCTGCCGTCGCCGCCAAGCAGACGCGCTTGATTCTCGACCGGACAGGAAGATACTGGTCTATTCAGGTGAAGCTTCACTGCGGACTGTAGCGACGCGGGCAGAAAAAACACCTGGCGCCCCAATGAGCTACCCCAAAAGGATGAGTAACTAAATGTAGAGACCTATTCTCACCCGATAGGGTTAGGTGATTTGTTGTCCATACTCGTGGGCCGATATCTTGTACACAGTCAGCGAGGCTCCCCAGTCAGTCGCTGGCACTTGAGAGGATCGATCCCGGTCGATTCCGGATCACTTACAGGAGACAACTGTGCTGAAGAAGGCTGGAATCGTCGTGGCCATGGCCACTGCCGGTCTGCTCGCGGTGAGCCCACTCGCCTTCGCGACGGGCTCCGTCGTCGACCAGGAGAACGAGCAGGAGTCGGAGCAGGGCAACGGCATCCTGAACGGCAACAACATCATCGGCGGCAACAGCGTTCAGCTCTGCGACACCAGCGTCGCCGCTATCGTCGGCGTGGCCGTCCCGATCATCCTCGCGTTCACCGAGCAGGAGTCCGGCGACACCGAGCAGGGTCGCGGCGACTGCACCAGCGAGGGCGAAGCAATCGGCCAGAACACCGAGCAGGACGCGGA
>JBOHEO010000305.1:0-4613 GCA_050701055.1 Pseudonocardia sp. | reverse complement strand
CGACTATGTTCGGCACGGCACGGTCAATCTGTTTGCCGCACTCAATGATGTAGGGACCGGTGAGGTGTTCGGCGAGTGCCGGAACACACGAACCGGAGAAGACTTCCTCGACTTCCTCAAGAAGGCGGTGAGGCCTCGTGCAGACAAGGATGTGCACATCGTTCTGGACAACCTGTCCACGCACTCCACGCCAGATGTTGTCGCGTGGCTGGAGAAGAACACCAACGTCACCTTTCACTTCACTTCACTTCACTCCGGTCGGATCGTCATGGTTGAACCAGACCGAGACCTGGTTCGGGATCATCACCCGTCAGTCGATCAGGCGAGGAACCTTCACCTCGGTGCGCGCCCTCGTCAAGCAGATCAAGGACTACATCGACACCTGGAATCTCAACCCGAGACCGTTCTCGTGGACAGCGACCACTGACGAGATTCCCGCCAAGGTCAAGATCGTCGAGGCCAATGTACGGAAGCTGGTCGACAACAATT
Organism: Pseudonocardia sp.; assembly: GCA_050701055.1. Taxonomy (GTDB): domain Bacteria; phylum Actinomycetota; class Actinomycetes; order Mycobacteriales; family Pseudonocardiaceae; genus Pseudonocardia. Next base: position 4,124 of record JBOHEO010000305.1, on the reverse strand, counting down.
CCAAGTAAATGACGATTCGTTACGCGACACTAGTCCGAAGTGCGCCACGGCTGTCATAGCAGCCGCGCGCCGCGCGGGGACCAGCCGGCCCGGCGCACCCGACCAGACAGCCGGGCCACCGCCACGCGCCCAGCCGCCATCACCCTCCGTACACCACCAGAAGATCACTACAAGCTCCCGAGAACCTGCTGAACAGCCTCATCTCCCTGGCATTGATCGCCCCACACGCGATGACGCAGGCACCGAGGCTTTGGTGCACTGCCTGCGCCGCCCTGTTACGTATGTGGTGCAGCCCACCGCGCAAGGCCGGGTGGCGGTGGCTGCGACGCCGCCTGGTCATCAGGCGGCGAGGTGAGGTGTCCCAGATCGACACGTCCGCCACCTGCCGCTATGCCGCAGCACGGCTTGACGGTAGCTGGTCACCGTCTCGACAATCAGGGCCGCCGGCGCCGGGTCGGCGACCACGGCGTCTTCGAGGATCCATGATCCGACGGACCGCTCAGCCCGACGACGGGACCGAGATCTCGCCCCGGACGGCCCGCAGGCCGATGTCGGTGCGGTGGTGCGAGCCCGCCAGGTGGACGCGGTCGAGCCGGGCGTAGGCGTCGACACGGGCGGCAGCGAGGTCCGCCCCGGTGCCGACGACCGACAGCACCCGGCCGCCCGCGGAGACCATCGCACCGTCGTCACGACGCCGGGTGCCGGCATGCAGCACGCCCGCGCCCTCCGCGCCGGTGATCACATCGCCGAGCCGGGGGGTGCCCGGGTAGCCCTCGGCCGCCACCACCACCGTCACCGCGGCCCCGTCCGACCACTCCGGCGGCGGCTCCGCGGCCAGCGTCCCCGTGGCCGTGGCGAACAGCAACCGGGCCAGCGGGGTGCCCAGCAGCGCCAGCACGACCTGAGTCTCCGGGTCACCGAACCGGCAGTTGAACTCGATCACCTGCGGTCCGGACGAGGTGAGCACGAGCCCGGCGTAGAGCAGCCCGCTGAACGGGGTGCCGCGATGCGCCAGCTCCTCGGCCACCGGCTGGACCGCCAGCGCGCCCAGCTCGTCGGCGAGCTTCGCCCCGGCCCACGGCAGCGGGGCGTAGGCACCCATCCCGCCGGTGTTGGGACCGGCGTCGCCGTCGCCGACGCGTTTGAAGTCCTGCGCCGGCAGCAGCGGCACCACCGTGGCCCCGTCGACCAGGCAGAACAGGGTCACCTCCGGTCCGTCGAGGTATGGCTCCAGGAGCACCGGATGCCCGGCGTCGAGCAGCGTGAGCGCGTGGGCGCGGGCCAGCTCCACGTCCTCGGTCACGACCACGCCCTTGCCTGCGGCGAGCCCGTCGGCCTTGACCACGTAGGGCGGTGTGCTGCGGGCCAGCGCGGCGTCCAGGTGGGCCGGGGTGTCGACGATCTCCGCGGCGGCCGTGGGCACCCCGGCGGCGGCCATCACGTTCTTGGCGAAGCTCTTCGAGCCCTCGATCCGGGCCGCCGCGGCACTCGGCCCGAAGCAGGCGATGCCGGCCGCGCGCACCGCGTCGGCCACCCCGGCAACCAGCGGAACCTCCGGCCCGATGACGACGAGGTCGGCCTGCCAGGCTGAAGCGAACGTCGCAACCGCGTCCTGGTCGCGCGGGTCCAGTCCGCGCTGCTCGGCCAGCGCGGCGGTACCCGCGTTGCCCGGCGTGCAGGCCAGCGCCGTCACTTCAGGGTCCTGGGCCAGGGCAAGGACGATGGCGTGCTCGCGAGCACCGGACCCGACGACCAGGACGCGCACGATCAGGCAGCGTAGAGGCCCGACGCCGGACGGGCGCAGGCGCACCAGGGGTTCATCACGGTGACGCGCCGCCGTCCCCCCACGGTGGCCAACCGGTCGTTCCGTCGAACAAGGGTCTCCTGGTGCACTCCCGGCTGCGAGGACTCACCATGGCCACGCTCGTCGCCGTCGCCACCCTGCCCGCCGGGCCGGCCGCGGAGCCGGTCACCGGGGGCGGTGACCTGGCCGCGCCGCTGATCATCGGGCACCGGGGTGCGTCGGGCTACCGGCCCGAGCACACGCTCGCCGCGTACGACCTGGCTGCCCGGTTGGGCGCGGACTACATCGAGCCGGACCTCGTGATCACAGCCGACGGAGTGCTGGTCGCCCGGCACGAGCCCGAGATCGGTACCACCACCGACGTCGCCGAGCACCCCGAGTTCGCCACCCGAAAGTCGACGAAGACCATCGACGGGGTCGAGCACACCGGATGGTTCACCGAGGACTTCACCCTTGCCGAGCTCAAGACCCTGCGGGCCAAGGAGCGGATCCCGCAGGTGCGCCAGGAGAACACGATCTACGACGGCCGCTTCGAGGTGCCGACCTTCGACGAGATCCTCGCCCAACGCGCGCGGCTCAGCACCGAGCTCGGCCGCGAGATCGGCGTGTATCCGGAGACCAAGCATTCCACGTACTTCGCCAGGCTGGGCATGCCGCTGGAACCCGCTCTGGTCACGGCCCTGGACGGAGCCGGGTTGAATCAGGAGAGCGCGCCGGTCTTCGTCCAGTCGTTCGAGACGGCCAACCTGCGCGCGTTGCGCTCCCAGCTGCGGGTGCCGCTGGTGCAGCTGATCGACCGCGACGGGGCACCGGCCGACCTCGTGGCCGCCGCGGATCCACGCACGTATGCCGACCTGGTCACCCCGAGGGGCCTCGCCGAGATCGCCGGCTACGCCGATGCGATCGGGCCGGACAAGAATCTGGTGATCGCCCGGGACACCGCGGGAGCGCTGCGCGAACCCACTGCCCTGGTCGCCGACGCACACGCGGCCGACCTGCTCGTACACGCCTACACATTCCGCAACGAGAACCAGTTCCTGCCCACGGACCTCCGCTCCGGCGCCAGGGAGACCGACTACGGCGACCCGTTCACCGAGTACGAGGCGTTCCTGCGGTCCGGGGTGGACGGGCTGTTCTCCGACAACCCGGATACAGCCGTGGCAGCTCGGACGGCGTTGCTCATGCCAGCCCGGTAGCGCGCCGGCATTGCGCACGGCGAGTTCACCGATGCAACACGGCGAGTTCACCGATGCAACACGGCGAGTTCACCGATCCAACACGGCGAGTTCGCCGATGGCGATGAGCGGGGTGCACCGGAGAGGCACCGGGCCGGCCGGTTGGCGGATCGTCAGCGCGCGAGGAACTCCGCCAGCACGGCCGTCGTCTCTACCGGACGCTCCTGGTGGGGGAAGTGGCCGGCCTCCGCGACGACGTGGAGCTGATACGACGGCCCCGCCCACCGGCTCGACGCCCGCGCTGTGCGTTCGAGCAGGCACGGGTCGAGCGCGCCGTGCACCTGCAACACCGGCACGGTCACCGGGCGGGCCATCGCCGCGGCGTACCGGCGGCCGTCGGCCCGGAACTGCGAGCGAAAGGCCCACCGGTAGTACTCCATCGCACAGTGCGCCACCGCGGGCACCTGGATCGCCCGCCGGTTGTGCGCGGCGGCCTCGGCGAAATCGGCTGTCGCGGCCCATTCCGGCCCGGCCCACCCGCGCATGATCCGCTCCACCCGCGCGCCGCTGTCGGCTCGCAACGACCGCTCCGGCCAGCGCGGGAGCTGGAACCCCAACGCGTAGGACGCCGTGGCGCAGCCCTGCCCGCGCAGGTCACGCACGACGGCGCTGCGCACCGCGAGCGGGTGCGGCGCCCCGAACACCGTGAGCGAGCGCACGAGGCGGGAGTGCAACACCGCGACCGTCCAGCCGATCAGGCCGCCCCAACCGTGCCCGACTATCCGGGCCTCCGGCTCGCCCAGGGCCCGGACCAGGCCCGCAACGTCGCCGGCGAGGGTCCACAGGTCGTAGCCGCGCGGAGGCTTGTCCGAGTCGCCGTAACCCCGCAGGTCCACCGCGACGGCGCGATACCCGGCTCCGGCGAGGCCCGTGAGCTGATGGCGCCAGGACCACCAGAACTCCGGGAAGCCGTGCAGCAGCACGACCAGCGGGCCGGTGCCGCACTCGACGACGTGCAGCTGGATCCCGTTGGCCGAGACCGCCCGGTGGGTCCACGGACCGCGTAACCGGACCGAGGACGGATCGGGCCCGCACGGCCGCACGCGGGTCAGCGCGCGACGGCGTTGGCGCCCGAGCCCGAGAAC
>JBOHEO010000304.1:0-4614 GCA_050701055.1 Pseudonocardia sp. | reverse complement strand
GGGAAAATGGCGCCGGCGAGTTGGTTGAGTTGTTCGGCCCGGTCGACGCGAGTCGTGACCAGGTCGCGGAGCAGGGCGACGGTGTCGCGGCGTTCGCTGGACGAGGCGGTTTGGGCGGCGGAGCGGAGGGCTTGGTCGATCTCGTCGGGATCGTCGTCCTGGTCGCTCAGAGTTTGGACGAGGACGGCGGCCAGGGTGGCGGCGAACGGGTCCGCGGCAAGGTGTGGAGTCGTGTACCAGACCTCGACGATGAGTTCGGCGCTGCCGGTGCGTGCGACGCGGAACAGGAGCTGGCGGGCGTCGGTCGGATCGAGGATCGCGTCGAACACGTCTCCGGCCGGGACATGCTCGGTGAGCCGGAGGATCGCGAGGTGCTGGCGGCCCACGTCATCGCCGCTCCACCGCTCCAGCGCGGCGATGGTATCGGGGCCGTGCAGCGCGGGATGGGTGGCGAGGAACGCTTGCGACGCGTTCCACGAAGGTGTGGTGATCCAGCCCTGGAGCAGCGACATCGTCGCCTCGGCTGCGTCGATCTCGGCAAAGACGACGTCTCGACCGCGGGCGTCGATGTCGTCGAGTACGTCGAGCCATTGCTGCAGCTCGGGTTGGTCGCAGTACACTGCGGCGAGTACCCGTAGCACCTCGCGGTCGGTGGGCATATCGGGTCCGGTGAGGATCTGTTGGCGTTGCGGCCAATCGGCCGAGATCCAAGCGTTGGCGAGGATGGTTACTGCGTCGGGGATCGGTGTGGTCGCCCAGCTCGGGAAGGCCCTACCGGCCAGGTCGGACCGGTCGAAGCTGGCGAGCCGTTCCCGGATGTAACTGCGCGCGTGCGCCACCGCGCCAGGCTGCTCCGCCGGCTTGTCGAGGTCGAGGAGCTCGGCGGCCGTGGCGAGGTCGGCCGCCGCGGCCGCGATATCCGACCGGTTGCGATGCCAGATGCTGCGGCCGCAGAGCAGCTCGGCCGTCGATGTCGCCGCCAGCCCGGCAGCGTCGTCGTCCCATACCGTCGCCGCGCCTACCGGGTTCCCGTCGAGTGTGACGAGGAGATCCGACAGGTTGTTCAACGACCTGGCGAGGTTGGGCAGGAACGCGGCCGGGTTCTGCTCGGCCAGCGCGCGGCGGGCCGTCACGGCCTCGGTGATGGAGGTGAGCGCGCCGGCCCGGTCCCCGGTCTCGGACTGCCGCCCCGACAGGTTGTTCAACGACCCGGCGAGGTTGGGCAGGAACGCGGCCGGGTTCTGCTCGGCCAGCGCGCGGTAGGCCGTCACGGCCTCGGTGATGGAGGTGAGCGTGCCGGCCCGGTCCCCGGTCTCGGACTGCCGCAACGACAGGATGTTCCATCCGCCGGCGGCCCGGTTGAGAGCGTCGCTGTCGTGCTCGTCGGAGCCGAGTGCGGGTCGGGATCGCTGGGCGGCGATGAGGGCGAGGTTGCGCAGGGCGCCATGGCCCAGCGGGATGTCGTGGGCCAGATGGTGCAGCGGGAGCGGGGTGTCGTCGTGGCGGGCGAGCTCTTCGAGGGGGCCGACGAAGGGCCCGCCCTGTGTCCATACGGTGCCCAGCGCCGCGGGCCATAGTTCTGGGTGGCGGCGCAGCGCGGCGGTGGCCAGGGCGGCGGCGGTGGCCGGGCTCTGGTCGGCGGCGCGGGTGAGGTTGTCCACCAGCTGCAGCGCCGTCCGCCCGTCGTCGGGGCGGTCATGTCTCCCGCCGGTGGTGACGAGGTCGACGCAGCGGTCGAAGTCGTCGCCGGGCAGCAGGTCGGTGACGATGAGGTGGTCGGCCAGCGGGTCGGGCCGCAGTGCGAGCACCTGCTCGGTGGGGTCGGTGAGGAACCGGGCGAGCATGCCGGTGATCTCCCCGATGGCCAGGCTGGTCAGCTCACCGATCTGCACCGCTTTCAGCGCGTCGGGCAGTAGCTGTGGTGGCGGGGAGAGCAGGCTCACCACAGCGGCCGCCCGGCGCAGGGCTGGAAGGTCGGCTCCGCGGCCGAACCGGGAGTGCAGGTGGGCGTTCCAGTTGATGAGCTCGCGCCCGATGATCTTCTCGTAGAGCCCCGCCCGGTCAGCTGGCAGCTGGGTGTCGGGGTATCGGGCGGCGAGCCAGCCGAGCATCACCACGTCCAGGGTGGTCCACCGGGTGCTGGCGGCCGACAGGTCGGGTGGGAGGTCGGGGGCACCAGAGGCGGGGGAGAAGCGTCGGTAGGCCCGCCGGTACACGACCTCCGCGCGGGGGTGCAGGGCCGTCAGCGTGGTGTCCGGGCGGACCTCGGGTTGTACACCCCGCGAGTCGAGTTCGTTGTGCAGGGTGGTGCGCCAGTCGCCGGGCGCCCGGGCGGTGAGCAGTACCACGGTGCGGCCGCGGCGCCCGGCGAGCACCGTGAGCGCCTCGGCCAGCGCGGTGTGGTCAGCGGCCTCGACGTAGTCGATGACCAGCAGCACCGGGCCGACGACCCCGGCCAGCCACACCAGCTCGTCGGCGGGGGCGCCCTCGTCGGCGGGGGTGCGGGTGAGGTCCCGGCGCAGGAAGCCGGTGTACCAGCGGTCGGTCTCGGCCAGCCGCGCGGCCAGCTCCGCGGCGAGCCGGGTCTTCCCGGAGCCGCCGACGCCGTGGACCACCATCAGCCGCAGCCGCGACCCACCAGGCACCGAGTCGGGGGCCAGGCACCAGTCGTAGAGGTCGTCGAGGGCCTGCCGTGCCTCGAACGGTACGACCCGGTTCCGGGCCCGCACGCTCTGCAGCGGCCCGAGGTCGGCCAGGGCCAGGGCGGGCGGGTGGTAGGGCGCCTCCAGCGGGTCCCGGCCGGGCCGGCCCGGTATCGGATGCGCCACGGCCGGGTCGTGGGTCAGCCCGACATCGACGCCGTGCTCCCACACCCACCCCGAGCCGGTGAGCATCGCGGCTGCCGCGGTGACGGCGTCGTCGAACCCGACGTGTCCACCGTCGCCGGGGGGCCAGCCGTGGGCGGTGCGGGCGACGTCGATGGCGACGAACTCGCCGGGTGCGTCCCAGGAGCTGCGCAGTCCCATCCCCGGCCACGACGGCGCCGTGTCGTGCACGGCCTCGGTCAGCGGGTAGGCAACCGGGTCGTTGAGATCACCCCGCAGCCACACCACGACGACGGCGTGCGCCGCCGCGCCCGACCTGGACGGCGACAGTGTCAAGATCATCGGGTGCAGCCCGGCGTCAAGGCAGCCCCCGGCGAAGGCCACCGCGAGATCCAGACAGTTCCCCAACCCCGGCCGCAGCAACACCTGGTCGGGTGGGCGGATCTCCTGCTCCCCCGCGGCCGCCGGCTGCTCGTCGCCGTAGCGGACCCCGGCACGGCTGAACGCCTCGAACAGCTGCCGCACCCGCACCTGCGGCGGGGCCCCCGACCGGCTCGGCAACCTCACCTCCGGCGCCAGCAGCCGACCCAACACCCCGGTGTGCACGTACCTCGGAAGCTCCTGCGGCTCGGCCCGCCGCCACGGCGGCCACCCGGTCACAGCTCGTCCCCGTCGCTGTCGCTGTCGATGACGGCCAGCGGTGTCGACGCGTACACCGACGTCGCGTACCAGGCGTCCGGCACCTCGACATCGACCTGGTAGGCCCCCACCGGCAACGGCGGCAGCACCGCCCGCCACCCGTACCCGGCCACCGCCATCGGCACGACCAGTGGCGCCGCCCCACCGGAGACCACCAGGGTGGCCGCGCTGCCCACCACATCGGATGGTCCTTCGTCGCCGTGGTGCAGCTGCGCCCCGACCTCGATCTGCGTGCCGGTCGGTGCGACGTCCTCGATGTCCCAGCCCACCCAGGGCATCGCCGGGCGGTCGGTCCCGCGGACCGGGAGGTCCTCGCCCTGCATCGTGACCAGCCGCTCCAGCATCGCTGCTGTCGACCCCATCGCGCCGTGGCGGTCCGGCACTGCCTGCGCGCGCTCCGGCTCACCCGACAGCTCCGTCGGGATCGCCGAGATCGCCGGGACCGTGCCGTCCCCGGCCCAGCCCACGTTGGGCCGCCACTGCGGATCCACCTTCGCCACTTCGACCCGCCCGTCGCGCACGACCGCCCGGTTCGGGGTCTTGTGGCCCCGCCCAAAGAACACCACGAGCCCCGGCTGCTGCCCACCCGGGATCGCGTCCCAGGCTGTGGCGATGTCGGCGTGTACCTCCGCCGCCCCGCCGGCCCGGCCCAGCACTGCCGGGCCGGCGTCCGGGGAGCCGAACGGGCGTACCAGCGTCGGGGACAGCGCCGTCGGCTCGACCGGCTCACCAGCCGCGGGTAGCACTGCCGGGTACTGGGGTAACAGCTCGAACACCGACGGCCAGCGGCGCAGCTCACGCGTCTCCGCGCCCGATCTGAGCATGCCCGCGCCGGCGCCGTTGAACAGCCAGTCCAACGCCCGCGGTGCCCCCCGGTGCGGGGTGCCCAGGGTGACCAGCGCCCGGCAGTGTCGCCAACCCCCACCGACACCGATCCAGTAACGGGCCACCAGCCCACCCATCGAGTGGGCCACCACGATCACCCGTCGGCCGTTGTCGCCCACCGCCGCTGTCACCGCCCGACCGAGGACGTCGGCGGACACCGCGACCGACCGGCGGAAGTCGTACGGGACCCGCAGCACATCGACCT
>JBOHEO010000303.1:0-4681 GCA_050701055.1 Pseudonocardia sp. | reverse complement strand
CGCTGTCAAGGGACACGTAACCGGCGTCGACCCGCCGTCCGAGGGCGCGCGCGAGCGTCGTCTTCCCGGCCTGCCGCGGCCCATGGATCATGAGGACGCGGAACACGCCGAGCGACTCCTCGGCGACAGCCATCGCATGCCGAGGGAGGAGATCGCCGGTATCGAGGTCTTCCACGGCCGGATGCTATCGCTGTTCCCACTTCCGCGGTGCGGATGACCCAAGAAAAGCGACCCTGCTAGCCCCACTTTCGCGACGGCTCTGACCCCACTTTCGCGGAGCGTCTGATCTGCCCACTCACACGAACGGCACCTTTCGTCCAGGGGTGCCGGACGAAAGTGCCGTTCGCGCGGGTTGGCTGCGCGCGGCCGGGGGCCGGCGAGGTGCGCGCGGAGGGGTGACGTCAGGTCCAGAGATCGGCGGCAAGGCAGCGCCACCAGCTGATCACCGAAGGGCAGCCGCCGCTCCCCGGTGTGCAGGACGACCCCGGCGACGAACTCCCCGTCGGCGCGGTCGATCCGGTCGCGCAGGAACGCGAGCCACCGGAAGTCCTCGACGCGCGCGGTGGACGATGCCTTCGTCTCCACTGCGACGACACGCCCGTCGCCCGACTCCAGCACGATGCCAGGTGCGCGAGGGCACGCATGGTCATCGGCTCGTCGGAACGTAGACAGGCCGCGAGGATAGGGCTTGCGCCGAGTCCAGGTGTCGTAGAGCTGCGCCCACCGCCCGGATCGCTGCGACTCGGTCCACTGGGACCCGCTTGAGTCTGCCTGCCTCGAGCAGCGAGTCGATCTCGGACGTCATCTGGGCACCGCGACCCGCGGCGCGGCTCGGACCCGGCGGACGAACCCGTCGTCGCCCATCACCCAGCGCTGTGCCGAGACGACGGTGACGATGACCGGAATCCCGACCCGCTCCTCCGCGCGCCGGGCGGCCTCGTGGACGGCGTCGCGATCCGGCGAGCCGACTGCGAGGACGTCGACGTCCGCAGGAGGCCGGCCCCGCTCCCCACGATACCGAGCAGTCCAGGACCCGAAGATCGCGTCTACGTGCTCCATTGCTTCCACAAGCGAACGCAGAAGACGGCCAGAGCAGACCTCGATCTCGCGTTGAAGCGGTACAAGCAGGTCGTCTCCGAGGTTCAGGACAGCTTGATCCCAACCGGTCCAAGCAATTGATCATGCATGATCGTCGGTGAGGGCGTGACGACGAGGAGTGCTCATGGCAGGGATCGGGACCCGCGGGGCCGCGGTGTTGGAGGGGTCGGGTGGGGCCGGCGGGCGGATGGGCGGGCAGGCAGTGGTTGGCCTGCCCGTGGTGGTGGCTGTGAGGGGCTGCGGAGGCTCGCCGGTCAGGGGCGGTGACGCAGGAGCCGTCGCGTGCGACGCCGCAGGCGCCCTTGACGGGGGAGGGCAGCCTCGTTGCCCCAGCCGGTCTGGTCAACATCACCGACGACAACTGCGGCAGCACCTGCGGCGCCTGCTTGACCAACGCCGCTCGACCCGGCGCACGCTGCGGACCGGCCGGCACCGGGCTAGGTACCGGTGAGTCCTTTCAGTGCTGTGGAGATCATCTTTTGGGAGGTGGCTTCGGTGTGTGCTCGTCGTTGCAGGTCGTCCCATACCAGGCGGTAGGCGCTGATTTCGTCGGGTTTGTGGAGGTACATCGCGCCGGTGAGGGTGTCGACGTAGACCAGTGGGGGTTCGAGCGGCTCGCTGGTGTAGGTGTCGGTGGGGAAGTCGAGCAGCGCGAACGTGCTCGCGCCCAGGCCGGCGTGTACGCCGGCCGACCACGGCAGGATGCGGATGGTCACGGCGGCCTGCCGGGTGACCTCGAGCAGGTGTTCGAGCTGCTCGGTCATGACGGTGTTCCCGCCGACCGGGCGGTGCAGCACCGCCTCGTTGAGGATCGTGGTCAGGTGCGGTGCCCGGGGTCGGGTGAGCAGGGACTGGCGTTCCAGGCGGACGCTGACCCGGCGCTGGATCTCGTGCTCGTCGAGGTAGCCCGGGGGCATGGTGTTGATCTGCGCGGCGTAGGCCGGGGTCTGCAGCAGCCCGGGGATCAGCTCCGACTCGTAGGTGCGGATGGTCTCCGCGGAGTCCTCCAGGGTCACGTACAGGCCGAACCACTCCGGTAACGCGGTCTCGGTGTAGTCGTGCCACCACGACTTCTTGTGGCCGTTGCGGGTCTCGGCGGTCAGCGCGAGCAGCACCGCGCCCTCTTCCTCGTTGGCGCCGTACAGCTGGAGCATGGCTCGGACGTCGACCTCGCGGAACCGCACGCGCTCGTCACCGTCCTCGATACGGCCCAGGGTTGCCCGGGCCCGTTCGAGCGCGATCGCGGCCTGGTCCTGGGTGAGCCCGGCCTGGGCGCGCAGCGCGACGAACCGCCGGCCGATGTGCCGGCGAATCAGCGCCGATCCGACCATCTCCGTCACCGACCACCTCCACGCTGTGGGCCGTGGCTCGCCCACATTGAGCGGGCATCGCCGCGTCGGCGGCAAGGATACCGCGCCGCATCCGCCCAATCGGGCAGAAGCCGGCTGTGGCCCCCACCTGACTCGCTAGCCGGGCACCAACGCGGAACCGCAGACCTGGCAACAAGATCATGACAGCAGCGCAAGCCCGCGCCGCCGCCGCGAATGGTGACGGCGAGGCAGCCGTTGGTAGTAGGTTGAGTGGCGGCTGTCAGGTGAGGAGGGGCTCGCGCCTTGCCGCTGTGCCGAATTCGCCGTGCTCGGCGCCCTTCTGGAACGCGGTCCACTCCGAGGTGGTGAAGTGCAGGGTCACGGGAGCCGTGCGGGAGCGGAGGTGCCAGCTGGTGTGGACGCGTCGACCGGCAACCAGCACGTCCCTGTCGTGTCTGATGATCTCGACCGCGCCGTCGGTGTCGTCGAGGCGCCCGTGGATGGCCTGGTGCAGGAAGGTCGCGAACTGGTCCGGGCGGAAGGTGATCACGGGACCGTCGGGGTCCTTGCTGTCGCGGACGAGGACGACCCCGCGATCGTCGAGGGGGTCCCCGGCGACTTCGACGCAGTCGCCGCCGTTGCCACTGTATGTGCTCTTGCGCCAGGCGGCGCCGACCTCGACGCAGTTCCCGCCGTTGTTGCTGTATGTGCTCTTGCGCCAGGTGAGGTGGTTCAGATCAGGCACCGGTGAGTCCTTTCAGTGCTGTGGAGATCATCTTTTGGGAGGTGGCTTCGGTGTGTGCTCGTCGTTGCAGGTCGTCCCATACCAGGCGGTAGGCGCTGATTTCGTCGGGTTTGTGGAGGTACATCGCGCCGGTGAGGGTGTCGACGTAGACCAGTGGGGGTTCGAGCGGCTCGCTGGTGTAGGTGTCGGTGGGGAAGTCGAGCAGCGCGAACGTGCTCGCGCCCAGGCCGGCGTGTACGCCGGCCGACCACGGCAGGATGCGGATGGTCACGGCGGCCTGCCGGGTGACCTCGAGCAGGTGTTCGAGCTGCTCGGTCATGACGGTGTTCCCGCCGACCGGGCGGTGCAGCACCGCCTCGTTGAGGATCGTGGTCAGGTGCGGTGCCCGGGGTCGGGTGAGCAGGGACTGGCGTTCCAGGCGGACGCTGACCCGGCGCTGGATCTCGTGCTCGTCGAGGTAGCCCGGGGGCATGGTGTTGATCTGCGCGGCGTAGGCCGGGGTCTGCAGCAGCCCGGGGATCAGCTCCGACTCGTAGGTGCGGATGGTCTCCGCGGAGTCCTCCAGGGTCACGTACAGGCCGAACCACTCCGGTAACGCGGTCTCGGTGTAGTCGTGCCACCACGACTTCTTGTGGCCGTTGCGGGTCTCGGCGGTCAGCGCGAGCAGCACCGCGCCCTCTTCCTCGTTGGCGCCGTACAGCTGGAGCATGGCTCGGACGTCGACCTCGCGGAACCGCACGCGCTCGTCACCGTCCTCGATACGGCCCAGGGTTGCCCGGGCCCGTTCGAGCGCGATCGCGGCCTGGTCCTGGGTGAGCCCGGCCTGGGCGCGCAGCGCGACGAACCGCCGGCCGATGTGCCGGCGAATCAGCGCCGATCCGACCATCTCCGTCACCGACCACCTCCACGCTGTGGGCCGTGGCTCGCCCACATTGAGCGGGCATCGCCGCGTCGGCGGCAAGGATACCGCGCCGCCGCGATGCGGCGGTAACTTCGCGGCGATCCGGTAGGGCGGCAGTCTAGCAGGCTGTTGCTTTTTAATCCGACTTATAGTGTACTGACTCATGGCAACGGGCATCGTTGGTCGACGTGGTGGGTCGCCGGGTGGGAGGAGCGGGAACAACTCATGATCGACGCTTTCTGGATCAGCCCCACGAGTCGAGCAAGGGGATTCGGCGCCACCAGTAGCGACGCGCCGTCAGCGCCGCCGGGCGCTGGGCCGGTGACCCCGATGCCCGCCCACCAGCCCGACCACGACGCCCTTGTCGAGTCGGTCGCCCCGCATTGGCCGAGGCGGAATAGCCACACCCCAGCGTCTGGGGGCGCGCCAGCAAACCAGGCCGGCGTCCGGCGCGGCCATCACCTCGACCCGCGCGAACAACCCAGACCGGCAGGACCGGCGACGGTGCCACGCTCCCCACCGCCGCCGATCCTGCCACCCCACGTCACGCAGCCATGCGCCCGGGAACCACACGCCGCCCCGGTGGCGGATGAGTAAGACCCCCGTACGGCCGGTGGAGTCCCCGGC
>JBOHEO010000302.1:0-4689 GCA_050701055.1 Pseudonocardia sp. | reverse complement strand
ACGCGGTGTTGCCGGCGGCGGGCCCGGCGGCGGGCCCGGCGGCGGTGCCCTGGCCCGGTCCCCGGCCTGAGGTCGCCGTGAACCTGCACGGCACCGGCCCGCAGAGCCACCGCGCGCTCGACGCCCTGGGTCCGCGAAGCCGGATCGGGTTCCGGGCCGATGGCTGGTCCGGTCCCGAGTGGGCCACGGTGGCCCGCGACCACGCCCACGAGCGGGAGCGGTGGTGCGCGCTGCTCCAGGCCTACGGGATCCCGGCCGATCCCGAGGACGTCGCGCTCCGTGCACCTGCCTCCGTTCCGCATCCCGGTCCGCCGCCGGTGTTGGTGCATCCGGGCGCCCGGTACGGGGCCAAGCGTTGGCCTGCCGAGCGGTTCGCCGTGGTCGCCGGCGCGCTGGGCGATGCCGGACATCGGGTGCTGCTCACCGGATCGGCGGATGAGCGACCCCGGGCCGTCGCGGTGGCCCGTGCCGCCGGTCTTCCCCTGACGCGGGTCCTCGCCGGGCGGACGTCGCTGCGGCAGCTGTGCGGGCTCGTGGCCGGCGCCGGCCTCGTCATCAGCGGCGACACCGGTATCGCACATGTCGCGGCGGCCTACCGGACGCCGTCGGTGGCGCTGTTCGGACCGGTGTCCCCGGCACAGTGGGGTCCGCCGGTCGGCGGGCCGCACCTCGCCCTCACCGTGCCCGACGCCCGACACGGCGACCCGTTCGCCGATCGTCCCGACCCGGCGCTGCTCGGGGTGAGTGCCGATGACGTGCTGCGCGCCGGGCGGAGGTTGCTCAGCCCGGCTGGAGGCGGCTGAGCGCGCCCGCCCGGGCGGGCTGGCGCCACCCATCCGGAGCCTGCCGGACGGCGCCCGCCCCGCCGCCGGCGACGAAACCCGTTGCTGCCAGCACGCCGTCCTCGACCGCACGGTGCAGCGGCGCTCCGCCGGCAAGTCGCCCGGCCACGCAACCGGCGAACCGGTCGCCCGCCCCGCACGGGTCGCCGTCCACCGCCGGGTGGGCCGGCACCGCCACGCCGCCCTCGCGCGCCCGCCGAACCGCCGCACCCCGGGCCCCGAGGGTGATCACCACCGCGCCGACGCACCAGTGGCCGAGCAGCGTGTCGGCGAGATCGAGCACGGCATCGGCGTCCGCGGCGTCCGGGGCGGGGACGCCGAGCGCACCGCACGCCTCGGACAGGTTGGGGGTGACCACGGCCACCCCGCGGACCGGCGGCGCGCCGCGCGGGTGCGGGTCCCACACCACCGGCACGCCGCGCCGCGCGGCCTCGACGACGGCCGCCCGGACAATCGGATCGGCGGCCACGCCCCGTCCGTAGTCCGACACGAGGACCGCCCCGGCCCCGTCGAGTGCCTGGCCGAGGACCGGTTCGACCGCCACCCCGAACCCGTCGGCCGCGCGCCCCTCGCCCCGGTCGGCGCGCAGCACCACCCGGCCCGACGCCCGCAGTCGCGTCTTGACGGCGGTGTCACCGCCGGCGGGCCCGGTCACGAGGTCGACGCAGCCGTGGAACATCGTCCGGAGCATCCGGGCCGGACCGTCGTGGCCGAGGGCGGCGATGAGCCGGACCGGCACCCCGTCCGCGGCGAGCAGCGCGGCGGCGAGGCCCGCGCCACCGGGTCGTGCCGACCCGCCGTCGACGTCGAGCACCGGCGCGGGAGCGTCCGGGCACAGCCGCTCGACCCGCCCGTCGACGTCCTCGTCGAGCAGCACGTCACCGAGCACGACGACCGGCCTCATGCGAGCGCTCCCAGCACGTCGCGGGCCTGCACCGTCCGGTCGGGCACGGTGGTGGTCGACTCCAGGTGGACCGCGCCCGACGGCAGGATCCCGGCTCCACCGAAGCGCGCCATGACCCGTTGCTGCACGAGGACGTCCTCGCCGCAGTGCGCCGGGGGCAGCGCCGGCCAGAAGTCGAAGGCGCCGACGGCGTCGAGGGCGCGACGGTCGTAGAGCGCGCACCCGCCAACCCAGGCGATCTTGTAGGCCACCCAGCGCTCGCCGGGCCGGACATGGTGTCGGGCCAGGTGGGTGGGGTTGGCGGCGTTGTGCAACGTCCAGCGGCCCCAGGCGGCAGTCCCCGGTTCCACCCGCTCGGGCCGGGGCGCCCCGCGCCACCGCTCGAACGGGGCGAGCTCGGCGGGACGGAGGTCGTCGAGGTAGGACAGGCCCTGCACCGCGGCGCCCACCAGCCCGCACCCCAGCTCGGTGATCGCCTCGTGCAGGCGGGCCACCGCGCCCGGCTCGAGCCACACGTCGTCGTCGCAGAACAGCACGTACCGCGCGGTCGAGGACGCCAGCATGGCAGCGCGGTGCTCGGCCAGGCCACGCCGCGGCAGATGCCGGTGGGCGTGGACCCGGCGCCCGGTCGCGGCGAGTGCCCGCAGCATGGCGCGTGCGGGGGCGGTGTCGTAGGAGGCCGCACCGCCGGACTGGTCGCTCACGAGAACGTCGAAGGGATGGTCCTGCCCGGCGAGCCCGGCCAGGGTCGTGGCGAGCTCGACGGGACGGTCGCAGGTGGGGACGAGCACGTCGAGCTCGGCTGGGGTCCCTGGTTCGGTCCGGTCCACGAGGGAAGATGACCGTTGACGCGGCCGGTAAACGCGAGCGGGGGAAATCAGTCGAAGAACCGCGCCAGCACCGCGTCCGGGACGTGCTGCTCGGTCGGCGTGAGGTCGGCGAACACGGTGGCCCCGTCGCAACCCACGTGCAGCGGGTACCAGCGCCGGGGGCGGCCGGCGTACGCGCAGATTCCCTTGATCGTCTGGGTGTCCAGCAGGCGGACGTGGGTGGGGTCGGCCACGGCGTTGACGTGTTTCCACCACGGGGACAGGACGTGCAGGATCCCGTCGGGGCGCAGCAGCCGGTGGCACTCGTCGATGAGTGGCAGGAAGTCGGGCAGGTGCTCGAGCAGGTGCACGACGAAGATCCGGTCAGCGCAGCCGTCCCGGAAGGGCAGACCCGCCGCGAGCTCGGTCGGTACCGCGAGCTCCGCCTGCACGGTGACAGATGCTGTGCGCCGCCGGTCGACGCCGATGTTGTCCGGGTACTGCCGGGTGTCGCCACACCCCAGGTCGAGCACGAGCGGATCGCGACCCGCCACCCGAACCCGGTCCCACACCGCGTGCACGCCTCCGAGCCGCCCGATGAGGACGCGGGCCAGGGCCAGCTCCGCGGGTCGCTCGACCTCCCCGGTCAGATGCACGACCCCGCCGTCGGCGTGGGCCCGCAGCTGCAGCCCGCGCACGCGCTGGTCGTGGGTCAGCAGCTCCGCGACGGCACCGGACAGGTCGTCGTCGCAGAGGGCACTGCGGCGCGCCGACATTGGCGCGGCGCCGATCCGCATGAGCCACACCCCCTCCCGCTGGACTCCTTGCCCTGTACCCCGCCAGAACCGACGAAATCGGTCCTGGCGTGGCCGGCTCACATCTGGCTACATAAAGTAGTAGCTGTGACAGTGAGTAGCAGTTTGGCGCTGAGGGTTTAGCCGGCGGTCAGATGGCGACCCTCTGTCGTGACCCCAGACCCCGGCCACGACCCGCCGGCAGCTGTGCTGTTCGACCGGGACGGCACGCTCGTCGTGGACGTGCCGTACAACGCTGACCCCGGTCAGGTCCAGCCCGTGCCCGGTGCGGTACGGGCTCTCGCTGTCCTGCACGCCGCGCGGATACCCGTCGGGGTGATCACCAATCAGTCGGGCATCGCCCGCGGCCTGATCAGTCCGGCCCGGGCCGATGCGGTCAACGCCTGGGTCGACGCGCTGCTCGGCCCCTTCGCGGTATGGCGAATGTGCCCGCACGAACCCGCCGATGACTGCTCCTGCCGCAAGCCCCGGCCCGGGATGGTGCTCTCCGCGGCGGCCGAGCTGGGGGTGGTACCGGAGCGGATCGCCGTGATCGGCGACATCGGGGCCGACGTCGCCGCGGCCGAGGCGGCCGGTGCGACGGGCGTGCTCGTGCCCACCTCCGTCACCCGGGTCGAGGAGGTGCGCGCGGCGCGGGTCGTCGAGCCCGACCTGCTCACCGCCGTCCGGTACCTGCTGGGAGCTCGGTGCCTGCTGGGAGCTCGGGGTACCGCGGCATGACCCGCCGGGTGCTGGTCGTGCGCCTGGACGGGGCCGGGGATGTGCTGCTGGCCGGGCCCGCGGTACGGGCCGTTGCCGCGGCTCGGGACACCGAGGTCACCCTGCTGTGCGGGCCCTCCGGCACGGACGCGGGGCGGCTGCTGCCGGGCGTCGTCGACGTCGTGACCTGGTCGGCGCCGTGGGTGCTCGCCGACCCTCCACCGGTGGTGGGCAGCGAGGTGGACGCCCTGGTGCGCGAGCTCGCGACCCGCCGGTTCACCGAGGCCGTCGTGCTCACCTCGTTCCATCAGTCGCCGCTGCCCACCGCGCTCGTGCTGCGCCTGGCCGGGATCGGGCGGATCACCGGGGTGTCGGTCGACTACCCGGGTTCGTTGATCGACGTCCGGGTCCGACCTGGGGAGACCCTCCCCGACGACCTCCCGGAACCGGAGCGGGCGCTGGCGGTGGTGGCCGCCGCGGGGTTCACCCCCGCGCTGGATGACCACGCCCGGCTGGCCGTCCGGACCGGGGTGCCGCCCGCGCCGCTGCGAACCGGACGGCCCTATGTCGTGCTGCACCCCGGCGCCGCGGTCGACGCCCGGCGCTGGCCCGTCGAGCAC
>JBOHEO010000301.1:0-4697 GCA_050701055.1 Pseudonocardia sp. | reverse complement strand
GCTTCCTCCCCCGAACGAACGGCACTTTCGTCCAGTAGGTCTGGACGAACGTGCCGTTCGTTCAGCACGATCCCTACTCGTTCGCCGCGACTCGCGGTTCAGTCGAGGTGGATGGGACCTTCTCGGTCGGCCAGGCGGGTGCCGGCGCCGCCCCGGTGTTGGGCGATCATCTCCGCGGCGATCGAGACCGCGGTCTCCTCGGGGGTTCGCGCGCCCAGGTCAAGGCCTATCGGGCTGGACATTCGGGCGATCTCCGCGTCGGTCACGCCGATCTCGCGCAGGCGTTCGATGCGGTCGCCGTGGGTGCGGCGGGAGCCCATCGCGCCGATGTAGGCCACCTCGGGCAGGCGCAGTGCCACCTCGAGCAGCGGTACGTCGAACTTCGGGTCGTGGGTGAGCACGCAGAGCACGGTGCGCTTGTCGATCCTCCCGGCCGCGGCCTCAGCGGCGAGGTAGCGGTGCGGCCACTCGACCACCACCTCGTTGGCGCCAGGGAACCGGTACGTGGTGGCAAAGACCGGGCGGGCGTCGCAGACCGTGACCCGGAACCCGAGGAAGGTGCCGATCTTGGCGACGGCCGCGGCGAAGTCGATGGCTCCGAAGACGATCATGCGGCGTGGTGGGGCGAAGGACTCGACGAACACGTTGAGGCCCTCGCCGCGGCGCTGGCCGTCCACGCCGTAGACGACCGTGCCGTTGCGGCCCGAGTCGAGCAGGCCGCGGGCGTCGTCGCGGATGGCGGCGTCCAGCCGGGCCGAGCCGGTGGCGCCGTCGACCCGGTCGGGCCAGACGACCAGCCGCTTGCCGAGCCGCTCCGACGGCCCGGCGACGACCGTGGCGACTGCGACCGGAGATTCGCCGCGGACCGCCTCGGCCACCTGCCCGAGCTGGGCGTAGGTCTCGGGGTTGACCTTCTCGACGAAGATGTCCAGGATGCCACGGCAGGTCAACCCGACGGCGAACGCATCGTCGTCGGAGACCCCGTAGCGTTGCAGCACCGGGCGGCCCTCGCGCAGCACCCGCTCGCCGAGCTCGTACACCGCGCCCTCGACACAGCCGCCGGAGACGCTGCCCACGGCCTCGCCCGCGGGGCCCACGAGCATCGATGCGCCGGGCTGGCGGGGGGCCGAGCGAAAGGTGCTAACGACCGTGGCCAACGCCGCGGTCCCGCCGTCGCGCCACCAGCCCTCGAGCTGATCCAACACGTCACGCATCGCGTATCACCTCGAGCAGCTTCTCCAGGGTGGCCAGACCATGGCCGGCCAGCAGGTCGTCGAAGTAGGGAAGGGCCGCCACCATTCCACCCTGCACCGGGGCGTAGCCATCCCTTCCCGGCGTGCGGATCGGGATCGCGCTACCGCAGCTCGCGGGTGACCCGGGTGAGCCGGGTGCCCAGGGTGAACACCGCCACCGCGGCGGGGGACCGGCGGACCACCACGGGGCCCTGGAGTCACCGGGCTGGACGAGCGCACGGCCCCGGCGTCCGGCCGGCAGCAGTGCAGTGTCGACCTCGAAATATTACACGACTTCTACAATACTTCCGGATTGAATGAAAAATACAGCCGTGATCCCGTCGTGATGATGCACGGTTTGACCTGGGGCGATACCGATCCGTCCTATCAGACGACTCCCCGCCGTGACACGCGTCACTCGTTCGGGGTTGACCATTTTCGCTCTCGGCTCGTAGCGTCTGGCTCCGGTCGAACCGGGAGGTTCGGTCCGAAATGCAACCGGAACCGTCGCGCCAGGTCCTGTCCCGCGGTTCCGGTCCCTCGAGATGGAGACGGGACAGGGACGAGAACGCCATTCCGAAGATCAATGATGATCTTCGATACAGTGGCTGGACGGTCGACGCGGGCATCCCAGCTGACCTGCGTGTCCTCCCTCGACGGTGCGAACAGGAGGCTCCCAAATGTCTTCTCGACCGGCATTCTTCCAGGGCCGAGGTCTCGCCCGATTGGCTATCGTCGGCGCAGTTGCGATCAGTGCACCACTCGCCATCGCGGGTACCGCTACCGCTGCTTCCGGGTCCGTCTGGGACAGGCTTGCCCAGTGCGAGAGTGGTGGCAAATGGAACATCAACACCGGAAACGGCTACCACGGTGGCCTGCAGTTCAGCCCCCGGACGTGGCGAGCCTTCGGCGGTACCGGTAGCGCCAGCAAGGCCAGTCGTGCTCAGCAGATCGCCGTCGCCGAGCGTGTTCTCGCCGCCCAGGGCTGGGGCGCATGGCCGTCCTGTTCGCGAAAGATCGGTGTTCGCGGCCGCTCGGCGGAGTCGAGCAAGGCGAGCAGCACCCAGAACCGGAAGTCGTCCGCAGAGCGCTCGTCGGACGACGACGACTAGACCGTCCGCAAGGACGACGCTCCCGAAGGCGACGATTCAGTAGCACGGACGTCGGCCACGGCATCAAGTTGAGTTGACCCACTCATCGGTGCCGTCGGCGAACGCCTGGTGCTTCCAGACGGGCAACCGGCGTTTCACCTCTTCGACGAGTTCGGCGCAGGTCGCGAAGGCCTCGTGTCGATGAGCGGCGGCCACCGCGCATGCCAGCGCGACCTCACCGATCTCCAGGCGCCCCACCCGGTGGCTGATCGCCACCGCGCGAACATCCTGAGCCCTGGCCACGACGTCGGAGGCGACCTCGGCGACGATCTTCGCCGCGGTGGGATGCGCGGTGTACTCCAGCCGGCGCACCGGGCGTCCGCCATCGTGGTCACGCACCACTCCGGCGAACGTGACGACCGCCCCGGCGGCGGCCTGCTCCACCAGCGCCGCGTGCTCGGCGACGTCCAGTGGCTCCTCGCCGACGGCTGCGCGCAGCACCGCGGCGCTGGGTCGGCCAACCGGCGCTGTCATGGGTGATCACCTCCGCGTAGCTGGTCGACGGCGTGGTCGAGGACGCCGGCGAGCACGGTCAAACCGTCCCGAACTCCACCTGTCGATCCGGGTAGGTTCACCACGAGGGTCCGCCCGGCCACGCCGGCCACACCCCGGGAGAGCACCGCGGTGGGCACCATGGGGGCGCCCGCCGCGCGAATCGCGTCGGCCAGCCCGGTCACCTCGTAGTCGAGCAGGCGTCGGGTCACCTCGGGGGTGGCATCGGTCGGCGAGATTCCGGTGCCACCCGTGGTGATCACCACGTCGACGTCGTCCGCCACCGCGGCTCGCAACGCCGTAGCCACCGCTTCACCGTCGGGCACCACGGCGGCATCGGGGGCGTCGAAGCCCTGCTCGCGCAGCCAGGCCACGATCAGTGGGCCGCCACGGTCGGGGTACACCCCGGCGGCGGCCCGGTTCGACGCGGTGACGACGCGGGCCCGCCGCGCGGGAGTGTTCTGGGGTGATGCGGGGGGCTTCGAGGGGTGATCGGGGGGCGGAGCCCCCGGAGGGTGCGAGGGGTGATCGGGGGGCGGGGCCTCCGGGGGGCGCGCGTTCACTACCGGTCCTCGGGGCGGGTCCAGCTCCCGGTCTTGCCGCCGTCCTTGCGTTCTACCCGCACGCCGTCGAGTACCGCGGCCGGGTCGACGGCCTTGACCATGTCGTGCAGCGTCAGCCCGGCCACGGCGACCGCGGTGAGTGCCTCCATCTCGACGCCGGTGCGGTCGGTGGTGCGCACCGTGGCCCGGATGCGCACCTGTGCGCCGTCGGGTTCCAGATCGAGCGCGACGGCGCTCACGGCGATCGGGTGGCACAGCGGGATGAGGTCGGGGGTACGTTTGGCCCCCATGATCCCGGCGATGCGCGCGGTGGCCAGCGCGTCGCCCTTCGGAAGGCCATCGCGGCGCAGCAGTTCGACGACCTCCAAGGTGGTGCGCAGGATGCCCGTGGCCACCGCGCTTCGTGCGGTGGCCTCCTTGCCGGTGACGTCCACCATTCGGGCAGCCCCGGCGGCGTCCACATGCGTCAAGTCCACCCCCCCGACCCTACGTGGCCACCAGATCCCCCCACCCAGGGTCAGCGGGCGCGGAAGGCTGCCAGCTGTTCGGGGGTGTCCACGTCGTCGGGGTCGGACAGGTCGGCGCAATCCACCAGGCGCAGTGCCGGGTGGTCGGCCAGGTAGGTGCGGGCGCCCGCGTCGCCGATGGCCGCGGCGCCGACGCCGACCCAGTGCGACCGCCCGATGAGCACGGGGTGCGCCGGACGGCCGGCGTATGCCGCGCGCAGCAGGACATCGGGCCCGGTTCCGGCCCCGACCAGGCGGGCAACCGCAGCTCCCGTGACCCCCGGCAGGTCGACCAGGTGCACCACAGCGGCGTCCGGTTCGGGTTCCAGCTCCTCGAGCGCGGCGAGCCCGGCCCGCAATGAGGCACCGATACCCTCGGCCCAGCTCTGCGCGACGACCGCGTGGATACCTACCGGCAGCACGGCGCGCACGGCCGCGGCCGCCGCCCCGATGACCACCAGCAGCGGCGCGCAGCCACCGTCCGCGAGCACGCGCAGGGACCGACGGACCAGCGGCTCACCGGCCAGTTCGACGAGCGCCTTTGGCTGCCCCATCCGCCGGCCGGCGCCGGCGGCGAGCAACAGCCCGGCAGGCACGCCTACCGGTTGATCTCCGTCACAGGATGCTCGTAGGGCACCTGCTCCACCGGGAACTCCACGTCGCCGAACGGGGACAGCGCGCCCTGCGTCGGGCTCGCGAGCTCACTGACGGGATGCTCGCCGTCGGGTAGCTGGGGCCACGTCGGATCGATCC
>JBOHEO010000300.1:0-4727 GCA_050701055.1 Pseudonocardia sp. | reverse complement strand
GAACTCGACGCGATCGCCGACCGCCTCAACGGCCGCCCACGCCGTACGCTAGAATGGACCACGCCGAGCGAGAAGCTCAGCGAATTACTAGGAAACGCCGATGGCGCTCTCACTGGTTGAAACCAAGTGGGCTTCGCGAGGTCGTTGGCACCGGTTGAGATGGTGGCCTGGAGCCGGGCACCTCTACGTTGCCCGGCACTGCACGACCGCTACGCGTGTCGACTCGAGCCAACCCCCGAAGAACTTCTGCGGTGCTGCACCGAGTTGCCCACCCCCTCGCCGGGGAGTGCGGACTCGAGGCACTCGTGATACTCCACGGCCCAGCTACGGCGGCGCTCGCTCACCGGGATGGCACTGAACACCTTCTGCCCCAGATCGGCGACCGGACGAAGGCGATGCATCACCGGCAAACCGGTAATGACGGCTTGGGCATGACGCGCACCCTCCGC
The DNA here is from genome assembly GCA_050701055.1 of Pseudonocardia sp. Classification (GTDB taxonomy): domain Bacteria; phylum Actinomycetota; class Actinomycetes; order Mycobacteriales; family Pseudonocardiaceae; genus Pseudonocardia. The sequence goes on along the minus strand of JBOHEO010000300.1, from coordinate 4,278 downwards.
GGGGTCGCCGCTGCGCACGAGGCACAGCGCCCGCTGCAGCTCAATCTGGGCCGGGCCGCGCAGGCTCGACTCGTGACACGCCGCCAACGCCGCCTGCTGCGCCTGCTCCGCCTTGACGAAGCTCCCGGCGTGCGAATAGACGGCGCTCTCGACGTACCGCAAATTCGACTCGGCGAAATCGAACAATGAATCGCGGTTGCGACCGACGAACGTACTGGCACACTCGCGCAGCTGACCCAAGGCCCGCTCCGCCGCACCGAGCTGCCCCGCGAGCGCCAACACCTGCGCCTTCCCCGACAAGAACTCCGGCCATGCCGCGGGTGGTGCCTCATCAAGGAGGGCGTCCGCCTCGACGACGAGCCGCAGGGTGGCCAGAACCGGACGGTGCTCGTGCTGGGCGACCTCGCAGCCCCGTACCCAGAACCTCGTGAACGGATCGGCGGATTTATCGGCGGCGTGGCGAGCGCTGCGCCACCAGCGCCGCGCCGCACCGAGATCACCCAGATTGGCCACCGTCAGCGCGGTGAAAGCGGCCAGCAACGCACCGGCCCGCATCAATTCCCGCTGCTCGCTCTCGCCCGGATGACGCTGCATCGCCCCCTGCACCCCACGCAGATCGACCAGCAGCGTCGCCAACAACGTGGCCGGCGCGGTGACCAGGTAGGCCTGCCCGTAGTCGAGGGCGATCGCCCCCCACTCCTCCACCTCCACAGCACGCGGCTCGTCGGCGACCAAACCGTTCAGCTCGTGCCGAACAGCCTCCAGCGCCGCGACGCCACCGCCCACACCCAGCCCAGTGAATACCGCAGCAGACTGCATGAATACGCGTCGTTCTATCCGCTCCATCGCCTCGTCACCATCCTCATCCCCCCGTTGCCCAAGCGGGAAAAGCTGCACAAACTGGTCAGGCGCGTCATCGCGGGAATGGATTGCCGTCGCCCCTGGATGGTCAACCACCACGTCCGCATCCAGCGGAAGCAACGGTTGAGCGGAAGCGCCGAGGCCGGTCGGAATGGGGGCACCGAGGCCGGACAGCAGGCGCCGGTACACGCTCTGCGGGCACCTGACCGCACCGGTCTCCCACTTGCCGATGAGCCGGACGTCCAACCGCGTTCCACGATCTTCCTTCGTCTCGAACGCAAGCCGGACCAGCCGGTCCGCAAGCTCCTGCTGAGACCAGAGCTGGACATCCTCCCGCCATCTGCGCAGCTGCGCCCCCCAGGAAAGATCCAAAAGATCCGAGTCGTCGCCGGCCATCCCAACACCTCCACTTGTCCCGCCGTGTCGACTGGAGCCGCCTTGACGAGGTTTGACCGGCTGTGCTCCGAGTTCGCCCGGACTCGCTTCCCAGCTCATCGCCCATCGTAGAGGCGGCGTCTCTGCGGTCGGTGGTGAGTCGACCGACCCCGCTCTGCACGTCTCCTTCCGGCTGCACACTGCCGCTGGGACGCAACCATCGGTGGAGATCGTGTGATCGCGTTGCGAGCCGCGCCGACAGATGTGCAGGCGCGACGTCGTGCCCCGTACCCTGGGTGGATGCTGGTGATCCGAGCTGATCTCGTCGACGAGATCGTCGCGCATGCCCGGCGAGACCACCCGAACGAGGCGTGCGGGGTGATCGCCGGTCCTGAGGGCTCGGACCGGCCCGAGCGGCTCGTCCCGATGACGAACTCGGCCACGCAGGCGAGCGAGTTCTACTGGTTCGACTCCGGCGAGGACATCCGACTCCACAACGATCTCGTAAAGCGGGACGAGGAGCGGGTCGTGATCTATCACTCGCATACAGCCACCGAGGCGTATCCGTCGCGCACCGACGCCACCATCGCCGGCTATCCCGACGCCCATTACGTGCTCGTCTCCACCCGGGAGCAGGCCGAGACGAACCACACCGGGCATGAGCTCCGGTCCTACCGGATCGTCGGCGGCGTGGTCACCGAGGAACAGGTCGAGGTCGTCGAGACTTATATGTTTGCGCACACCGGCGCGGACGACGTCCCCGACAGCTGACATCTCCGCCTGACGGCGGCGTTGCCTGACCTCGCCCGTCCACCCGTCCGACGATCCACGACCAGGAGTATCCGCATGGCCGTCACCGTGTCCATCCCCACCATCCTGCGCACCCACACCGGCGGCGAGAAGTCCGTCGAGGCGAAGGGCGCCACCGTCACCGACGTGATCGACGACCTCGAGGCGCGCCACAGTGGCATCGCCGGACGGCTGATCGCCAACGGCGCCCTGCACCGCTTCATCAACATCTACGTCGACGACGAGGACGTGCGCTTCGCCGGCGGGCTCGAGGCGCCGGTCGGGGAGAACTCGACGGTAACAATTCTGCCCGCTGTCGCGGGTGGGGCGACAATTCTGCCCGCTGTCGCGGGTGGGATGCGCTGACGCCGGGCCCGGCCGGGGGTTCGCACCGGCCCACCCGCGTCCGCCTGAGGAGGCGCCCATGGCCCGGTACGACTCACTGTTGCACGCTGTTGGCGACACGCCGATGGTCGGTCTTCCGTCGCTGGCACCCGTGCCGCACGTGCGGCTGTGGGCCAAGCTGGAGGACCGCAATCCCACCGGCTCGATCAAGGATCGCCCCGCACTCGCCATGATTGAGCAGGCCGAGGCGGACGGGCTGCTCACGCCCGGATGCACGGTGCTGGAGCCGACCTCGGGCAACACCGGCATCTCGCTGGCCATGGCGTGCAAGCTCAAGGGCTACCGGCTGATCTGCGTGATGCCCGAGAACACCTCGATCGAGCGGCGCCAGCTGCTGGAGATGTACGGCGCCGAGATCATCTCCTCGCCGGCGGCCGGCGGCTCGAACCAGGCCGTGGCGATGGCCAAGCAGCTCGCGGCGGACAACCCCGACTGGGTGATGCTCTACCAGTACGGCAACCCCGCCAACGCCGACGCGCACTACCGCACCACCGGCCCCGAGATCCTGCGTGACCTGCCCACCATCACGCACTTCGTGGCGGGTCTCGGCACCACCGGCACGCTCGTCGGCACCGGGCGCTACCTGCGCGAGCACAAGCCCGACGTCCAGATCGTGGCGGCCGAGCCGCGTTACGGCGAGCTGGTGTACGGCCTGCGCAACATCGACGAGGGTTTCGTGCCCGAGCTCTATGACCCCGACGTCCTCACCGCGCGCTACTCGGTGGGCAGCCACGACGCATTGCGCCGCACGCGGGAGCTGGTGGAGAAGGAGGGTATCTTCGCGGGCATCTCCACCGGCGCCATCCTGCACGCCGCGTTGGCCGTGGCGGAGAAGGCCGCCGGGGCGGGGGAGACGGCCGACATCGTGCTCGTCGTCTGCGACGGCGGGTGGAAATATCTGTCCACCGGTGCCTACACGGGCTCTCTCGACGAGGCTGCCGCGGGCATCGAGGGCCATCTCTGGGCGTGACGTGCGGGTAGCCTCGACCCCATGGCCGCCCCAGCACCTGCGTCCCGTCGGTCGATCGCTCGCGTGCTGCCCAAGGCGCCGCTGCGGGCGTTGATGACCATGGTCGTGTTCACGGCGTCGCTCTATGCCATCGAGCTGGCCGATCTGATCACTGGCGACAGCCTGCAACGCAACGGGATCGAGCCGCGGGAGCTCAGCGGCCTCGACGGGGTGCTGTGGGCGCCGCTGCTGCACCTTGACTGGGCGCACCTCCTCTCCAACACACTGCCGTTCGTGCTCTTCGGATTCCTCGTGATGGCCGGCGGCCTCGGGCAGTTCTTCGCCGTGACAGCCACGATCTGGTTGCTCGGCGGGTTCGGGGTGTGGCTCACCGCCGGCGGCGGTTACGTGCACATCGGGGCGTCCGGGGTGGTCTTCGGGTGGTTGGCGTTCCTGCTGGCCCGCGGGTTCTTCGCGCGCAGTGCCCGGCAGATCGCGTTGAGCGTCGTGCTGTTCGTGTTCTGGGGCGGGCTGCTGTTCGGAGTGCTGCCCGGCCAGCCCGGTATCTCCTGGCAGGGGCACTTGTTCGGGGCGCTGGCCGGGCTGTTCGCGGCGTGGATGGTGGCGAGGGCGGATCAGCGCAGGGGCCCGGTTGGCCTCCCTACGTCCTAAACTGTCGGTCATGACCCGTACCATTCTCGTCGGCGATCCTCCGGACGTGCTGGCGGACTGGCTGGAGCGCCGCCGGGCCCTCGGTCAAGATGGCCACGACGAGGTCTGGGAGGGCGAGTACCACGTGTCGCCGATGGCACACTCCCGGCATGGCGACGTCTCTGCGCAGGTTACGGAGTTCCTCGGTCCACGGGCCCGTTATACGGGTCTGCGGCCAGTGGGTGAGG
>JBOHEO010000299.1:0-4753 GCA_050701055.1 Pseudonocardia sp. | reverse complement strand
GCGGGCACCGCGCAGACGTCGGAGCGCTGATGGATCGCCGTAGCGGCCTCGCCGGTGGCGATATCGACGGTCTGCAACGCCCGGGGGACGGTGGAGATCGGCTTCATGGCCGCCCGGACCCGGACGGCCTCACCGTTGCTCATGCCACCCTCGATGCCGCCGGCCCGGTTGGACAGCCGGGTGATGGGGGCACCGGGAGCCATCTCGTCGTGCGCCGCACTGCCGCGACGGCGCGAGGTGCGGAAGCCGTCACCGATCTCCACACCCTTCATGGCCTGGATGCCCATGAGCACCCCGGCCAGGCGGGCATCAAGGCGGCGGTCGGACTGGACGTAGGAGCCCAGGCCGACGGGCAGCCCGTAGGCGATCACCTCGACGACACCGCCGAGGGTGTCGCCCTCGCGCTGCGCCGCGTCGACCTCGGCGATCATCGCCGCCGTGGTGGCCTCCGAATAGGCACGGACGGGGCTCGCGTCGATCCGGTCGAGGTCACCGGGGCCGGGCACCTCATCATCGGGTGCCTCGACACTGCCGAGCGCCACCACATGGGACAGCAGAACGACACCGAATGCCTGGGTCAGGAAGGCCTTGGCCACGGTACCCAGCACGACCCGCGCGGCCGTCTCCCGCGCACTGGCCCGCTCGAGCACCGGTCGAGCGTCGTCGAAGCCGTACTTCGTCATGCCGGCCAGGTCGGCGTGGCCGGGACGGGGGCGGGTGAGCGGGGCGTCGCGCGCACGGCCGGCGATCAGCTCGGGGTCGACCGGATCGGCGGCCATCACCGTCTCCCACTTGGGCCATTCGGTGTTGCCGATCCGCACCGCCACCGGGCCGCCCTGCGTGACACCATGGCGCAGGCCGCCGATGACCTCGAGCTCGTCGGCCTCGAACTTCATCCGCCCACCCCGGCCGTGACCCAGGCGGCGGCGGGCGAGCTCGGCGGCCAGCTCCTTGGTGGTGATCCCGACACCGGCGACCATGCCATCGAGCACGGCGACCAGCGCGGGACCGTGGGACTCCCCGGCAGTGATCCAACGCAACACGACAGTCATCCTCTCACCCGGTCGATGCGGCGATCGCCGCGCCCGACGCAACGATCCAGGCCGCGATCAGCATCGACGGGCCGTGTGGCACGGCGGCGCCGGGGGCGAGCCGGCGGGCACAGCGGCCGACGGTGGCGATGCACCCGGTGATCAATGCCGCGAGCACCGCAGCGAGGACGAGCGCCGGCCAGGACACCGCGGCGAGCACCGCACCGAGCGGCGCCGCGAGCTTGACGTCGCCGGCGCCCATCGCTGCAGGCGCGAGCAGGTGCAGCGCCGCGTGTGCCGCCACGGCGATCCCGGCTCCGGCCACCCCGCGCGCCACCGCGCCGGGCCCGAGCGGGACCAGCAGGAGCAGGGCCACGGGGAGCGCCGGTAGGGTGAGGGCGTCAGGCAGCCGGTGATAGCCCAGGTCGACCGCCGCCGCAGCGATGCCGAGCCACCCCAATCCCAGCAGCACCGGCAGCCACGCCAGGGGCACCACACCGGCCGCCCACGCCGCGCCGGTGCCACCCCAGAGCGCGGCCACCCCGACCTCGCACCCGGGAGACCGCAGCCGGGCGCCACGTCGCAACCGGCCGAGCAACCATCGCGCCCCTGCCCCGGCAAGGACTCCGACCCCGACGAAACCGGCGCTGGCAAGACCGACCGCGCTCCCCATCCCTGGGCTGTGTGTCATGGCACCATGCTCGACCGCGGTCCGGGACCCGCACCAGAGCCTCGTCGAGACTGTGGATGGATGTGGCGGGATGTGGACGAACGGGCGCCGAACCGACCGGAGCACGGTGCGATGTCGGTGGGATGTGATAAGTCCAGTAGGTGCGGGTCCGGACCACAACGCGGGATGATCGGGATATGCGAAACCGGGAGCGCCGGGAAGCCGTCGCCGTGGTGGTGCGGGCCGAGGTCGACCACGCCAGCGCGGAGCTCGTCGGTGACCTCGACCGGCCCCACGCATGGACCCTGATCCTTGACGGCACCGCCCAGTCCCACGTCGACCTGGAGGATCCGACGCACCTCGAGTTCGAGTACGTGCGCCGGCTCGGGCACGTCGTGGACGCGCTTGAGCCCCCCGGCCCGGCAGCCCTGCCGGTGCTGCACCTCGGCGGCGGGGCGTTGACCCTGGCTCGTTACGTCGCCGCGACCCGACCCGCTTCCCGGCAGCGCGTGGTGGAGCTCGACGCCGCGCTGGTGGAGTTCATCAAGGACCGGTTGCCGTCGGACGGGCTCGGGATCGACGTGCTGGTCGACGACGCCCGCCGCGGCCTGGAGGACACCCCGGCCGGCAGCGTCGATCTGGTGGTCCTCGACGTCTTCGCCGGAGCCCGGATCCCGGCGCACCTGACGTCGGTCGACTTCGTGCGCGCCGCCGCCCGCGTGCTGCGCCCGGGCGGGATCTACGCCGCGAACATCGCCGACGCCGCGCCGCTGTCCTTCGCTCGTGCGCAGGTGGCCGCGCTGGGCACGGTGTTCCCCGAGGTGGCCGTGCTCGCCGCGCCGGCGGTGCTGCACGGGCGCCGCTTCGGCAACCTCGTGCTGCTCGGGGCGCATGGTGGCCTACCGGTCGCCCGGCTCACCCGGGGCGCTGCGGGCGACCCGTTCCCCGCGCGGCTGCTCACCGACGCCGAGGCGCGTCGGTTCGCCGGCAGCACGGCCGTCCCCACCGACGCGACCGCGGTCCCCTCGCCGGTGCCGCCGCCGGGATTCTTCGGCCGCCTGCCTGACGGCAGCGGGGATGGGCCACCACCCGAAGGCGGCACCGCCTCGTCCCGATCGGCAGCCTGGGGTCGGCGGTGATGACCGTCAGATGGCGCCGTTCCTGATGGCAGTCTCCACGTTGACCTGATGCTCCTCGAGCGTCTCACCGAAACATGACGTGCCGTCGGGCTGGCACCGGACGAAGAACAGCCACGGCCCGTCCGCGGGTGCGATCGCCGCGGCGACGGCGTCGCGACCGGGAGCCGCGATCGGCGTCGGCGGCAACCCGGTGACGGCGTAGCTGTTGTAGGGCCCGACGCGCGCGCGGGCCTCGCGCGTGGTGCGCAGGGACTGGATGTCGAGCGGGTAGTTCACCGTGGAGTCCAGCTCGAGGCGCTGCTCGTCGGCCAGCCGGTTGTAGATCACGCGAGCGACGTTCGGCATGTCCGGGGTGATGCCCTCCTTCTCCACCAGCGAGGAGATGATCAGCACCTGGTACGGCTCGAGACCGACCGCCTGCGCCCCGGCCACCAGACCGGACGCCTCCAGCCGGGCCGCGGACGCCTCGACCACACGGCTCAGCACCTCCGCGGCGGACGTGCCCGGTTGCACGTCGTAGAGCCCGGGCAGGAACAGTCCCTCCAGGCGTCGCGCCGGGTCGGCCGCGCGGACGTCGGCCACTGCCCACTCCGGCACGCCGAGCTCGGTCGGGTCGGTGTCCGCCATCGTCGCGCGCAGGTCCTCGACGGAGACGCAACGCTGCTGGCCGTCCACCGCCGCGCAGGTTGCCCGGGAGACCAGGGTGAGCACCCCGGGTGCGACGGTGCCGTCGGGTGCGCGGGTGTCGTCGAGCTGCACCCCACCACGGATCTCGAGCCGGCCGACCCGGGCCGCCGGATCGAGCAGCAGCGCGACGGCCGACCCCCCCGACATCCGCAGGCGCATCTGGTAATAGCCCGGCTGAACCGACCGGATCCGGTTCTCCGACAGCGCGGCCTCGGTGAACGCCTCGGCGCCGGCGACCACCCCACTGCGCGCGAGCACACCGCCGATCTGGGTGGTCGTGGCACCGTCGCGTACCTCCACGACGACAGCGCCGTCACCGGGACCGTCGAAGTCGGGGGTGCTGAGCAAGCCGGCAACGTAGAGCACCGCGAACACCGTGGCGATCAGGAGCAGCGCGATCGCCAGCACGAGGACGCGGTGGCGGCGCATCGCCGCCCGCTGAGCGGCAAGCTCGACGCGCCGGTTCACGGAGACGTCGACCCGGTCGGTCCCGAGCCGCCGCTCACGGAACGGGGCCCAGGAGCGAGCGAAGTCCCATCCGTCCAGTTCACAACGCTGGAGACTAACCAGGTGGGTGCGGTGGCCTCCGACGGGGCCAGCGCTTCGGCCCGGAAAGCAGGCCTCAGGGCTGGGCGTCCAGCCAGCTCTGCAGGATCGCGACGGCGGCAACCTGATCGACCACGGCGCGCTGCCGGCGACCGGATCGCCCGCTCGCCCGTAGCTGGCGGGTGGCGACCACGGTGCTGAGTCGCTCGTCGACCATCACGATCGGCACGTCGTGGGCATCCAACACCACCGACAGGGCCGCGGCGAACTCCCGCGCCGCCTGCGCAGCAACCCCCTCGCGCCCGGCCAGGGTGCGCGGCAGGCCCACCACGACCTGCACCACCTCGTGCTCGGACACCAGATCCACCAACGCGCGCAGGTCGGAACCACCCTCGACATCCCGGGGCACCGTCACCAGTGGGGTGGCGAGGACACCGTCGGGATCGGAGAGCGCGACCCCGATCCGGACCGTCCCGACGTCGATCCCGAGCCGCCGCCCGCGACCGGGCGGCACCCCGTGCGCGCGATCCGGACCGGCCCGGCTCACCGGGCGGAGAGGGCCCGGCGGAGCGCCTCGGCGGCCGCCGGAATGCCGGACGGATCGGTACCGCCGCCCTGGGCCAGGTCCGGCTTGCCACCGCCCCGCCCACCGACGGCCGAAGCGAACGTCGGGATCAGCT
>JBOHEO010000298.1:0-4778 GCA_050701055.1 Pseudonocardia sp. | reverse complement strand
GCGCACAAGCGCGGCATCCGGGTCGTCACCGACCTGGTGATGAACCACACGTCCGACTCTCATTCGTGGTTCGAGGAGTCCCGGCGCAACCCGGACGGCCCGTACGGGGACTTCTACGTCTGGGCCCACACAGCGTGTGCGTCGCACCGCCACCCTCGACCATCAACCGGACGATGCCCCGATCCGCCAGATCGGCGAAGACCACATCGAGGCTGAGCGGTTCGCCGGCATCCACGACCATGGCGACGGCACCGAGCTGGTGGGCGAGCTTCGGGTGCGCATGCGAGCCGGCGTAGACCAGCTTGTCGCCGGCGCCGGCGCTGAAGAACTTCGCCTGCGGGTCGAGTGCACCACCGTTGCTGATCGTCACCTTCACCGGCGACGCGGGCCGGCCCTGCCGGACGCGCTCAGCGCGCCGAGCCTCGGATCTGAGGAGAAGTCGGGGATTGTCCGCACGGATGGTGCCCGGCCCGACAAGAATCGCGTCCATGCTCGACCGGACCTCGTCGACGCGGTCGAAGTCCTCAGCGTTGGACAGGAGCAGTCGCTCGACCTTGGCGTCATCAATGTAGCCGTCGAGCGAGGCTGCGACGGAGAGCAGGACGTGCGGGCGACGTTCGATCATCTGCGAACACCCTTCGTTCTGCGCACCCGAGGTCGTCGAAATACCGGCCAGTGCACCACATCCGCGCGACATGTGCTCCACGCAGAGTCCACGACAGGTGTCTAGGTCGTAACAGACCTGCTCCAGCGACGTCTGCGCAGCTCAGTACCCTGCACGGGAGGGCTCGGTCGGCGCGCGCTCGTCCCAACCGAACCACGCGGGAGCCGAAGGGCCATCTCCTCGACCTGGCAACGCCCGACCACGCGGCAGCCCGGGTGCAGCATCCCCCGCCCGTGGCGGGGGGCTTGGAGATGGCCTTTGCGGCGGCGATGTTTGGCCACGGCCGGTTCCGGGTGACGGCCCAGTACGGAGCGCAGTGCTGCGGTCCACCCTCGTTGCGTCAAGTGCTGAATTTGTAACCTTGACCATCGGTGTGCTCCGCTGCTGATCTCTGATGCCTTTGACCTGCACCGAACGCCGCCGCATAGCGTCAGGCTCGACCCGCTCGGCGGTCCGCTTCTGCGGCGACGTCCGCGGGCACGGTCGGTCATCAGATCGTTGACCGGGGACGTGTCAAGCGGATCGACATCGGTCACAGGTAGTACCTCACGTGGGGCGGGGCGTCCGGCGGTGATGTTCGGAACGTAGGTGAGATGGCGACGCGCGAGAGTTGGTGCGGCGGGCGGCCGGACCCGTGGTGTCACGCAGTCCTGTTGCCGCCCTCACGCAGCGGCAGGGGCCAGCGGGGGCCCGTGTGCGGATCGTCTAGCCAGATGACCTGGTGGTCCGGGGTCGCGGTGATGCCGAATCGGTCCGAGGGGGGTTCCTCGTAGCGGTCCCACAGGTCGGCGGCGGTGTTGAGCCGTTCGACGATGCGGCTAGTTCCGAACTCGTGGGTGCGGTGGTGGCCCCTGTCGTCGGGTGTGGTGGCGATGGTGGCGTGTCCACCGTCGTCAGCGATCACGTGGAGTGCAGGATGTCCGTCGTCGTCGACGGCCGGGCCGTAGGTGATGTCGGGCATCTGCCATTGCAGGGCGAAGGAGAACCCGCCGGGTGTGGTGATGAGCGCGGGATCGACGCGGGTAAGGCCGCGCACCGGTACGGAGTCGGTGAGCGCGACACCTACCGGTGGCGCGGTGCTGTAGTGGCGCATTGCCATGAACCCGGTCCAGTAGGGCACGAATCGCCCCTCCGCGGTGACTGTGCCGTCGGCGGTGGTGTCACGGTCGACGGTGAGGCGTACGAGGGTGCCGCCGATGCGCCCTCGGACGTCGGCCAGGATGACCGCTCCGGGTGCGGCCTGATGCAGCCACGCGGGCGGAATCGCCGGGACCGAACAGGTGGCGATGATCCGGTCGTAGGGACCGTTGTCGGGGTAGCCGTCGCTGCCGTCGATCGCTGCCACGGTGGGGTGGTGTCCGTTCGCGGCGAGTCGTTCCCGGGCGAGATCGGTCAACTCGGCGTCGATGTCCACGGTGGTGATGTTGGTTGCGCCGTGCCTGGCGCACAGTAGGGCGGCGTTGTAGCCGGTTCCGGTGCCGATCTCCAAGACACGGTTCCCATCCTGCAGTGCGAGTTTCTCGATCATCTGTACCAGCAGGAAAGGCAGTGTGGACGAGCTGGTGTAGGCGTTCGCGGTAGCGGGCGCCAGTGTGGGAGACAACGGCACGCGGACGATCTTGGTCAGTAGTGTGACGTCGCTGTAGACGGCGTCGAGCCACGCGGCGCGCCGATCGGGATCGACGCACAGGACCGGTGACTCATCCTTGGACGGGTAGTAGGCCGGGACGTAGGGATGGCGCCACGTGCTTTCGAACGCGGCCCGTAGGCGCGGATCACGCAGCGCCCCGGCGGCGGCGAGATCGGCGGCCATGGCGTGCAGGCGTGCGCGGGCGCGTGCGGTCTCGCCCGCGGTGAGGTCGGTCGGGTACGAGATCGGGGCCGTGTCGGCCGGGGCTGCTGGTGCGGAGGTCACTCGGGTTGGTCCTTCCCGGTGAGAACGTCGGCGATCGCGGCAGTGATCGGCAGTCCGACCGCGGCTTCGAGCCATTGGTAGGCGCCGAACGGGTTGCACTCGAACATGATCCACTCTCCATCGTGGGTGACGGCGAAGTCGAATGCGCCGAAGGTGATGTCGAACTCGGCCATGAACCGTCGCATGCCGTTGAGGATGTGCGGCGGGGGATCGATCGGCGCGTAGGTCAGCGCGTCGTAGTCGGTGCGGAAGTCGATGCGGGCCGGATCGGTGGCGGCGTGGATGGCTGCGGCGAACACCTGTGATCCGACACAGGTCAGGCGCACTTCATGGGCCTTGTCGATGAACTGTTGGAACAGATGAGCTGTCGTGTCGATCCCACGGAGGTCGGTCAGGTCTTCGGGTTGCAAACGTCGGGTGAAGGCGGTCTTGAGCTGTCCGGACTCGACCATGGCCGCACCGGTCAGGTTCTTGGACGCCAACGGGCCCCCGACGACGTCTGCGGCAAAGCGGGTAACCGCGTCCGGCGCGTTGGTGACCAGCGTTGCCGGGACCGCCATGCCGCACCGGCGGGCCACGTCGAGCTGTCGCGGCTTGAACATCGCGGACTCTCGCGCCGGATGGTTCATCCATCGTGCGTTCAGGCCGGCCAGGACACCAGCAACACCGACCCGGGCTTCGGCCGCCGCGTGGCGGCGCTCGGGGCGCGACATCCGGTCGGAGATCAGGAAATGCGACGGGTGCCGGTACCACACCGCGTCGATCTCCCGGAGGTCGACCGACCGGTGAGCGTTGCTCAACGTGCCCGACCAGCCGTCGGCATCCAACGTCGCCGTCAACGACAGCGACGACGGAAACGCCGCCAGATCCGTTCGAAATGCAGGAACCGCGCGTTTGTTCAGCTCCATAACCACGTCGTCAACATGAGTGTCGATATCGCGAGCCAAAATCAGAACGGTCATGATCAGCCGTTTCCGTAGTCCGATCTAGTCGGTCTGGAAGTCCTTGTCTCCCATCTCCTCCGGAGGGGGATTTCGCGGGTCACCGTCCTGGGTCGTGCCGGTAGTTGCCGCGGGGGTTGCTCCAGGCTTGGTGTGCTTGTTCATCTCGATCACCGTGCCATCGGGGCTACGCGCGACGCCGATCTGTCGGACGGCGTCGTACTCGTAGGTCCATCCGTCGTGAACGGTTTCGGCTGCGGGGCCGGCGACGACACCCCGGAGCGAGAACGGCCGCACGTCCGGGTCTTGGGTCGGGTGCTCCTCCGAGCCATCCCACCACCAGGCAGGAGGACTCAGGCGGAACTGATCCCCCGGCGTGAACAGCGGATCGGCCCAGGTCGGAGTGGGAATGATCGCCTGCTGTCGCAGAGAATCGACCGCCGCCACCCTCGTCACGGCCGACTGTTCGGCCCCTGCATCTGCAGACAACGGCTCGCGACTGTCGGACGGTAGCGAACCGGCCGACACGGGCGCGGGTTGCTTCATATCGGGCATGACGGACCTCCGTTGCGTTGAGGAAGGACCGCGCGATGCGCGACCCCTCCGGCGAGTGGCTATCACGTACGGTCACGGCCTGATTACTACTGTAGGCACTGAAGGGGGCCCAGCCGGGGCGGATTGCCGCAGGATGCTGAACCGGGGTGGACCGCGCGCACGTCTCGCAGACGATGGGCTCGAAAAGGGCCCCCGCGCGGCGATCGGGACGGTTGCGTTGGCGAAAGCGATACATGGTGCCGAAGTCGAGCATCCGACCGCAGCGGCAGGCCAGCACGAACCGACCCGGGGCCGGCCGGCCGATCACAGGGCACCACTCGGCACCCGACGCGGAGCGGTAAGCAACCGCGCGATGATGCGGGGTGTCCAGTCGGGGGCCGAGTTGGGTGCGCAGGCGGTCCACCCCGAACAGGGGTGTGTGCTCGGGCACGCCGAGGGTCAGGGCCACGTCGGTCCCGGCGTTCGTGGGGTAGGTGCTGGGTTTCTCGGCGTCGGTCCAGTCGCCGTACTCGGCGTCCCGCTCGGCCGGGCCGCCGGTGCCGTCGGCCGGCTCGGTGAGCAGCCCGCGAATGTTGTTGTGGCGGCGCGAAGGCGGCACGCACCTCGCATCCGCCGAGCGGCACCTACCACATCCTGAAGATCGCGTCTTTCGCGGCTAGCCTCGAACCCGATGAGCGAAAAGTCCGAGTCGGGCCTGGTCGTA
>JBOHEO010000297.1:0-4784 GCA_050701055.1 Pseudonocardia sp. | reverse complement strand
TTTCGCACGCTTGGTACGTGCGAAAGTGCCGTTCGTTGCTCGGGTCGCCTGACGGGCCTGACGGGGCCTGACGGGGAAGCTCAGTGGGCGTGGCCGTGGCCTCCGGGGCCGGCGGGCGCTGGGGGCTCGGGCTTGTCGACCACCGCACTCTCGGTGGTGAGCACCATGCGCGCGATCGACGCCGCGTTGACCACCGCGGAGCGGGTGACCTTGACCGGGTCGATGACCCCGTCGGCCATGAGGTCGCCGTAGGACAGGGTGGCGGCGTTGAAACCGTGGCCCCATTCCTGATCGGCGACCTTGCCGATCACAACCGCACCCTCGAGACCGCCGTTGGCGGCGATCCAGAACAGCGGTGCCCGCAGTGCAGAGCGGACCACAGCGACGCCGGTGGCCTCGTCGCCGGTCAGGCCCAGGTTGTCACTGAGCGCAACGGCCGCGTGGATCAGGGCGGACCCGCCGCCGGGAATGATGCCCTCTTCGACCGCGGCCCGCGTGGCCGAAACCGCGTCCTCGATGCGGTGCTTGCGCTCCTTGAGGGCGGTCTCCGTGGCCGCCCCGACCTTGACCACGGCGACACCGCCGGACAACTTGGCCAGCCGCTCCTGCAGCTTCTCGCGGTCCCAGTCCGATTCCGAGGACTCGATCTCGCTTCGCAGCTGGGCCACCCTGGCTTGCGCAGCCTCAGCCGTGCCACCACCCTCGACCAGCGTGGTGTGGTCCTTGGTGATGACCGCTCGACGGACCCGACCCAGCAGGTCGAGACCGGCCTCGGACAGCTTGAGCCCGACCTCGGGGTTGATCACCTGTCCACCGGTGGAGATGGCGAGGTCGTCCATGAACGCCTTGCGCCGGTCGCCGAAGAACGGCGACTTGACCGCCGCAACTTTGATCGTCTTGCGGATGGAGTTGACCACCAGCGTGGACAGCGCCTCGCCCTCGAGATCCTCGGCGACGATCAACAGCGGCTTGCCGTCGGCGAGCACCTTCTCCAGCAACGGCAGCAGGTCGGCGATGGCGCCGATCTTGTCGCGGTGCAGCAGCACGTAGGCGTCCTCGAGTACCGCTTCCATCGACTCGGCGTCGGTGACGAAGTACGGCGAGAGGTAGCCCTTGTCGAACTGCAGGCCTTCGGTGATCTCCAGGTCGGTGGAGAGCGTGGAGCCCTCCTCGATAGTGATCACACCGTCCTTGCCGACGGCCTCGAGCGCCTCGCTGATCAGGTCGCCGATCTCCCGCTCGCGCGAGGCGATCGCGCCCACCTGCGCGATGTGCGCCTTGCCGTCGACCGGGATCGACTTCTTCGCCAGCAGCTCGCACACGGCGTCCGCAGCCCTGGAGATGCCCACGCCGAGTGCGGTGGGGTTGGCACCGGCGGCGACGTTGCGCAGCCCGGCGGCCACCATGGCCTGGGCCAACACGGTGGCGGTTGTGGTGCCGTCGCCGGCCACATCGTTGGTCTTTGTGGCGACGGTCTTGGCGAGCTGAGCGCCCAGGTTCTCGAACGGGTCACTCAGGTCGATCTCACGAGCGATGGTCACACCGTCGTTGGTGACGGTGGGGGCGCCGAACTTCTTGTCGATCACGACGTGGCGGCCGCGCGGGCCGAGGGTCACCTTGACCGCGTCGGCCAGCTGGTTCACCCCGTGTTCGAGCGATCGGCGCGCCTTCTCGTCGAAGGCGATCTGCTTGGGCATGTCCTGCCTCTCTGGGGAATGCCTGGTGGGATGGTCTGCACGCCGCCGCCCCGGCGGCCCGTACGGTCGACGGACCGCCGGGGCGGCGGTTACAGAACTGCGCCAATGCGCGCTCTGCCGGCGCTATCCGCCGGCGTCCGCAGTGTCAGTTGACGGCCGCAGTGTCAGTTGACGGATGCAGTGTCAGTTGACGACCGCGAGAACGTCGCGCGCGGAGAGGATGAGGTACTCCTCGCCGTTGTACTTCACCTCGGTGCCGCCGTACTTCGAGTAGATGACGACATCACCGACGACCACGTCGAGCGGGACGCGATTGCCGTTGTCGTCGATCCGACCCGGACCGACCGCGAGGACCTTGCCCTCCTGGGGCTTCTCCTTGGCGGTGTCCGGAATGACGATGCCGGAGGCGGTCGTGGTCTCCGCCTCGCTGGCCTGGACGACGATCTTGTCCTCGAGCGGCTTGATGTTCGCCACTGGATGACCTCCCCTTCCTGGGGTGCGTGCTGTTCGACTTCTCTGTCGTGTTCGCCGACGGTCGGTCCGGCCGCCCCGTCGTCGCGGGTGCCGGGGTACCGGATTTCTCCAACCGTGCATTTGGCACTCTACCCATGAGAGTGCCAGCCGTTCAATGGAGGCCCGTCGCAGCCCGACTCTCACCTGACATTCATCCCGCGGTAGCCGTCCGGCCATGTCCCGCTCGACCGGTTGCCGTTCGCTCGGAAAGTGGTCACCGACATCCCATCCGACCCGTCGGCCGCGTCACCGGCTCGCACCCCGCCGGCGCTGCGCCCTTCGCGACGCACCGTCCTGCGCGCCGGTCTCGGCGCGACCGCGGCCCTGGCGGTGACCGGGCTCGCCCTGGTGACGCGGCCGGGCGTCGCGGCGGCCCCCGGCAACCCGTTCACCCTCGGTGTCGCCTCGGGCGAGCCGGCACCGGACGGTGTGGTGCTCTGGACCCGGCTCGCGACCGACCCGCTCGCCGACGACGGTCTCGGCGGGATGGGTGCGCGGCGCACGGACGTCGAGTGGGAGATCGCCGACGACGAGGGTTTCCGGCAGGTCCTTCGCCGGGGCACCGAGACCACCGGTCCCGACGTCGGACACAGCGTGCACGTCGAGCTCGCGGGGCTGGCCGCGGGTCGGGAGTACTTCTACCGGTTCCGTGCCGGCGGCCAGATCTCCCCTGCCGGCCGTACCCGCACGGCGCCGTCACCGACCGCGATGACGCCGCTGACCATGTGCTTCACCTCCTGCTCGCACTACGAGCAGGGCTTCTTCACGGCATACCGGCGGCTCGCCGAGGACGAACCGGACCTGGTGCTGCACCTGGGCGACTATCTCTATGAGAACCCGGCCGACGCGGCGTCGGACCGAAACGTCCGCCGGCACGCCGGCCCGGAGATCATGACGCTGGCGCACTACCGGCAACGACACGCCCAGTACCGCACCGACGCCGACCTGCAGGCCGCGCACGCCGTCGCGCCCTGGCTCGTCGTCTGGGACGATCACGAGATCGACAACAACTGGGCCGACGAGGTCCCGGAGAACGCGCAGCCCGACTTCGTGGCCCGCCGCGAAGCCGGCTTCCGGGCCTACTGGGAGAACATGCCGCTCCGGGCGTCGGCCCGGCCTACGGGCCGGGACATGCAGCTCTACCGCCGGGTGTCCTGGGGTGGGATGGCGACGTTCCACATGCTCGACACCCGGCAGTACCGCGGCGACCAGCCCTGCGGCGACACGTTCAACTCCGACTGCGCGCAGCGCACCGATCCGGCCCGCTCGCTGCCCGGGTCCGAGCAGGAGCGGTGGCTGGCCGACGGGTTCGGGCAGTCCCGGGCCCGCTGGGACGTGCTGGGCCAGCAGGTCTTCTTCTCCCAGGTCGACTTCACCCCGGGAGCCGGCCGCGGCTTCAACCCGGACGCCTGGGACGGCTACCCGGGCTCGCGGGACCGGGTCGTCGACGCCTGGACGGACGCGCGGGTGCGCAACGCCGTCGTCCTCACCGGGGACGTGCATGCGCACTGGGCGGCAGAGGTCCGGCGCCGTTTCGACGACCCCGCGTCGCCGGTGGTGGGCACCGAGCTCGTGTCGACCTCGATCTCCTCGGGCGGCGATGGCTCGGAGACCCGCCGGGACACCGCCACGACCCTTGCGGAGAACCCGCACCTCCGCTTCTACAACAATCGCCGCGGCTACGTGCGCACGCGGTTCACCCCGGGGGCGATGACCGCCGACTTCCGGGTGCTGCCCCAGGTCCAGCGCCCGGGCGCACCGGTGCAGACCCGCGCGTCGTTCGTCGTGGAGGACCGCAGGCCGGGCCTGATCTCCATGTCTTGACCCACCCAACCGACCTCGCGATCCTCGATCCCCGTCGCTGACGACCTCAGCCGACCAGCACCTCCGTGACCGGCATCGACGAGTCGGCGGGGAGGTCCAATGACGACGGCTTCACCCCCGCGGCGAACAGGTGCGCCCCCAACGCGGCGACCATCGCACCGTTGTCGGTGCACAGACCCGGCCGGGGTACCCGCAACGTCAGCCCGGCGGCGTCGCAGCGCTCCTGGGCCAGCGTCCGCAGCCGCGAGTTGGCGGCGACCCCACCGCCGAGCAGCACGGTGTCCATCCCCCGCTCGGTGGCCGCCCGCACCGCCTTCGCGGTGAGCACATCCACCACCGCTTCCTGGAACGACGCCGCCACGTCGGCGACCGGCACCGACGTGCCCGCCCGTTCCAGCGCCTCGACGTGCCGTGCGACCGCGGTCTTCAGACCCGAGAACGAGAAGTCATATGCGTGCGCGGCATTCTGCTGTCCCTGGCCGGTCAGCCCGCGCGGGAACGGGATCGCCCGCGCATCGCCCGCCCGGGCCACCCGGTCGATGTGCGGCCCACCGGGGAACGGCAGCCCGAGCAGCCGGGCGACCTTGTCGAACGCCTCACCGGCGGCGTCGTCGATCGTGGCGCCGAGCGGGAGGACCGGACCGGCGAGGTCGGGCACCTCGAGCAGGCTGGAGTGCCCGCCGGAGACCAACAGCGCCAGGCACGGCGGCAGCGGACCGTGCTGCAGCGTGTCCACCGCGACGTGCGCGG
>JBOHEO010000296.1:0-4787 GCA_050701055.1 Pseudonocardia sp. | reverse complement strand
GGAGACGACTTCGACGTGAACCAGACCGGCCCGGCCTTCTGACAACCGCATCGACTGGGGTAACCGGACCAACCCTATGCTCCACCTGCCGAGACCGGCTTCGCATTCGGGGGCGATGTCCCCCGGATCGCGGAGCCGGTCTCGCCATGCCCGCGCACTAAGGTGATTCGAGTCGACGCAATCGCGGCGAGAGGAGGGGACGGTGTCAGTGCCCGAGGCGATCCAGCTCGTCGAACTGGCGTGCAAGGCAACCACCGCCTACGAGCGGCCCGACCTGGGCGCGCGGCTCCGCCAGACCCAGCGGCGCCTGGCCGACCCGAGCGTTCGGGTCCTCGTGGTCGGGGAGTTCAAGCAGGGCAAGAGCCAGCTGGTCAACGCGCTGGTCTCGGCCCAGGTCTGTCCCGTCGACGACGACATCGCCACGGCGGTGCCCACCGTGGTCCGCTACGCGGAGAAGGCCTCGGCCACGATGGTGCGTGAGGTGAGCACCGATGGGGTCAACGGTGACGAGCCGCGGCCGGCGCAGCGCGACGAGATCCCGATCAACGAACTTGCCCAGTACGTCTCCGAAGCGGGCAATCCTGGCAATCGACGACGCCTGACCTACGTTGATGTGAGCCTTCCGCGCAAGGTGCTTGCCGACGGTTTGGTGCTGATCGACACCCCTGGTGTCGGCGGGCTCGGCTCGGCGCACGGCGCGGCCACGATGGCGTCGCTGACCGGCGCGGACGCCGTGCTGCTCGTCTCCGACGCCTCTCAGGAGTACACCAAGGCGGAGCTGGACTTCCTCGCCGCCGCGATGCAGTTGTGCCCCAACGTGGCGGGGGTGCTGACGAAGACCGACCTGTATCCGCACTGGCGGCGGATCGCGGAGATCGACCGGGGGCACCTGCGCGGCGCCGGGGTGTCCGCCGAGCTGTTCGAGGTCTCCTCCACTCTGCGGCTGCAGGCGGTGCAGGCCAAGGACACCGCGCTCAACGAGGAGTCCGGATACCCACCGCTGGTCACCTACCTGCGCGAGAAGGTGGTCGGGCGGGCCGACCTGCTCGACCGGCGGTCCACGAGCCAGGATGTCCTCGGGGTGTGCGAGCAGCTCAGCACCACGATGAACGCGGAGCTGACCGCACAGCAGAACCCGGAGCAGGTTGAGGCGCTCGTCGCCGAGCTCGAGCGTGCCAAGACCAGCGCGGCGGCGCTGAAGGATCGATCCGCTCGCTGGCAGATCACGCTCAATGACGGTGTGGCCGACCTGACCGCCGACATCGACTACGACCTCCGCGACCGGATGCGCCAGATCACCCGCGAGGCCGAGACGCTGGCCGACGACGCCGACCCGGCGGAGGTCTGGGACCAGTTCGCCGGCTGGATCCACAAGGAGGTCTCCGCGGCGGCCTCGGCGAACTTCATCTGGGCCAGCGAGCGGGCCCAGTGGCTCGCCGGTCAGGTGGCCGAGCATTTCGCTCTGGACGGCGACGCGGTGCTGCCCGACCTCAAGATCGTCCCCGATCCGGACGGGATGGCCCGGCGGGTCACCGCGCTGGAACGCCCCCAGACCGAGATGCCCAGCATCGGCGAGCGGGCTCTCGGTGCGATGCGCGGCGGCTACATGGGCGGGCTGATGTTCTTCATGCCGCTCACGCTGATCCCTGGCCTCGGCATCGTCGCGCCGTTCGCTGCGGCCGGAGCCGCCGTGATGCTGGGCCGCAAGCAGGTGAAGGACGACGCGAAGCGGGCGCTGCAACGGCGCCAGTCCGATGCCAAGGTCGCCGCTCGCAAGCACATCGACGAGGTGAGCTTCCAGGTCGGCAAGGACTCCCGGGACATGCTGCGCCAGACCCAACGGGCCCTGCGCGACCACTTCACCCGGGTCGCCGAGGAACTGCACACCTCGCTCACCGGGTCGGTCACCGCGGCACAGGGCGCGTTGCGCAGCACCGAGGCCGAGCGAACCAAACGGATCACCGATCTCAAGGCCGAGCTCGGCCGCGTGGAGACGTTGGCCGCGCATGCTCGCAAGCTGGTCACGACGTCGTGACCCAGTTCGTGCGGTCACCGGTCAACCCCGGGGCAGGGCCCAGCCTTGGCATGGCGGTCCGCGCCCTCCTGCGCCGCGCGATCGACACCTACCGCGACGACACCCAGGCGGCCGAGTGGCTGCGACACCACCTCGCCCGCTTCGACGAGCCGTTGCGGCTGGCCATCGCAGGGAAGGTCAAAGCGGGGAAGTCCACCCTGCTCAACGCGCTGGTGGGCGAGGACCTCGCACCGACCGACGCGGGCGAGTGCACCCGGCTGGTCACCTGGTACCAGGACGGCCACGCGCCCAACGTCACGATGTTCCCACTCGGCGGTGGCACACCGCGTCCCCTGCGGATCAATCGCGGTACCCACGGTCTGCAGATCGACCTGAACGGCACACCGACCGATGCGGTGGACCGCCTGGTGGTCACGTGGCCCTCCACCAGCCTGCGGGCCACGACCCTGATCGACACCCCGGGCATCGGCTCGCTGTCGGTGGACACCTCGGCCCGCACCACCCAGTTCCTCACCCCGGAGGACTCGCCAACCGCCGCCGACGCAGTTCTCTATCTGATGCGCCACCTGCACGCCACCGACGTGGGCTTCCTCGAGTCCTTCCGCGACCAGGGGGTGGCGCGCGCGGCACCGGTGAACACCATCGCGGTGCTCTCGCGGGCCGACGAGATCGGCGTCGGACGCACCGACGCGCTTCTCTCGGCCCGCCGGATCGCCGCCCGGTACCGCAGCGACGACAAGCTGCGCGGGCTCTGCCAGACCGTCGTCGCGGTCGCCGGGCTGCTCGCCCACACCGGGCGCACGATGCGGCAGGACGAGTACCTCGCGCTGGTCGCGCTGGCCGCGATGCCGGCCGCGGAACTCGAGCCGCTACTGCTGTCCACCGACCGGTTCGTCCGACCGGACGGGCCGGGCAGCCCGACGCCGAAGATGCGGGCCCACCTGCTCGACAGGTTCGGGATGTTCGGGCTGCGGCTGTCCACCATGCTGATCCACCAGGGTGTCGCCGACCCGGGCCAGCTGGCCACCGAGCTCGTGCGGCGCAGCGGTCTCGACGAGCTGCGCCAGGTGCTGGCCGCCCAGTTCACCGAACGGCGTGACCTGCTCAAGGCCCGCTCCGCGCTCATCGCCATCGACCTGGTGCTCCGTCGCGAGCCGCGCCCCTCAGCGGCACCGATCGCGGCCGACGTCGAGCGGATCCTGGCCGGGGCCCACGAGTTCGCCGAGCTGCAGCTGCTCTCCGATCTGCGCGGGCGCGTGCTGAAGCCGCCCCGTGAGCAGGTCGAGGAGGCTGAACGGCTGCTCGGCGGCGACGGCGGCTCGCCCTACCGGCGCCTCGGGATGGAACCCGGAGCCGACCCGGAGGCGATGCGCGCGGCCGCCCTGGACGCCCTGGGCCGGTGGCGCCGCCGGGCGGAGAGCCCGCTGTCCACCCGGGCGATCGCGGACGCGGCGCGGGTGGTGGTCCGCAGCTGCGAGGGCATCCTCGCGGCGCTGCCCCGTTGACCTGGTGCGGCACCGCATAGGTTATTTGGGGGTCTGGAGCACACCACCAGTTTCGTGATCACCGAACGGGAACACGGAGCCGCATCCCGTGCGGCTCCCGGTTAAGCCTCCACATCTGCTCCTGACCATCTTCGGTTTCGGCCTGTATCCCAGCCCCGAAACCGCCCATGAACAGCCAAGACGACTTTGCCCTTCGCCCTGTTCGCCGGCTCGCCCTGCAGAAGATGCGACTTCCAGCCGCCGACCGCCTTGCCAGGACGGCAACCTTCAGCCATAGTTGACGAGCCTCAACACGATCCAGGTGGCGCTGAAATTAGTCATGAAGGAAGGCCATGGACCACGATGGCGCACGACCAGACAGATCCTTGGTGAATCGAATCGCCACGAGGGCTTGGCGTGACGCCGAGTACCGCGATCTTCTCTTTGAAGATGCCGAATCCGCGATCCGACTCGAATTTGGAGAGATTCCGGACGAACTCAAGGGTGTTCGTTTTCAGCCCCGCGCCGTTGACCAGGTTAGAGCGCGGGACTCGGAAGGTCATCGCAAGCTTCTTGTCCGCCCGAAGCTCGGCGACGAACCGTTGAGCGTAGTCACGAGGCAGGTTCTGGGGAAAACAGAACTCATCATCGTCTTCTACACGCGGCGGTGCCGATACCAGTGCTCCTTCTGCGCTCTGCCATCCACGTCCGCCATAGGCGACGTAACAGCGAGAGACATCAGCAAACAGATCGATCACGCCTTCCGCGGAGTCACCGACCGGGCTAGCATCACACAGGTCTCACTGGGCAACGAAGGCTCGCTACTCGACACTCGGACCTTCCCGTCCGAGCAACTCGCCATGACTCTCGGCCGAGTGATCCGAGAGTTTCCGAATCTTCAACACATCGTCCTCGAGACCCGCGCTGAGTTCGTCACAGCGGAGCTACTCGATGACCTGCTGATGCAGATATGTCCCACCGAACTGAGCATGAAGATCGGGCTGGAGAGTGCCGACGATCACGTCCGCGAGGGTATCCTGCGAAAGCGCATGGACATGCGACACTTCGAAGAAGTAGTTGCAGTTCTTGGCAAGAAGCGCGTCGGCCCTTGGTTTCAACCAGTGAGAGCGCCATCGGCGTTTCCTAGTAATTCGCTGAGCTTCTCGTTCGGCGTGGTCCATTCTAGCGTACGGCGTGGGCGGCCGTTGAGGCGGTCGGCGATCGCGTCGAGTTCGGCCTGACTGTGGACCGAGAGGTCTGTGCCTTTC
>JBOHEO010000295.1:0-4829 GCA_050701055.1 Pseudonocardia sp. | reverse complement strand
TCGCCAGGATGGACGCCGTCCGCAAGGCTGCCATCGAGACACTTCACGAACATCAACCGGTGGCTGACGTGACCGCTGCGTGGGTCGTCACCCTCGCCCGCGAGCGTGGCTGGGCCGTGCTCAGCGCCGATCCGAGAAGACTGCACCTCATCGAACCCGAGCTCCCGGTCGACGTCGTCTGATTCAGGGCTCGTGCACGACCTCCCGCTTGTCGGCGTGTCTGTTCCGGTCGAGGATCCCTTTCCGGTACTCAAGAAGTCGTCGATGATGACGACCATGCCGAGCCGCGTAGCCGCCATGGCCATCGACGCTGTCCACCCCCGGATGATTGCTGACTTCTGGTGCTCGGTGCTGAACTGGCAGACGGTCGAGGAGGACAGCGAGGGCATCAGCATTGCGCGCCCAACGGGTCTTGGCCGACGATCGACGTGTTCGCGGTTCCCAAGGGCAAGACCATCAAGAATCGCCGGCACCTGGACCTGCGCGCCGACGGCTTGACTACCGCCGAGGAACTTCAGCGGCTGCTGAGCCTCGGCGCGCGGCGCATCGACGTCGGGCAGGGGCCGGACGTAAGCTGGGGTCGTCCTCGCCGACCCAGAGGGCAACGAATTCTGCTTGCTCTCCCGCTCCGTGCAGGATCTCTAGCAAGCGCCGCTCCAGGCCCCCCGCAACAGGATCGATCCATGAGCGGGCACCTGGCGCTGACAGCTTGGTTGCGGTGATGATGGAGCACCGCCGCGATGTCTCGGGGGCCTCATGGTCTCGTCGTCGTGCGCTTCCCGGGAATACACAGCAGCCGCGGCGAGCCGGGCCGTTGAGCTGAATCCGTACGCGGGCACGGCCCCGATCTCGACGTGTCCTGGAAGCGCGGCTGACGGTCAGAGCGGGTCGATCTCGACGGCGGGGTCCACCCGGCGCAGTCGTCCCGCGTCGGTGCTCAGCGCGGGCCAGCCGCGCTGGCGGCAGGCGTGCACCACCCAGCCAGCCAGGACGTCGACGGTGCCGCTTTTGTCGAGCAGCTGCTCCACGGCGGCGGCGTCGGCGGCGTCGAGCCGGCCCAGGACGACATGAGGGTGCGCGGCCAGCTCGTCGAGCAGAATGTCGGCGTCGGGCCGCAGCACCCGGACCTCGGTGATGGCCAGCGACGGCAGGTAGTAGGTCAGGCCCCGGACGCGGGCGGCACCCAGCCATGCGCTAAACGCGATGCTGCCACGGGTCCACGCGGCGACGGCGCTGGCGTCGAGGACCTTGCCGCCGATGGAGAGCTCGGACTGGCTCAGGACACGTCCGCTACGACGTAGTCGCGACGGATCACGTCGTCGCCCGGCCACGACCAGCCGCTGGTTGCATACACATTGCGGTAGTCGTCCAATGTCGGCGCGCCGAACCGCGCGGCCTGGCGGCGCTCGATCGCCAGCGCCCGGTCGGCTCGTGAGGTGTGCTCACTGGCGGCAGGCACGATGTCGGCCACGGCATGGCCGTCGCGCACGACGCGCACGACCGCGCCGCCCGCAGCGCGCTGAACAGCGTCGGCGAGCCCCTGTGGGTCGTCGGGGGAGACCTCAAACGCGGCGTCCACGCGAGCATTGTAGCGGGCGGAGTACCCGAAGCGACCGAGTGTTGTCGGGTGACGGCCGCGGGTGCCGGAAGGGGATCCTTGACCGGGACGCCGGGGAGGGACGGCGGGGCTCGGGGCTGGTGGTGGGGGGTGCTACGTGCTGTAACGGTACGGATGGAGGGGGGTTGACCGGTGGATGAGGACGACGGGTTGGTGGAGCTGTCGGATGCGATCGGGGTCGTCCGGGAGCAGTTGATCAGTGCGCAGACGGCCGATCGGCGGGTCGTGGCCGGCCGGGTGTTGACCTTCGTGGTGGGAGGGTGTCCATCGAGTTCAGCGGTGAGGTGAAGAAGGTCCACGGAGCCGGTGGTGGGGTGAAGTTCTGGGTCGTCACCGCGGATGCCAAGGCCGAGCGGTCGACGGGCGCGACGCACAAGGTGACGGTCGAGCTGATCCCGCAGGCCTCGGGCGGGGGCTCGTTCATCGTCGCCGACGATGTCGACGCCCCACCCGGCGCGAGCAGGCCCTCGCCCTCGCCCGCGAGGCCGCCGCGCACTACAACGAACTCGCCCGAACCAACCCGGAGGTGTTCGGACCGGACGCGGAACAAGCGGAGAGCCTCGTGACTGCTCTCGTCGAGAACGAGTCCTAACCAACATCACCGGAGCCCTCACTATCACCACGACGGGATCCCGCAAGCCGAACCGCCTGCGGGACCGCCGCAGGTGAAGGGGTGTGATCGAGCGAGGGTGTCCCGGTTGACCCGCCCGGTGAGGATTCCCACAGGTACGTCATACGGAACATGATCAACAGTTCACAACCAAGGAACCGGGACGACTGGCGGCCCGACCCAACGGATCACGATCGTCCGCAGATGGTCCTGAACCGACAGCTGGCACCCGGGCGCTGAGCGCGGGTGTGGCCACAGTGTCGGCGCCGATCGCTACCCTTCACGGTGTGGGCGCGACTTACTCAGTGGACGACGACACGAACGCCGCCGGGGCCTCCCTGCGACGGGGCGCTTCGCCGCGCGCGATCCGGTCGGCCCTGTTGCCCGACGATCAGATCACCTTTGACACCGCCTACTCCGCCGCCCTGGTCGCCGCCCGCGCCAGCCTCGACCTGACCGCGCTGTTCGAGATGCTCGAACGCTGGCGCAGGGTCGCGCTGCTCCAGCAGGACCCCACCCGTTTCCACGCGCTGGCCCGCCGTGCCGCCGAGCTACTGACCGGACAACCCAGTCCCGACGACGAACCCCTAGCCGTGACCCGAGCCAAAGCCGGCATCTGACCGGGTCAGCCCGACGGTGTACACGCTGCGCTCCAGCGACCAAGTCGACGATCAGATCGCCCACCTACCCCGCGACGCTCTCGCGGCGTTCGCCGAGGTACGCACGGTCCTCGAGGTCGCACCCTGGTCAGGCCAATCGATCAACGACGCCAACCCGGACGCGCCCGTGCGCTCATGGACCTTCGGGCCCGACGACCGGGGCGTGATCTACTACCTGGTCCAGGAAAGCGAACGCCTCGTGGACCTGCTCGATGTCCTGTGGGCCGGCTGACGTCCCAGATCCGGAACCCGTGCAACTCGATCAGCGCGACACACTGACACGAGGTTGCGAGACGAACTGGCCTACGGCGATGTGCACGAAGATCACGCGCATGCGGGTGTGGCAGATACGACCGTTGCGAGCTCGCCGGCGAGTATCGAGTGTCGGTGACCACCATTAGCGTCCGGTGCTGTGACCGCCTCCCGACTTGATGAGCCCGCCGACCTCGATGACGTGCGAAACTCCTACGACCGCGTCGCGGACAACTACGTTGAGATGAATCTCGGCGACCTCAGGTCGCATCCGTGGCTGCGAGCCGCGATGGACGGCTTCGCAGCCTGCGTGCGGGGCCTGGGGCCGGTCCTCGACGTCGGCTGCGGGCCCGGACGCGTGACCGCCTACCTGGCCGAGCTCGGACTCGATGTCTCCGGAGTTGACCTGTCGCCCCGGATGATCGAGCATGCCCGGCGCCTTCACCCCGACCAGCGGTTCGTGGTGGCCTCGGCGACCGGCCTGGACCTGGAATGTTCCTCGCTCGGCGGGATGCTTGGCTGGTGGTCGCTGTTCAACTTACCGAGAACCGTGCTCCCCTCGGTTCTCGAATCCTTCGGGCAGGCGCTGGTACCGGGCGGGCACATCATCATCGCGACCCACATGGGCGACGGCGACATCGAACGCACCGAGGCCTACGGCGGCGTGTCGGTGTCGTGGACCACCCACCTCTGGCAGCCCGAGCAGCTCTCGGTTCTGCTGGCCGCCGCAGGCCTCGAGATGGTGGCCGAATTGCGGCTGCCCGCAGGAGCGGCCATCGGTCCCGGGCTGGTGCTCGTCGCGCGGCGTCCCGACTGACACCGATGTCGCCGCTCGCCAGCGACGCCGACCAATGGTGGGCGGCCAACCGGCTTCCCCGAGTCGCTCTGCTCAGCGATCACCAGCGGAACCCTCGCGACTAGCTTGCCCGCCGCCGGCCATGTAGCGCTGAAGATTCCGCGCCAGATATCGCCGAACTTCACACGTGTCGCCTGGTCACGTCTGTGATCCGCAGCGGTAAGTGGCGGTCTCGTTGCCCTGCTCTCTGGCGGCGAACTGGCTCCAGGTGTGCCAGTTGAGGATCCCTGATCGGGATGGATGTTGCCCGTTCGTTTTGCACATGAAGGCGCCGCTGGAGATGACGATGTCGCGGTGCTCGACGAGCGTCGCCGTCGTCACGTCGGCGGTCTGATCGTCACGGTGAACGCCGTCGGGCAGAGCCGCCCAGGACGGTCCCGCAACCGGACACCTGGGTGCCGTGCGGAAGGTTCGAGGTTCGGGCGTCTGGGTTAGGCCGAGCCGGCGACGGAGCGCGCTTGGGGCTCCTCTGGTCGGTCGTTACGTGCCTCGTGTTCGGCGTTGATGCGGCGTGCCTCGTCGAGCTGGTCCTCCAGGATGACGATCCGGCACGCTGCTTCCAAGCCGGTGCCTTCATCGACGAGGGCTCGGACCCGTGCGGCCAGCCGCAGTTGGTAGCGGGAGTATCGGCGATGACCCCCAGGTGAGCGCTGCGGAACGAGCAGCTTCACCTCGTCGAGGCTGCGCAGGAACCCCGGTGTGGTGCCGAGCAATTCCGCAGCCCGACCCATCGTGTAGGCGGGGTAGTGCTCGTCGTCGAACTTGTCGGCCGCGGTATGTGGGTCTTGGGCCATGGAACCTTCCACAGGCGAGGGGCCCCGGTGCATCTTGCAC
>JBOHEO010000294.1:0-4836 GCA_050701055.1 Pseudonocardia sp. | reverse complement strand
CCCGGTGCTCGAGCGGCTCGCGGGTGGCGGTCCACCGCTGCCGGGCCGCGTGGCCAGCCCGCACCGTGGCGGCCAGCCCGCCGGTGGATGCCAGGGCGCCGCGCATCGCGCCCAGCCTGCCGAGCGCGTCGTCCACGGCAGCGAGCAGCGCGTCCCGGTTTCCTTCGCACATCGCGAGCACCAGCTCCGGGCGAGTGCCGGCGACACGCGTGCCGTCCGCGAACGACGACGCGGCGAGCGCCAGCGGCAGGTCGTCACCCTGCTCAGCGGCACCGACCGCCGCCAGCACCGCGGCCACCAGGTGTGGCAGATGCGAGATCCGGGCGACCGCGAGATCGTGCTCGTCGACCGCCGCCGGCACCACGTGCGCACCACAGGCCCACGCCAGCTCGGCGACGTCGGCCCAGACGGCCAGGTCGAGCCCGTCGTCGGCGGCCACCGCCCAGGCCGTGTCGACGAACAGCGCCGCATGCCCGGCCGCCCAGCCCGAATCGGCCGTACCGGCCATCGGATGCCCGCCCACATATCGGGCGCGGGGGGCGCACTCCCGAACGGCGTCGGCCACCGCCACCTTGACGCTCACCGCGTCGGTGAGCCGGCAGGCCGGCGCGACGGCGTCCACCCGGCGGAGCACCTCGGGCAGTGCCGGCAGCGGAACGGCGAGCACGACCAGGGCGTCCGCATCCACCGCGCGGCGCAGTGCGGCGTCGGTTCCGGTGGTGACGTCGAATCCGTCGGCGCGGGCCGCGGCCGCGGTGGCCTCCGAGGCGCTGATCCCCCACACCTCGCGGCCGGCCTTCGTCGCGGCGCGCAGCAGCGAGCCCCCGATCAGCCCGGCACCGATCATGCACACCGCCCGCTCCGACATGTCGGGGAGGCTAGTGCAGACTGGCTGAAGGATTTTTCGACATTCATTGAGTACGTACGGGAGACTGATGACCGCCGGGACCATGGGCAACAGCCGGACCTGCCCCCGCTGCTCGGTCCGCGTCGGACCACACGACCGGTTCTGCGACGCCTGCGGCACCTCGGTTGCGGATGCGTCATCGTCCGCCGATGGGCGGCCCCACGTCGCCGCAGGTCCGCCGTCCAGGTCACCCCTGTTACCGGGGGGCGACCGCGACGCGACCACGCGCTACCTGTGCGCGGCCGCCCAGATTGACCCCGGCTTTGCCGACGACGCGATCGCGGAGTTCCTCGTCGAACCGGTCCGCGCGATCCCGCCCACGCCGGGGGTCGATGCGGCGTCGGTCCTGCGCGAGGCGGTGGCGGCGCGGGCGCGCCGCCGGATCCGCGACGGGATCCTGCTGCTCCTGCTGGTGATCCTCGTGTTCGTGAGCCTGTCAGCCCTGGTGCTCTGGTTTATTGTCGGGTTACTCATCACGGTTGCGCTCGGCGTGCGCACCACCAGTGGCCGGCGGGACGCCCTCGTGGCCCTCGCGGTCGCCGGGTCACCGGTCGTGTCGGCCGTGCTCGGCGTGCGCGCCAACAGTGGTCGGCGAAACGCCGTCACAGCGCTCGTGGTCGCCGGGGTGGTGGTGCTCGCGCTGTTCCTGCTCCCGCAGCTGCTCCTCCTCGTCGGCGTGTCCCTTGACGGCTTCGTCCCCGGGACGTCGACGAGCTCGGATTCGACGCTGGGTGTCGTCCTGATCGGGTTGCTGATCGCGGTGGTCATCGCCGCCGACGAGTTCACGGTCCACCGCCTCGTCTACACGTGCTTCCGGCCCGACCGGTTCCGGCCCGATGGTGATCGCTTGCCGGCCGGTTGGGAGCGGACTGTCCGAACCCTCGGTCAGCCGGCCTTCAAACCTGCCCTGGCCCGAGTCGTCGCCGCCGCACAGCCGGTGGACCCGCGGCTGGCCGATGTCGTGGTGCACCGCGGGTTCGACCCGTTCGTCGGCGCGGGTGATGTCGTCCTCCAGCAGCTCATCGCCCTGCCGCTCGACCCCGACGAGGGCGACGACGAGGACGACAAGGACTCGGGAGGGACCACCCAGCCCAGGGGTATCAACGTCGTCAAGCTGCACGAACACGTCGCCAATGCCATCGGTCAGCTGAGGACGATGTCGTCGCTGGGGCCCGGACGGCGGTTTGAGGGCCTCAGCCAGCGCGAACAGGTGTTGATGCCGTCCGACCGGCTGGTGACGAACCTGCACCTGCAGCCGAACCCGCCGGTGCTGTGGGACGTCCACCAGCCACCCGCCACGCAGATGGACGTCTGGGCGGCGAGGGTACTTGCCGACAACCCCCAGGAGTGGGCGCGCTACTACCAGTGCTTCCGCGTCGAGGCGTGGGACAGGGACCTCACGACGTCCTGCTTCCTGCACGCCGGCACCGACCAGAGCATGCTGTTCTTGGAGTGGACGTTCTGCGCGCTGCTGCCGATCCGTGCGTCCTATCGGGACATCGATCGGTACAAGTCCCCGATCGGTACCCCGTTGGTAAACACCCTCCTTCAGCAGGTGGTGCTCCCGGCGACCACGATCCGGCGGCTCCGGTCGGTGTTCCACCGGTTCAAGCCGATCGTGCAGCGCCAGGGAGAGGTCGTCCCTGACCGGTACGGGGCCGGCAAGAGCCTTCGCGAGCTCGCCGCCGCCGACGACGTTCAGACCTACTTCCAGGAAGTCGACGTCGTGCGGTACGTCAAGATCCTCGACGCTGCCCTGATCCGGGCGGTCGGCGACTACCTCCAGAAGCAGGGCTACTCGGTGGTCGAGTTTCAGCGTCAGGCGCGGGCGGCGACCTACGATCTGCGCGGGGCGAACGTGCAGGGCACCACTTTCGGGAAAGGGGCATCGGTGCAAGGTAACGTCTTCGGCAGCCCGGCTGGGGAGAGAGGCAAGTAATGAGCAGCAACAAGCGTCGGCCGTCGGTTGATCTGCGCCGGGCGACCGTGCAGGGCACCACCTTCGGCGATCACTCTCACGTCAGGGACAACGTCTTCGTGGTCGGGGACGGGCAGCCGCCGCCTTCGCTGGATGACCTCCGGGAGGCGCTCGCCGCCGCCCGGCCCCAGCTGCTCGCCTCGGCACCCACCGACGAGGCGCGCTCTGACGTGGAACGCCGGCTCCGGCAGCTCGAGGAAGAGCTCGACGAGGACGAGCCGGCGGGCCCCGTTGTACAGTCCCTATGGGCGCGGATCAAGAAGCTGGCCGGCCCGCTGTCGGCGTCGGCGAGTATCGCAACGATCACCGACCTGGTCGTCAGCATCTTCGGGGCCTGACCGCCGTCAGCGGAGTCTCGTGTTCCCGTCCGGCCCTTCGGTGTGCGACAGCCGCTTGGCGAAGCAGTCGTCCTTGGCGAAGCCGTTGGTGTCGCACCAGACGTTGGCGGCATCGGCGGACCCGAAGGGGACCGCGACCAGCGTCACCCAGAAGTCGGGTTGCCGGAAGCTGCTGTAGTCGTTCGAGCTCACCAGGAAGCTCTGCGGAAAGCGCGCGTCCAGCGAGCGGAAGTCGACGAAGATGGCTTCGTGGTCGTACGTCGTCCCGTTGACCGTCAGTTCCAGCTGCTTGGACGAGATCTGCGGTACCCAGTAGCCGACCATTCTCTCGGCGGTAGCGCGGTCCGCGACGACCTGATCCAGGAGATCCGACTCGGTGACGGCTTGGCTGGTCGGGCTGGCCCGGGTCGTGCCGCGCGGAGCTGGGACGGCCTCTAGCGCGGTCGGTGCTGCCGCCGGACCGACGGGCTCCGGACCGCCCGGCCGGAAGACGACGAACAGCGTCACCCCGACGATCACCGCGATCGTCGTGACCGTCGCGATCCCGATCATGAGGCGGTTGGGGCGTGGCGGCTCGGGCGGGGGCGAGCCGGGACTTGAGGAGTCCGGGTAGGGCTGCGGCCCACGAGGCGGCTGCCCGGTCATCGGACCGGTCTCGGTCGGCGAGGTTGGGAGCGACGCATCCGGCACTGTCGACGTCCCGCAGGCGGTGCAGAACGCCGCTCCGTTGCGTAGTCGCTGGCCACAAACACGGCAATCAATCATTCGGTTCACCTCCGTCCGTCGGCACCGCCGACAGTCCCGATGACATTTCGGATCCTGTCCGGTTCCGTTACGGCGCTGGAGCACCACTGCTCACTGACGAGGGTGCCATTGACCCGCCACCCGCAGCACCCCCCGCTCCTCCAGCCCCATCCCGACCACCTGCACCTTGACCGGCAGCCGGCCGTCGGGACCGGTCCGGGCGCAGCCGTCCTGCCTAGGAGAGCCTGCATCAGCAAGAGTGCCGTGCATGTGCAAACCTTGCGTGCAGCCCGGCTCGTACCTGGTCCGGATGACGACTTCGACCTCTACCGCGGCGAAGAGCCTGCAACCCGCTGGTACATCAGGCCGCCAGCACGCCATTCTCCCACGTCAACGCGGGAGAATGGCGTGCTGGGCCGTCAAGATCCCGGTTTGAAGCTGATCACCCGCAGGGTACAGTCGCCCGACGAAATTCTCGTGCAGGTGCACGTGCAGATGCACACGTGTTAGGCTGACCGGACTCAAGGCTCTTGATCTGTTGAAGGTGAGGAACATGGCGAACGAGATCCCGGACCGTATGCCGAGCAAGTCGCTTGCTGACGCACGATGGCGGAAGAGCAGTCACAGCGGTGCAGTCGGAAACTGTGTGGAGATAGCCGCGCTGCCCAGCGGCGAGATGGCGTTTCGGAACTCGCGGGATCCGGGCGGGCCTGCACTGATCTTCACCCAGGCCGAGTTCGTCGCCTTTCTCGGTGGCGCCAAGGACGGCGAGTTCGACAGCTGGGACAGGTGAGTCGATCAACGACATCCTTGAGCTGCCACTTTCGGCCGCAGCTCAAGGCTTGATCATCGTCGCCGAGGTGTGACAC
>JBOHEO010000293.1:0-4882 GCA_050701055.1 Pseudonocardia sp. | reverse complement strand
CGGCGTACCCGGCCAGACAACCGGGCCACCACCATGCACCCCAACCGGTATCACTCTCCGTACACAAATCGAAGATCACCACCAAAGGTCCGCCGCTCCCCGAACTACCTCATCTCCCTGGCATTGGCTCGGCCACCCTCGGTAAGCTCAGCGCCGCGCTTGACACGGTGCTGCGCGACGTGTTCGCCGCCGACGAGGACATCGAGTTCAGCGAGCTGTGGCGCGAGCTCAAACGCAACTTGCCCGGAAGCGCAGTGATTCCGAAGAACGTCGAGGATGCAGCTTTGCGCCGCCGGGTTCCCGTACCGGCAGGATTCAGCATCCCGATGGACGTGCGCGCCGTCGTCCAGCAGGTGCTCGCCGAGTTATCTGATGACGAACGGCGGCACTTTGTCCCCAAGGCCCAGGGCGCCGAGTTGGGCGAGGTGTCCTGGTACTTCGAGGGCCGCGAGGACGAGCGCCATCGCATCGTCGACTGGTTGCGGAGCGCGAGCAGTGGGCTGCGGGTGGTGACCGGCCGGGCCGGGTCGGGCAAGTCCGCGCTGCTCGGCGACGTTCTAGTGCGCAGCCGTCTGGAGCTGTCCCGAGTACTCGTCGATCACGGCCTGCTCGCTTCCCTCGCTCAGCACGAGAGCCCCCCGCCGGAGGTCTTCGACACCGCACTTCACCTGACCGGGCTGAACCCGGTCGACGTGGTCGATCGCCTGAGTGTCGACCTGCAGCTTGCTGACACGGCCCGGCGGGAGGAGCCACTGAGCGCGCGCATTGATGCGCTGACCAGGTCGATCCGGGAGCGAAAGGCGGCCACGACCATCCTTGTCGATGCGCTCGACGAAGCCGTGGATCCGCTCACCGTCGCCGCGGCGGTTCTCCGCCCGCTGGTGGCCATCCCGGGGATGCGGGTCGTCGTCGGCACCCGCCGCTCCACCCATGAGGGCCCCGACCAGCCTGAACCCGACGATCAGAACCTGATCGACGCGCTCGGAGCAGACCGGAGCCAGACGATCGAGGTCAGTCGAGATCCGCTGGCGATTTCTCGCTATGTTTGTCGGCGGCTCCTCACAGGACTGGCCACCCAACAATTGGACCTCGAACCCGCGGCGATCGACGCTGTCGGTAACGCTATCGCCGCCGCTGGTCGGGAGTTCCTGTTCGCCCGGCTGGCCGTCCACGAACTCCTCGCCAGCCCGGAGCTGCTGACCAACCCGATCGGGCTCACCGGACTGCTCGGCGGCGACCACCGCACTCTGTTTGCGAGTGCGGTGGATCGGCTGCGCCGGCGCCGGCCAGCCCACGCGCCCCTGCTGCGGGCCCTGGGCTTCGCGCAGGGGCGTGGTCTGCCGATGCGCGACGGGGTGTGGGCGGCAATCGCGAACGCGCTCAGCGAGCAAGACGGACTCGATCATGTCGTGTCGGATGCCGACATCAGCGTGCTCCTCTATGACGCCGCCCCCTATATCATGATCGACTCCGAGCACGGCCAGACCGTCTACCGGCTTGCCCACCGGACCTTCGTCGAGCACTTCAGATCAGCCCCGGTAGCGGTGTCGCTGCAACCCGTCCGGTATGAGTCTCGCGACGTACCGCCGGACGCGGACCGCCGGATCGCTCAGGCGCTGCTAAACCTCGGAGACCAACTCGGTTGGGACAAGGCTAATCCCTACGTGTCGCGATATCTTCCTGAACATGCATCGCTCGGCAAGGTCACCAACGATCTGCTGTGCAATCAGGGCGCGCTGGATCACGTCGATCAACACGAACTACGCGCTATCGTTGTACCCACATACCTCGGGGATCCCGCTGCTCCCCGGACAGCGCGCACTGTGATCCGATCGGGACACCTGCTGCAAACGATTTCCCCTTCCGACCGTCCCGCCCTCCGCGCGCTCGTCGCCGCAACTGACGGCGAGCAACCGGGAAAGCCGAGCGCGAAAGCGCGCTGGTGGCCGCGATGGGCGCGACTGGCCGCTGGGCCTCCTCACGTGACGATTACTGGGCACCCCGGCGGCGCACGTTCCCTAGCGGTGGTTCCGCTGCTCGATGGATCCACAGCACTGGTCACCATTGGTAACGGGCAGCTAATGCTGTGGAACCCGCTCACCACCCGGCCACTACGCAGCGAACCGATCCGTGACGAACTCAGCCCCGGCCGCAGCCCCAGTGGCGTCGTTACCCTGTTGCTGACCGACGGACGAACCGTGCTATGTGCCCAGGCCGACGACACGGTATGGCTGTGGGATCTTTCGAACGAATCTCCCTCCTGCCTCGGCGCGGTTCAGACTGGCCCCTACAAACCAGGTGGGGAATGTTTAAGGGGTCATACCGTAGTGCGGCTGTCCAGCGGACAACTTCTACTTGCCACGTGCGGTACCTGGGATGGCACTGTGCGGTTATGGGACATTGGCACCGGTACACCGTATGGTCAACCTCTCAAGAGTCATAAAGTGGCCGTGATGGCCCTCATCGCGCTGCCAACGCAGGGAGGTGAACTACTCGCTAGTTTTGACCATGACGGTAGTGTCCGGCTGTGGGATCCCTCGTCAGGCAAAATCATCAAGCGTTCTCTTTGGTCTCGCGGAACAAGCGTCAGGTCCAGGTGCGTAACATTGGTGCGGCAGTCTGGCGCACCGCCAATCCTCGCCACGGGTGATGATAGTGGAAGAGTGCGGTTATGGGACTCGGTCACATTCAAACCTACGCGGACACTGTCGGGGCACCGGAGCCCAATCGTGGCAGCGTTCCCGTGGCCTCAACGCAATAGCGTCGAGTTACTTGTCACCATCAGCGCCGATGGCGAAGTACGGCTGTGGGATCCAGTTACCGGCTCATCGGTCGGCCAGTTCTTCACCGAGGGCAAGACAATCGACGCCATCGTGGTACCGCTGCCCGACAGGCGGGTCCTGCTGGCAACAACCAGTGAGGATGGGGCGGCCCGGCTGTGGGATCTATCTTCTTCTGACGTTGACTCAAGGCCGCGCTTCCCCAGTTCGTTCGCACCGGTGGCTGCGGTGCCACTGCCGGGCGGGGACACCCTGCTGGCGACCGGCAGCAACGATTGCACGGTGCGCTTGTGGAATTCCAAGAGCGGGGAACTAGCCGGCAAACTTTACCCCGGCCATAAATTCTTGACGTTTGCGATTCCTGTTCCACTGTCAGACAACCGTACCCTACTCGCCACGGCGGATGCAGTAGACGACACGGTGCTGCTCTGGGATCCATCTACCGAAGCCCGGGTCGGCAAACCCATCAAGGACCACACGCTTTGTATTTATCAGATCGTCACCGTCACGCTGCCCGACGGCCGTACTCTGCTCGCCACCCTCGATGGTGCCGGCAGGCTAAGGGTGTGGGATGTCAGCAACCCAACGAAGCCATTGTTCCTGTGGTACGATGGCCCCCTTATACCGAACCGGCTCACCAAATTCTTAGAACTCTCTCCGTTGCTTCCTGATCACCGGCGTATCCGAAGTCTAATTAGTCTGCCACAGCCTAATGGGCAGACGCAGTTTGCGACCCGCAGCGAGGGCGGCGTGATCGCCTTGGTTGATCCGGCCACCGGCGAACCCAAGTTGCTTAAACAGGACCGCGCCGACCTAATGGATCGCAGTCGTATCATCGCTTCTGTGCCGATCATCGATGGACGCACAGCGCTGGCTACTCCTATCGAAGAGTACCTGCATTCTTGGCATCTGTGGGACCCTGCTACCGGCGAGTTGTTCGCATCTATCCATGACTTGTCACTCCGGATCAGTGCCGCGGTTTCCTTGTCCGACGGATGTACGCTACTAGCTGATGCTTGCGGCGCTTCTGTCCACCTGTGGTCAGTAGCTGCGGATGGAACTATAGAGCACGTCACCTCGATCCAACTGATTGCTCGCGCAAAAAGCATCTGCGCGTTACCTGGGCCGGCGTTGGCGGTAGGTACGGAGACCGGCACCCTGGTCTTCGACCTGCTCAGCTTTAGGTAATTTCCGTTGGAAGAGCAGGTCACGTTGATCGCATCTGAGATGCTGAGCCGGTGCGAAGTTGCAATCGTAGGCCGGGCAGTATGAGGCTCTTCATGGCCGACCGGCCGTTGTCGCATTTCCGGCCGGACATGTTGGTCGTAATCCATTGCGGTCAACCGGATGGATCATCTGAACAAGCGTTTGAACACTGTTGCAAAGTCACGAGGCCTGGTCGCGGAACTCGCGGACCGCTTCGGCGATGGCATCCACCTCCAGCACGTCCACCATCAGCAACGAAGCATTCGGTGGCGACGTAGACCGCAAGACCTCGGCGCCGCGGCGCGACCTGGCCGAGAAGGATTCGAAGCGAATCGATTGGAGATCAACACGGCCGGCTGGAAGGTGCGGCCTCCCACAGAGCGGACACCGGCATTGCCCGCATTCGATCCCCGAACGGCAGCGTGTGACCGCCCGTGTACAGGACGACGCCGAGGACGAAGTCCACGCCGAGCCGGTCGGCAAGATGGCGCAAGCCGCGGAAATCCTCGGTCCGCACCGTCGACGACGCCTTGACCTCGACCCCGACGACCTGGCCTCGACGGTTCTCCAGTACCGCATCCACCTCGACCTTGTCCCGGGTTCGGTAGTGGTACAGCTCCACCTCCTGGTCCGACCAGGTCAGCTGCCGAGCCAACTCCATGAGCACGAAGCCTTCCAGCAGCGGTCCGAGTGGCGCGGTGGGCTCAAGCAGGCCAGCGGCGTCGACGCCAAGGAGGTGCGCCGCAACGCCCGAGTCGACCATCGCGATCTTCGGTGTCCCGGTGGCCCGCGTGCTGAGGTTTCGCGACCACGCAGGGACGCGCTTGATCAGGAAGACCTCCTCCAGCAGGTCGACGTAACGACGCGCCGTCCGATCAGGCAAGCGGACCGCGCTG
>JBOHEO010000292.1:0-4917 GCA_050701055.1 Pseudonocardia sp. | reverse complement strand
CGCCTTCAGGGAGTTGAGGAACCTATGCGATCACGACGAGTCGCCATCTGGCTAGCGGTGTCCACAACCGTTGCATTGCTGGCCGGTGCGTGCGGCGGCTCCGGGAACGGCGCCGGTGGATCCGGCACCCAGGACGGCGCAGAGCCCGCCTTGTAGATCTCGTACACCGGCACGGTGAGGACCCCGAGGGTGGCCGCCGCGGCGCTGGCGAACGTCACGCATCCGCCGCGCCCGAGCGTGCCGACCAGCACCTCCCGCAGTGGGCTGCCCGCCCAGACCTGCAGCGCGTAGGTCGGGCTCCCCGGACCCGCGAAGACATAGGCGGCGCTGCGGACTCTCGACATGGCCTGCTCGCGTTGCACCACGTCATCGGACGCGGACCGCCACGTCGCGACCTCCATCATCGCTCCGACGCTGCGGGCGAAGTACTCCGCGGTACGGCGGGACAGCTCGTCGGCGTTCTCCTGGAATCCGTACGGGGTATCCAGGAGCACCGCATCGACGGGCGGCCCGAGCCGCTCCATGAGCAGGCGATGGACCTTCGCCATCGTGGGCGCGGTCTCCCCCGAACCCATGACGGCCAGCAACCGTGGCACGTCCGTCATCAGAGCCCCCGTCCGTGTGCAGACCCGGTGTGCGCGCCGCGGCCACCCGGGGTGACCGGTCGGCCGTCGAGACCAGGGCCGCGGGCACCCGTTCGGCACTCCCCGCCGCGCCTCTCAGCGGGCCGGGGACCGGCTGGGCGTGGAGTGCGCCTCCTCATGGGAGCCGACCGCCATCGTCGCGGCGACCTCGATGACGACCCGCCACAGCTCGGACCGGCGCAGCGCCGCGGCAGCACGCACGGCCGGATCGTGTTCGGCGAGCTGGCCGAGGTGTCGCACGGCGTGGGCGGCGACGTGGTGCGCGTGCAGGCCGGGCGGGCTCGGCAGCAACGGGTCGCCGGAGCAGAGCACGCCCACCGGGGGCAGTACGACGGCGGGCTGCAGCGGATCCGGGTCCGGCAGCACTGCGTAGGTCAGCACGATCCGTCCATTCCGGTCGCAGCGCCAGGACGTCGAGTGACTGACTGTCGCGTCCGGTACCGGGCCGTCGATCCCGGCGAGCCGCAGCGCGAGCGCATCTGGCGTCCCCGGTGGCCACCACCCTGCCCGCAGCTCCCGGTACGCGAGCCGACCTGCACCGTCCAGCCGGAGCAGCAGGACCTCCACTGTGACGGCCGGGATCGTGGCGTGAGGCGTGGTGGGCAGCCCGGGCCGGGACATGGAGCTCCTCGTCGCAAGTCGTTGGCAGCAAGGAGTCAATCACCCCCGTTCGCATCGGCCGCAACTGGTGGCCGCCAGGTGAGCACGGCATCGGTATGGTTCGGGTGTCACAGTGGGCTGCCTCATCGGGTTTCGCGCTGTATGAGGAAGAAGGCTGTGTGAGGAGAAGAATGCTAGTTGCGGCTTACCGGTGACCGGCTGCGTGGAGCACCACCGCTACCGGTACCTACGACCGGGCTGACCCGACGCCGAGGCCAACCCCGCCCCCATAGGCCGACGAGCTCTGCATCGAGCGTGCTGTCCCGGAGCAGGTCCTCGTGGGTGCCGAGCAGGGGCTCGGCACCATCCATGACGAGGATGCGGTCGGCGCGGCTCGCCGAGCTGATCCGGTGCGCTATCACGACGTGCGTGCCGTGACGCAGCGCGAAGGCATGTTCCGCTCGCGCCTCGGCGATGGGATCGAGATGGCAGGTCGCCTCGTCGAGGGCCGACCACCAAGACTAAACTTAGCCCAACAAGACAACCCGGGTCCCCGGGTCCCCGGGTCCGCTGCGGTCGCCGGGTGCACAAGTTCGCCCGTCCCCGACTTGATTTTCCCGAGTCAGCTACCTGAGGGCTTCACAGTTCGCCTCACGATGGGTTGCTGAGCACGATGCTGTAACAACAGTGTACCTCTGTGCGATGGATCGGTGGAGGCCGATCGGAGAGGACGCTCAGTTGCACCGGACATCGCTTTCGATGAGCGTGGATTTAGGCATGAGATGATTTTTTTCACGACGTTCGTCACGCTGATTCGGCGCAAGCAAGGGGTAAAGGAAAGACGCCTGGGGTCCCCGGCTCGGGTAGAGGGCAACACGCTGCGCTTGCCGATCGGGACGGACGTGCAGATAGGTGACTACGTAGAGCATCACCTGCTAAACGATGAGCTACGAATGATGACCGTAATCGACGTCACCCATTCGCACATGTCGGGTGCAAGTGCCGTTGACGATCACATCGAAGGCACCTGCGTGCCGAGCGGGCGGGTGGCGATCCCGGAGGTCAAGACACCGACCCTACATCCGACGATGTCCGCCGCCCTTGCGCTGGTGGAGGGCGGGTGGATGTCTGAGGCGGTCTCCGAGGCGTCGCGGTTGGTCGAAGAACGGGTCCGGTCTCTGACGGCAAGCGGCGACTACGGGCACACGCTGATGGAGTCGGTGTTCGGGGCGAGGCCGCCACAACTCGACATCACCACGACAACGGGGCAAGCGGCTGAGGACGAGCGCGAGGGTTTCCGGCTCTTGTTCATCGGTGCCATGCTCGGGCTGCGAGCCCCGCACAGTACCGGTAGAGCTGTTCCTGCCACAGTGGACGAGACATGGGAGTACCTGGCGGTGGCGAGCATGCTGATGCGTCGCCTGGGCCGTGCGGAGAGCAGGCTAGCGATCCTTGATCGCTAGCCTGAGGCAGTGGCTCCTTGTTCATCGGGTGGGCGCAGGAGAAGACGGTGTTGTTCCGGACGGAGAAGCGTCGTAACGCCGAGGGTGTGGCTTATCCGTGGATTGTGAAGACCACGAGTGTGGTCAATCACTTCTACATCTATGCGGTGGATGACGATTTCGGCCCGTTTTTCCTGAAGTTACTTTGCGGTTCGCCCTGGAGCACCGACAAGGCCATCGACGAGATGACAGAGTGGGCCAAACCGGCGGCTGGTCTGCGACGGGCCGGCTGGACGGCTGGACGAAGTCAGTGCAGTACATACGATCCTCGCATTCACTCCCACACCCCGTGCCGCCGGCCAGGACTTGCCCGGCGCAAATGACACTGGTCACGTGAAGGCGAAGAACTTCACGAGCAGCTTGTTGACCTCGGCGGGGCGTTCGAGGTAGCCGAAATGTCCGCAACCCTCGATCTCCTCATACCGAGCCCCTGGGATCGCTTCAGCCACCTCACGAGCCAGATACGATGGAACCATCAGGTCGTCGGCGAAACCGATCACCAGGCTCGGCACCCTGATCCTGCTGTAGGCGGCCAGCCGGTCCGGGAAGTCCTCCACCTCCAGCTGAGCCCGCACGCCGGCGCTGATGCCTGATCCGGAGAACTCGAACAAATCGAGCCATTCCTGCACCGCTGGGCGATCGTTGAGCGTCCGCGGCGACAGATTCAGCAACGCAGTGATCGCCACATAGTACATCGGCGGCAGCTCGATCCCCGCGTCGTGCAGGGCACGCTCCCCCGCCGACAGCCTCGACTGCACGGGGTCAGTCCGTCCGTGCGCAGCCATCATCACTGCTTGCGACACCAGATCCGGACGCGCCAACGCCAACTCCTGCACAATCCGGGAGCCCAACGAAGTACCGACTACCCGCGCCGGCCCGCCATCCAGGTGCTCGATCAACGCCGCGGTGTCGCCCACCAGATCATCAATGGTCATCCCGCTGGCGCACTGGTCCGAGGGTGGAATGCCACGGTTATCCACGGTGGCCACCCGGTAACCGGCCGCGACCAGCGCCGGAACCTGGTGCAGCTGCCACACCCGGCCAGGGCTGCCTGTTCCCATCACCAGCACCACCAGCTCACCGGAGCCCGTCACCTGGTAGCTGAGTTGAATCCCATTGAGCTCGACGACCGACATGATCCTCCTCCGTCACCAACACCAAGCAGACCAATTTAAGACGCTCAAGCCTATTATGATTGGGCGGTGCTGGTGCTACCGACGCCGCTGGCGCCGCCCACGCCTTCACCCAGCATCTGGCCACGGCGGCGGCAGATTTCTCGCTGGGTGCCTACCTGTACCAGTTCGATCTCTACTGCGTGCGGGCGTCTCGCGCCGGTGCGCACGGCCCGTTCATCGAACTGCCCAACCACGACAGGCTGCGGATCTCTGCCACTTAGAAATGATCACGGGCGGCTCTTGTCATCTGGGACTGCACGCGGTACTCGATGCTAGCGTTGGTCAGCTCCAGGTTAGGCACTTAGGGAATCCCGATCGACAAGATGTTGTCGATGTCGTGTCCGTGTGCCGCTCTCGGAGGTGAGCCCTCCGTACTAAGGAGAAACTGATCTACCGGACAGCGAACTATCTTGTTGATCTTCATCTCTGCAGGTCGCTCCGATGGTGATCTTCCAAATTGGGTCCGGTAGCTCATTTACCTGTTGGTAGCTCCGTAGCCGAGGGAGAACAGCCGGCTTGCCGGCACAACCCAACATTGCCGGCTGTCGCACATCCACCCAAAGAGACGCAGAGACCTCGTCTCCAGCGGAGACCATAGGGCGACCCAATGGATAGGCGACCGCTGGACCGGATCGGCCCGCGCCGTCTACCTGCGCAAACGCCACAATGCGCAGGTCAGGTGAGGGTTGTGCGCCCACCTGGCCAGCAACGCCAGGGGGAGTGTGGCGAGCCCGCTACCAGAACTGCCCCGTCAGGGGTCATCCCTTCCGAGCGCAGTCTCGGACGGGAAGTAGAGATACTTGGGGATGCCGTTCATATCACCGACCGCCGTAATGAATTCTCGATCGGGAAGGTGGCGGCGGTGTTTCGGGCTCTTGTGTCGTTCCCGTGGGCCGCTTGTCATGATCGTTTAGGGTGCACGCCGTGCCCTGCCTAGGGTTCCTGGTTGTCGAAGGTCAGGTTCCACAGGTCGGAGTACGGCGTGCGCGCGACAAG
>JBOHEO010000291.1:0-4957 GCA_050701055.1 Pseudonocardia sp. | reverse complement strand
ACCAGCCCGGTCTGCAGCGCCTCGACCAGCGCCGTTCGGACGGCGGCCGAGCGGCGCGGAGCACCACCGGCGAGCACCCCGACCGTGAGCCCGTCGTGCCGGACCGTCGCCGGAGTGACCGCGCTGCCGGCCGAGCCGTCGTCGGCCCGCACGCAGAAGATCCGCCGACGCCGCGCCTCAGCCCCGACCGCCGCGTTCACGGCGGCGTCGTCGGTGCAGGCGACGGCGTACCAGGCGCCGTCGAGATCACCGTCGACGTACCCGCGGGCGGTCCAGCACAGCTCGCGCGCCGCAACCATGGCCTCGACCGCCGGGGTGAGCGCCGGTGAGACGACCTCGACATCGGCGCCGGCCGCGAGCAACCCGGCGAGCCTGCGCTGCGCAACGGCGCCACCGCCGACCACGACGACCCGGAGCCCGGCCAGCCGAAGGCCGGCGAGGTAGGGGTCGGTGCTCGTCATGCTCCCGCCCACGGATGTCCATGCCCGTGCCCGGGATCGTCGGGATGGTGATGCGGCGTCTGCGATGCCCCGAGCTTGTCCTCGAAGCCGGGCAGCAACACCCGGTAGGCGCAGGTGTCGCAGTTCATCCGGATGTCGCCGGCCAGTGCCTCGCGGTAGCGCTCGACGACCAACCCGGCGAGGGCGTCACAGTCGCCGACGTACCCGGCCATCCGCACCTCCACATCCGGGTGTGCGATGCCGAACGCCCGTGCCTGGTCGACGACCCGGCGCGGGAGCACCCCGTCGAACAGGAAGTACGGTGCGACGACTACGCGGCGGGCCCCCAGCAGGACGCAGCGGGCCAGACCCGCGGCCACATCGGGACGGGACAGGGAGACGAACGCGGTCTCGACCCCACCGTAGCCACGACCCTCCTGGAGCAGCCGGGCCACCTTGCACACTTCGGCGTTGGCGTCGGGGTCGGTGGAACCGCGGCCGACGAGCAGCACGATGGCGTCCCCGGCAGCCGCGCCGTCGAGGGCGGATGTGACGCGCCGGTCGAGCACGTCGAGCAGCACCGGGTGCGGGCCGAGCGGGCGCCCCAGCACGAAACCGGTACCGGGCTCCCGCACGACCTCGCGGGCCAGCGCCGCGGGGATGTCGCCCTTGGCATGTCCGGCGGCCACGAGCACCAGCGGCACGGCCGCCATGATCCGGTGGCCGCGGCGGGTCAGCGACGACCAGGCCTGGTGCACCGTCGGGGTGGACAGCTCGATGAAACCGCCGTCGACGTCCACCCCGTCCTCGCCCAACCGCCGGCGTACGCGATCGGTGAATGCGACGAATTCGACGACCCCGGGGCGGTGGACCGTGCCGTGGCCGACCAGCATCAGCGGGGTCACGCGTGGCGCATGCATCGACACAGTCATCCGTCCACCCCGGCGTGCAGCAGCGTGTTGA
The DNA here is from genome assembly GCA_050701055.1 of Pseudonocardia sp. Classification (GTDB taxonomy): domain Bacteria; phylum Actinomycetota; class Actinomycetes; order Mycobacteriales; family Pseudonocardiaceae; genus Pseudonocardia. Next base: position 3,554 of record JBOHEO010000291.1, on the reverse strand, counting down.
CGGCAGCAGCGGCGGGCGCCGCCCCGCCGCGCTCGGACCGGTTGGACACCGAGCCCACGCCCGCCGCGCGCAGCGCCGCCTTGGCCGCCACGGCGCCGACGAACCCCACCGGGAGCCCCACCACGAGCGGGCTCGCAACTAACCCTGCCTCGACGCAGCGCACCAGCTCCGCGAGTGCCGTGGGGGCGTTGCCGATCGCCCAGACCGCCCCCACCCGATGCTGGCGCACGGCCAGGCGAATCCCGGCGGCCGAGCGGGTGAGATCTTCGGCGCCCGCCAGCTCACGCACCCCGGGCAGATCGATCGCGACGATCGCGGGCCGGGCCGTGACCCCGACGGCGACCATCCGCACGTCGGTGACCAGCGGCGCGCCGTCGAGCAGCGCGGCCCGGCCGGCCCGCAACGCGTCCTCATCGCAGACGAGGTCGCCGGCCCAGCTCGGGTCGGCGGTGGTGTGCACGACGCGCTCGACGACCGCGCGATGCAGCGGCGGCAGGTCGGAGACGTCGAGCCGGGTGCGCAGAATCGCGTACGACTCGACCTCGATGGGGTGCGCGTCGGCGCGCAGCGGCCCACTCATGACGGCGCTCCTCCCCGGGTGTCCTCGCCCGGCGTCAGGGGACGGCTGTTCGGCGGCGCGGGGTCTGGCTTCCCGGGGGGTCGGTGGGTCGGGATCACAGTGGCGGGGACCGTCCCGGATTCGCACCGGGTTCCCGCGCTGCCGATTCGGGAAGCATAACCCGCGGCCAACGGCACCGGGTGGGGTTCACGATCAGCACAGGGGCACCTCTTGCGTCGCCTGGAACCTCGAGCGGGGGAATTGTACAATTTCTTGTACGTGAGATGAACGGAGCACCGGTGAAGACCATGAGCTATTCCGAGTCCCGCGCGCGCTACGCGGAGACACTTGACGCCGTGGCCAACGACCGCGAGGAGGTCGTCATCACCCGGGCGGGCCATGAGCCGGTGGTGATCGTCTCCCTGGACGACTACCAGTCTCTCAAGGAGATGGCCTACCTGGTTCGCAGTCCGGAGAACGCGCGCCGACTGCTCGCCTCGATCGACCGGCTCGAGTCGGGCTCGGGCACAGCACATGATCTCCTCGAGTGAAGCTGGTGTGGGACGAACTCACCTGGAATGACTACCTGTGGTGGCAGGCGCAGGACCACAGGGTGCTACGGCGGATCAACGCGCTCATCCAGGACATCACCAGCAACGGCAACGAGGGGATCGGCAAGCCGGAGCCGTTGCGGCACGCCTTTCAGGGCTACTGGTCACGACGGATCACCGATGAACATCGGTTGGTGTACCGGGTTGTCGAGGACGAGATCAGGATCGCGGCCTGCCGGTACCACTACAGCCGCTGAGCGGCTGGATCAGCCTTACCGGCCGGCCACCCGAGCCGAAGACGGTCGTCTGCGGACGCCCTGCGGCGGACGCGAGCAGTTCGACGAATTGTACTTCGCCCGCCTGCCGGCGAGGAGAGCCGGACAGGCGTACGACGTGCCGTACCCACGCAGAGGGAGTGCCGATGAGGACCATGAGTTACTCCGAGTCCCGCGCCCGCTACGCGGAGACAGTCGAGTCAGTCGTCCCGACAGAGAGGAGGTCGTCATCGCCCGGACGGGGCACGAGCACGATACCAGGTTGATACCGCGATCAGCTCCACGGATACCCGCGCGGGGTGACCATCCGCCCCGCCACCATCCGCGTCGCCGACGATCCGACGATCACCGTCGTGAGCATGTCGACCTCCGCCGGGTCGAACTCTGCCAGCGGCGCACACCACACGCGCTGCCCCCCTCGCCCGGCCTGGCGGACCGCCCCGACCGGGGTCTGCGGCGGGCGGTGCGCCCGCAACGCCTCCAGTGCCGCGCCGAGCTGCCAGTGCCGGTCGCGGCTGCGCGGGTTGTAGAAGCAGGTGACGAGATCTGCTGTCGCAGCGGCGGCCACTCTGCGCTCGATCACCGGCCACGGCGTGTGCAGATCCGACAGGGAGATCAGCACGTGGTCGTGGCCGAGCGGGGCGCCGAGCAACGCGGCGGCGGCGAGTGCGGCGGTGACCCCGGGTACCCCGACGACCTCGATGTCTGCCCCAGCCTGCTGCAACGCGGGGCTGGCCATCGCATACACCCCGGCATCCCCCGACCCGATCAGCGCAACGGCGTGCCCCTGCACCGCGAGGGTGACGGCCTCGGCGGCGCGCTGCTCCTCCGCGCCGAGCCCACTGGCCCGGATCTCGGTGCCGGGCCGCAGCAGGTGTCGGACCTGGTCGACGTACTGGTCGAGCCCGACCACCACCGCCGCCCGCCGCAGCTCGACGTCGGCGCGCGGCACCCGCAGGTCGGTAGCACCCGGCCCGAGACCGACGATCGCGAGCCGCCCGCGCGGCCGGATCCGGGCGGCCGCGACCGTCACGTTCTCGCCCCTGATCTTCTCGACCACCAGCTCGACGGGCGCACCGTGGGCCAGGTCGGCAGCGGCGTGCAGCGCGGCAGCCTCGGCCACGCTCGCCGTACCGACCTCAGCCCGGACGACCTCGCTCGGGTTCGGCACCTCGACCCCGGCCAGCACCTCGGCCGGATAGGTCGTCAGCGACGCCGGCGCGATCGCGGCGAGGATGCCGGCCTCGTCGGCCTTGAGGTCGACGCTGGCGTACGCCCGGATCGCGCGCGGGTCAAGACCGTGTTCGGTGCGGAGCCGGCGCAGGGTGGCGGCAACCGCGGTGGCCGGCACCCCGCGGACGCTGCCGATCCCGACCACGATCGTTGGGGGAACCAGCCGGGTCGTGCCCATGATCGCGGTTCCTGCCCCGTCGCTGATCGCGGCCGCGGTTCCTGCCCGGTCGGTGATCGTGATCGAGTGCCGGGGGGTCGTCGTCGCGGGCGGGAGCGGCGGGAGCGGGAAGCCGAGCGGGTTCTCCACCCTCGCAGCCCCGTCGAGCAGCGCGGTGCCGGCGGCGGCGAGATCGCCGTCCACCGCGGCGTCCAGGAGATCGACGAGCCCGTCCAGCCCGGTGGTGCCGGCCGCGTCGGATGCCGTGGTGATCACCGGTTGGGCACCGAGCACGGCGGCGACGCGCTGGGCGAGCACGTTGGCGCCACCGGCGTGGCCCCCGGCGAGCGCCACCACGAAGCGGCGGGCCTCGTCGACGCAGACCACCCCGGGATCGGTGTGCTTGTCGACCAGCAGCGGCGCGATCAACCGCACCGTGGCCCCCGTGGCCAGGAAGAACACCGCCGCGCCGAGCTCCGGCCAGCGCTTCTCCAGCTCGGCGAGCTCGGCTGGCTCGCCGCCGACCAACGAGGCAGACACCTCTGCCGCGGCCCGGCGGCCCGCGACGGTGACGGCGAACAGCCCGAGTCGCACCGGGCGACCTGCTTGCAGCGGCATCAATCCCGTTCTCCCCAGACGATCGTGATCGGGTTCGTGCCGGCGAGCCGGACGGCCCCGTCGGGCAGCATCGACAGTCGGGACGCGGCCAGCTGCACCCCGTCGACCCGGTAGCCGGCGGCGAGCAGCACCGCGCGGGTGGGCGCGATCCGGTCCAGTGC
>JBOHEO010000290.1:0-4963 GCA_050701055.1 Pseudonocardia sp. | reverse complement strand
ACCTCGCACGCCCGGTGTGGGTGGACGACCCAGACTTCGACGTGGCCTACCACGTGCGGCGTTCGGCGTTGCCCAAGCCCGGCACCGACGCCCAGCTCACCGAGCTCGTCGCCCGGCTGATGTCACGCCCGCTCGACCACACGCGACCGCTGTGGGAAATGTACCTGGTCGAGGGCCTGGCACGGGGTCGCACGGCGGTGCTGACCAAGACCCACCAGGCGATGGTGGACGGCATCAGCGCGATCGACATCGGCCAGGTGATCCTCGACGTCTCACCAGAGCCGCGAACCGGCACAGCGCTGCCGTCGCAGCTGTGGATGCCCCGGCCTGAGCCGACCGACGTGCAGCTGGTGCTCGGTGCGGTCGCGGAGGCCGTGGCGCGCCCGGGTGAGCTGGTGGAGACGGCCCGGGTGGCTGCCGGCGACGCGCTGGCCACCGTCGGCAAGGTCATCGACGGCTTCGGGCAGTTGTTCTCGATGGCCCGTATGGCCAGCAGGAAGGCCCCGGGCACTCCGCTCAACGTCGACATCTCCACCCAGCGCCGGTTCGCGGTGGCCCGCACCCAGCTCGCGGCGTATCGATCGGTGCGGGCGGCGCACGGCTGCACGGTCAACGATGTGGTGCTCAGTGTCGTCGCAGGCGCGCTGCGCAACTGGTTGCTCTCGCGCGGCGAGCCGGTCACCGCTTCGGGTTCGATGCGCGCGATGGTGCCGCTGTCGGTGCGCGGCGAGGCCGACGTGCCGAGCTCGGCGGCGTCGGGCACCCTCGGCAACCGGGTGTCGTCGTTCCTGGTGGATCTGCCGGTCGGGGAGCCGAGCCCGATGGTGCGGCTGCACCAGGTCGCGCATGCGATGCGCGAGCACACCTCGTCGAGCCAGTCCGTCGCAGCGGACACCCTGGTCCGGATCGGTGGCTTCGCGCCGCCTACCCTGCACGCACTGGGCGCTCGCGCCGCGAGCGGCATGTCCAAGCGCATCTTCAACCTGGTGGTGACGAACGTGCCTGGACCGCAGTTCCCCCTTTACGCGGCGGGTGCCACGATGCTGGAGATGTTCCCGGTAGTGCCCCTGGCCAAGGGGCAGGCCCTCGCGATCGGCCGCACCTCCTATGACGGTGGGGTCTTCTACGGCTTCAACGGCGACCGCGACGCGATGTCGGATGTCGACGTGCTCGCCGGCATGGTCGGCGAGTCGCTCGACGAGCTCGTGTCGACGGTGGCCTGAGCGTGCGGGTCTACATTCCGGCCACCTGGCCGATGCTGCGCAAGCTGGCGCGGACCGGTCGGCTGGAGCCGATCGGGGGCACCGCGTTCGCGCTCACGCCGAAGCTGCGCGAGTCCTACACCTCGGGCGACGACGAGGAGCTGGAGTATGCGGCCATGGCCGAAGCGGCGCGTGCGTCGCTGCGGTTGCTGGCCATCGAGTTCGGGCTCGGTGAGGACGGCGTCCCGGCGCGGCGGGTGGTGGTGTCGTGTGATCTCGATGCCGTCACGCTGCGCCCGGACCTCGACGACGGCGCTGTGCGGATCACCGGCCCGGTGCCGATGGTCGCGATCGCCGCGGTCCATGTCGACTCGGAGGAGGCGCAGTACGCGGTGCGGCAGGCCGCGGGCGCGGTCGACCAGGCGGATCTCGGTGATCTGGACGCGGAGTTCCTCGTCGGCGAGGCCGAGGACCATGAGCTGGCCTGGTACTCCCCGGCGGAACTGGTGTTCCTGGTGGGTCTGGACTGAGCCAGCACACATGCTGCATCATGTGCGCGCGTCCGCTCGGTATGTGCGGGCTCCGCCCACCGGCTGCCGCCCACCGGCTGCCGCCTGCCGGCGTCTACCGCAGCGCCACCAGCACCCGGCGCAGCGCCGCGAGCCGCCCGGGTCGCAGCTGACCATTGCCGACGCGGACGTCGAGCGCGCACTCCGGGTCGGCGGGTGGGCCGAGATGCCCGCACCCGCGCGGGCAGTCCTCGATCGCCGCGGCGAGGTCGTCGAACGCGGCGAGCACGCTGTCCGGGGTGACGTGCGCCAGCCCGAACGACCGCACGCCGGGGGTGTCGACCACCCAGCCCGGGCTCCCGGCCGGCGCCAGTGGCAACGGGAGCGCCACCGCCGCCACGGTGGTGTGCCGGCCCTTGCCCACCGCCGACACCCCCCCGACGGCCCGTGCGGCGTCCGGGACCAGGGCGTTGACCAGCGTCGACTTGCCCACTCCCGAGTGCCCGACCAGCGCCGACACCCGCCCGGCGAGGGCGTGGGCCAGCAGGTCCGGTGCAACGTCGCGCCGGGTCACCAGCACCGGGAGGTCGAGGTCGGTGTAGTGCGCGGCGAAGGGGGCGGAGTCGGCCAGGTCGGTCTTGGTGAGGCACAGCAGCGGCGAGAGACCGCCGGCGTAGGCCGCGACGAGGCAGCGGTCGACGAACCCGGTGCGCGGCACCGGGTCGGCCACCGCGGTGACGATCACGAGCTGCTCGGCGTTGGCCACCACGATCCGTTCGAACGGGTCGGTGTCGTCGGCGGTGCGGCGCAGCACGGTGGCCCGCTCCTGCACCCGGACGATCCGGGCCAGGGTGTCGACGGCACCGGTGAGGTCGCCGACCAGCCCGACCCGGTCGCCGACCACGATCGGCGTTCGCCCCAGCTCCCGCGCGCGCATGGCGGTGACGGGCGGGCGGCTCGGATCGCCGTCGGGGGCGCAGGTCCAGCGGCCGCGGTCGACGGCCACCACCATCGCCTCGCTCGCGTCGGCGTGCTCGGGCCGGCGTTTGCTGCGCGGCCGGGACCCCCGCCGCCCGGGCCGGACCCGGACGTCGGACTCGTCGTACTCGCGCGCGCTCAGCGGCCCGCCCGGACGAGCGCGTTCCAGCGGCCCGGGAAGTCGGGGATCGTCTTGTCGGTGCACGCCACGTCGTCGATCGTGACGCCCGGCACGACCAGGCCGATCAGCGCGCCCGCGGTGGCCATCCGGTGGTCGGCGTAGGAGGTCCACGGCCGGTCCGGTCGGGCACGTAACCGAGCGGGCCGGATCTCCAGGCCGTCGGACGTCTCGGTGACGTCACCGCCCAGCGCGGTGACCTCGGTGGCCAGCGCGGTGATCCGGTCGGTCTCGTGGCCGCGGATGTGCGCGACGCCACGGATCCGCGACGGGCCGCCGGCCAGCGCCGCGATGACCGCCACCGTGGGGGTGAGCTCGCTCGCGTCGTGCAGGTCGACGTCCACCCCGACCAATACATCCGGCCCGCGGACGGTCATTCCGGCCGGGCCGGGCTCGACGGTGCAGCCGGCCTGCGCGAGTACCGCGAGGATCTCGGCCCCGGGCTGGGTGGAGCCGGCCGGCCAACCGGCCACGGTCACGTCCCCGCCAGTGATCGCCGCGGCGGCCAAGAACACCGCGGCATTGGACAGGTCGGGCTCGACGGTCCACTCGCGCGCCGCGATCATCCCCGGCGCGACCCGCCAGGTGTCCGGCTCGGCGTCGTCGACCTCGACGTCCGCGGTGCGCAGCATCGCGACGGTCATCTCGATGTGTGGCAGCGACGGGACCGGCTTCCCGACATGGTGGACGGTGACGCCCTTGTCGTAGCGCGCTCCGGAGAGCAGCAGTCCGGAGATGAACTGCGACGACGCCGACGCGTCGAGCACCACGTCGCCCCCGGGTAGCCCACCGGTGCCGAACAGGGTGAACGGCAGCGAGTCCCCGTCGATCCGGGCTCCGAGCACGCGCAGCGCGTCGAGCACCGTGCCCATCGGCCGCTCGCGGGCTCGCGGGTCGCCGTCGAGGCGGATCGGGCCCGTGGCCAGCGCCGCGGCGGGCGGCACGAAGCGCATCACGGTGCCGGCCAGGCCGCAGTCCACGGTGTCGCCGCCGCTGAACCCGTCGTGCGGGCCGACCTCCACGCGTTCGCCGTCGACGCGCACCGGCACGCCCAGCGCGCGCAGCGCGCCCACCATCAGCGCGGTGTCCCTGGTGGTCGGTGCGCCTGCCACCGAAGCGCGTCCGCCGGACAGCGCGGCCAGCAGCACGGCGCGGTTGGTCACCGACTTCGACCCCGGCACCGCAATTCGTCCGCGGACGGGAGCGGAGGCGAGCGGCGCGGGCCACGGGGCGGTCATCACCTCATGATTCCCGATGTCACCATCGGGACGATCCGCGGCTCGTGCCCCTGCTCCGCCTCACCGTCTAGCCTGTCGTCACGACGATTGGTCGGAGCTGGGACAGTGGACACATGTGCGGTCGCTACGCATCGATCAAGGCCCCGGCAGACCTCGCCGAGGAGTTCCGGGCGGTCGACGCCACGGATGACGGGGTCGTCGTCGACTTCAACGTCGCGCCCACCAAAAGCGTCGTCGCCGTCGTCGAGCGGCACCCCCGGGACGCGGACGGAACCCCGGATCCGGACGTCACCGAGCGTAGCCTCCGGTTGGTGCGATGGGGGTTGGTGCCGTTCTGGGCGAAGGACCCCAAGGCCGGCGCGCGGATGATCAACGCCAGGGCCGAGACCGCGGCCGAGAAGCCCGCGTTCCGCAGGGCGCTCTCCAGCCGGCGGTGCCTGCTCCCGGCGGACGGCTGGTACGAGTGGCAGCGCGGCCCCGAGCACAAACAGCCCTACTACACCCGCTACAGCGACGGCAGCTCGCTCGCGCTGGCCGGGCTGTGGGAGTTCTGGAAACCTCAAGAAGACCCGGACAACGAGTATCCGGACGGGCTGGTCACCTGCTCGGTGCTCACCACCGACGCGGTCGGCCCGCTGGCCCAGGTGCACGACCGGATGCCGCTGGTGCTCCCGCCCTCGGCCTGGGACGCGTGGCTCGACCCGGACACCGACGCGAGCGCCGACACCGTGTCCGCGCTGCTGGCGCCGCCGTCGGCGGAGCTGGTGGCCCTGATGGAGCTGCGGCCGGTGTCCCCGCGGGTCAACAGCGTCCGCAACAACGGCCCGGAGTTGCTCGAACCGCTCGCGGCCGAGGACG
>JBOHEO010000289.1:0-5057 GCA_050701055.1 Pseudonocardia sp. | reverse complement strand
GGCCAGCTCGGCGGCGGCGTGCCCGACCGGGTCCCACCGCACCAGGGCCTGCACGCCCGGTAGCCCGGCCTCGGCGATCACCACCACCCGGCCACCCACGACCGCCGGCACGACGAGCGCGGCGGCGCCGAACCACCGGCGCAACGCCTCCTCGGCCACCCGCAGGTCCGGGCGGGAGAGCAGCGCCCAGCCGTCGAGCAACAGCGCTGCCCCGTACCCCCCGGGCGCGGTGGGCTCGGCACCCGGGGTGGCCACCACGAGCTCCGGGCCACCGGCCACGGCGGTGAGCACCGGCGCCCCACCCCCCGAGGAGCGCACGGTGACACCCGGGAAGGCGCGACCCAGCTCCTCCGCGGTGCGCCCGGACCCGACCACGCTGGCCCGCAACTGCCGCGACCCGCACCCGGGGCAGCGAACGGCGGGCTCGACGCGGCCGCACCACCGACAGTTCGGAGCACTGACCTCGCCGTCCCCGCCCCGACCGGGCAGGCCAAGCGGACCGGCGCAGTGCCGGCAGCGGGCGGTCTCCCGGCACGCGGCGCACGCGAGCCACGGCAGGTAACCCGAGCGGGGCACCTGCACGAGCACCGGTCGCCCGGCCGCGAGCGCCGCCCGTGCCGCTTCGAACGCGACGCCGGGCAGCCGGGCAGCACGCGATTCGGGGTCGCGGACGAGCTGCTCGTCGCTCTCCCCCAAGGCGGTGACCCGTGGCGCCGCGGCCCGCACCGTCGCCCGCTCGGCCACCGCCTCCCGCGCCCATCCCGACTCGACGAGCAGCTGCGCTTCCGCCGTGCGCGCGTATCCCCCGACGAGCAGCGCGGCGCCGGCCGTGTGGGCGCGCAGCATCAGCACGTCGCGGACGTGCGGGTAGGGCGCACGCGGCTCGGCGTGCAGGTCGTCGCCGTCGTCCCACACCGCGAGCAGACCCAGCCGCTCGACCGGGGCGAACACCGCCGAGCGGGTGCCGACGACCACCCGGACCTGTCCGCGACGCACGGCGAGCCAGCGCCGGTAGCGCTCGGCCGGACCGAGCTCCGCGGTGAGCGCGACGACCGCACCCGCGCCCAGCCGAGCGGCACACGCGTCGTGCAGGGCGGTGACGTCGCGCTGGTCGGGCACCACGAGCAACGTCCCCCGGCCCGCCGCCGCAGTGGCCGAGGCGGCGTCGGCCAACCGCTGCGCCCACTCCTCCCCCGGCAGTGCCTGCCACACCGCGTGCGCCGCGCGACCCCCGGTGAGTGCGTCGAGCAGCGCCGGCCCGCGTGGGTACCGGCCCCACCCATCGCCGGACGGAGGAGCATCCCCGGCCGGTCCGGCGGTCTCCGGGAGCAGCGCGGGATCCCGTGGCGCGGACACCTCGGCCTCCACCCGGGCATGCCGTGGCGGAATCGCCAGATGCAGCACATCGGCCAGCACCCCGGCATACCGGTCGGCCACCGCCCGACACAGCACCGCCACCTCACCGGTGAGCACCGGCTCCGGCGACACCACCTTCTCCACCCACGCCAGCGCGCCGTCGTGGCCGGACTCGGCCACCCGCTCCAGCAGGAACCCGTCGACCAGCCGGCCGGCGAAACGGACCCGCAGCCGCACACCCGGCGACGCGACGGCGTCGAGATGCTCGGGCACCCGGTAGTCGAAGGGACGGTCCAGGTGGGCCAGCGCGACGTCGACGGCCACCCGGGCGACCGGGAGCGTCGCGGCCGGGCGCCACTCCCCCCGGCTGCTGCGCCTTCTCGTCGCGGGTCGAGTCACGAGGCCGGTTTACCAGACCGCCCCGTCATTTCCGGGCGCCACCGCCTGACCGGCGGGCCTGCTGACGGGATTGACGCCATAGATCACCGCGACTCCGTTAGTACCGTGATCATCGGTGGGGAACCCGGATCCGCACTCGACAAGGCTGGCGGTTCCCGGATATCGATCAAGCGCTCGGCACCGCCGCCCAGCTCGGCACCGTCGCCCACCGGATCTCCGCACCACCTCCACGCATGCCTCATCCGACCGCACCCCGGGAAAACTTCCGTGGTGCTGCCATGCTTGACACGTGACCAAAAAGTCACCTATCGTCGTGGTGTGGACGCGGTGTTCAAAGCTCTCGCCGATCCGACGCGGCGGAGCCTGCTCGACGAGCTCTTCCGGGAGGACGGGCAGACGTTGAGCGCGCTCGAGGAGCGCTTCTCGATGACTCGCTTCGGCGTGATGAAGCACCTCAGACAACTCGAAGAGGCAGGTCTGGTGGTCAGCAAGCGACGCGGCCGCGAGAAGCTCCACTTCCTGAACCCGGTCCCGATCCGGGGAGTCCACGACCGGTGGGTGAGCAAGTACGCCGAGCCCTGGGCCGCTGCGCTCACTGGGCTCAAGAACAGACTGGAGAGTCCTGTGAAGAGCATGGAGAAGGTTTTCGAGATCTACATCCGCACCACCCCAGAGCGCCTCTGGGAGGCGATCACCGACGGCGAGATCAGGAGCAAGTACAACTTCGGCTCCCGGATCAGCTCGGATTGGACGCCTGGCTCGCGCTTCGAGATGCGACACCCGGCCGCCCCTGGGCTCCTGGGAGAAGGGGAGAATCTCGAGGTCGACCCCCCGCGCCGCCTGGTCCAGAACATGGTTGCGCTCTGGAGCGACGAGGTGAAGAGCGAAGGCATCTCCCGGGTCACCTGGGAGATCGAACCCGTCGGCGACTCCTGCCGCCTGACCGTGATTCACGACGAGCTGCGTGAAGGCGCGAACAACGAGCTGTACGGCGGCTGGCCGATGATCCTCTCCGGGCTGAAGACCTGGCTGGAGACGGGCGAGGTGCTCACCACACCAGGATCGCTGATGTACAGCTGAGCCGGACCGCACAGCGACGCCGAGCGGCTCGCCCTCAGCGGTAGCAACAACGCAATCCCGGCCTCGACCCACGGCCACGGGCAGCGCGAAGCCGCCCCGGGCCAGCGATCACCAGCAGTGTCCGCCAGGCGCCCGGTGGTCGAGGTGTCCTCAGCGGCCAGTCGGCAGTGGGACAGATTCCGGGCGCCGCCGTTCGAGGAACGGTGTCCTCGCTCGGGAGAGAGCTCACGCCCCCACCGCCGACTTCAGCACGTCGGCCCGGGACGTGTCCTCCCACGGAAACTCGATGTCGGTACGCCCGAAGTGCCCGTACGCGGCGGTCTGAGCATAGATGGGCCGCAGCAGGTCGAGATCGCGGATGATCGCGGCCGGGCGCAGGTCGAACACCTCGGTGATCGCGTGCTGAATGCGCGCCGGATTGACGTGCTCGGTGCCGAACGTCTCGACGAACAGCCCCACAGGCTCGGCCTTGCCGATCGCGTACGCCACCTGCACCTCGATCCGGTCGGCGAGACCCGCCGCCACCGCGTTCTTCGCCGCCCAGCGCATCGCGTAGGCGGCGGAGCGGTCGACCTTCGACGGGTCCTTGCCCGAGAACGCCCCGCCCCCGTGCCGGGCGAAGCCGCCATAGGTATCTACGATGATCTTGCGTCCGGTCAGGCCGGCGTCCCCCATCGGACCGCCGACGACGAACCGGCCCGTGGGGTTGACCAGCAGTCGCACGCCGGAGACGTCGAGGCCGAGGCCGGCGATCTCCGGATCGACCACGTGCTCGCGTATGTCGGGGGCGAGCATCCCGTCGATGTCGATGTCGGCGGCGTGCTGGCTGGAGACGACCACGGTGTTCAGCCGCACGGCCCGGTCGCCGTCGTAGGCGATGGTGACCTGGGTCTTGCCGTCCGGGCGCAGGTACGGCAGGACACCTGCCTTGCGCACCTCGGTGAGCCGACGCGCCAGCCGGTGCGCCAGCGCGATCGGCAGCGGCATCAGCTCGGGGGTGTCGGTGTTGGCGTAGCCGAACATCAGGCCCTGGTCACCGGCCCCCTGTCGGGCGATCTGATCGTCGCTGAGCTCGACCCGGCTCTCGTACGCTGTATCGACGCCCTGGGCGATGTCGGCGGACTGGGTGCCGATCGCGACGTTCACCCCACAGGTGGCCCCGTCGAAGCCCTTGGCCGACGAGTCGTAGCCGATGGCGAGGATTCGATCCCGGACCAGCGCGGGGATGTCGATCTGGGCGCCGGTGGTCACCTCGCCGACGACATGCACCTGGCCCGTGGTCACCAGCGTCTCCACCGCCACCCGGCTGCGCGGGTCCTGGGCGAGCAGCGCGTCCAGGACCGTGTCGCTGATCGCGTCGCACATCTTGTCCGGGTGCCCCTCCGTCACCGATTCGCTGGTGAACAACCGCCGGTCCGCGTCCGCCACGCCCACTCCTCCACCCATCGATCACGACACCGGTGAGACTAACCCCTCCCACCGACAAATCTCCGCTCCACAGTAGTGATCCTCCGGTTTTTTCGATCTCGTTCTAGTGGGGCGCTGCCGCTCATTCGCCAAATTTGATTACTCTATGTAACGAATTCTGCGACACGCGAGGTGTTCATCATCAGTTTGGGTGATACGCGACGAAGGTAGCGAATCGGTAACGGAGACGCTCGTTGATGCCGGTGAAAGACCACACCCCAACGGAGGTTCCCTGACATGAAGGCGTTGCAACGACCGGGCCGTGTGGCCGCTGTGGTCGGCGCGGTGGTTGCGGTCAGCGCGACCAGCCTGATCGCATTCCTAGGCGGAACCGCGGCGGCCGCCGAGCCCGGCAAGTGCGTGGAGAACGTGAACGTGCGCGAGCAGCCGGACGCCACCTCGAAGGTTGTCGCGCTGTGCGAGGCCGGTCGGACCGTAGAGGTGGGCGCCACCCGCGGCGACTTCGTGGAACTGGTCGACCTCAAGGGTTGGGCCGCGAAGGAGTTCATCTCGATCGGCGGCGCCGCACCCGGCGCCGCGAGGGTTGACGAGACGTCCGCCGGCAACGGGGCGGCGCCCGGCGAGCCGGGCACGACCGGCGCCGACGGCGAGCCGTCGGAGTTCGCCGCCGATCCGAACGGGGCCCCCCCGCCCGATGGCGCGGCCAAGCCAGAGCCTAAGCCGGCGGCACCCGGGCTCGGCGGTCTACTTGGTTGATCGACAGTCTCCCCCGGTGGAGCGGGCCGCTACGGATC
>JBOHEO010000288.1:0-5082 GCA_050701055.1 Pseudonocardia sp. | reverse complement strand
ACCAAACGGGCGCGCGACAGGTGCCGGGCCGCGGCGGGGATCGCCGTTGCCGCGCTGGAGACCATGAAGTCGAGGCTGAACACGCCGTCGCGTCGCGCGAGCTCGCCGAGGACCTCGGCGACGTCCAGTGGCGCGCGGCAGCACACGTGGAAGGCGGCATCACGGCTGGAGCGGATGCGGGCCAGCGCATGGTCGGTCAGCCTGAGCGTCGGACCGTAGGAGGCGCGAAGGTCGGTGAGGTCGCCGGCCTCGTCGTAGATGAGGGTGAACGTCGCGGAGCTCTCGTCGACGAGGTGGGCGCCGGACCAGTCCAGGCCGGTGAGCCGCGGGTCCGTTCGGAGGTGGTGCAGGTCGTTGCCGAGCACGGCGATCGGCGCGGCGGTCAGTCCGGCGGCGGTGGCGGCCAGCGCGACGTGGAGTGCGGCGCCGCCCACCGCGGATGGAAGCGGGCCAGAGGGTCCGACGGGGTAGTCGACGGAGATGTTGCCGATCACGGCAAGGGACGCCACTACTGTCACGTCTTGGAATGGGGGCAGTCGAGCACCTGGTCGCAGATCGGCCGTCGCGGGCACAGCCGCGGTGAGGGCCGGTTGAGGAACTGCCGTTTGAAGTAGATCAGGACGAGGTGCGCCCACCAGGTCGGTGCCGTTTGGGCCGGGATGGTGACCGCGTGTGTGGCGGCGAGGCGGCGGTAGTCCTCGGCGCGGTCGGTCACGCAGTCCTGCAGCAGATGGCGCATCTGTTCGTGGGCGATCGGCCCGGACGGCAGGTCGATCCCTAACACGGGCGCGAGTTTGGTGACCATCCCGGAGTCGACGGGGAGGACACCGCAGTGGTAGCCGCGGGAGTAGAGCACCGCGCACTGGGCGACTTTGAATGATGCTTGCGCGACGTCGGAGGCGAATCGGTTGATCATCTCGTCGGCGTCGCCGGAGAGGACGTCGATGCCGTCGGTGTCGAGCCGGTTGAGGAACTCGGCCAGTGACCGTAGGTAGGTGATGCGGGTTGCGAACAGGCCGATCGGTCGGGCCCAGTCGGTGATGTCCTCGTCGGACGCCGAGGCCAGACGGTTGAATCCGAGGGAGTCGGCGCGGGCGATCACGCGCGCGTACGAGCCGATCATCGTGTAGGACACGCGGGTCGACCAGCCTGCGGCCAGCATCCGCATCCTCGGATCGGTGATGCCGGCGGGCCACCACCGGTTGTCGTCGTGGTTGGTCTCCACCGCGGATCGCACCTGCGGCAGCGCGGCCGCACGACCGGTCACCTGCAGCACCCGCTCAGACAGCTCAGGACCGAACTGCGTGATGGTCGTGATGCGGCGCGTCACCGGTGGGCTCCTGAGTGTTGCTCGGCTGTGTGCGCCGGCCCAGTCCGCCCTGGCTGTGTGCGCGCGTGGTGGTCGCGCAGGCCGGCGGTGTGGATGGCCAGTGCCAGGTTGGACGACACCACCGGCATCCGCAGGCGCCGCTCGAGCTCCGGGATGACATCGAGGGTGGGCCATCCCGTGCAGGACAGCACCAGCGCGTCGGCACTGGCCAACACTGACGCGGGGATCTCGGCGGCCAGAGCGGTGATGTCGGCGGCGGCGACGGTGCCGTACCCGTCGTCGAGGTCCAGGCTGGCATGGGCGGTGACGGTGATCCCCGCACCGGCGAAGGCGTCCGCTTCCCGCTCGGTGATCGACCGGGGATACGGGGTGGCCAGCGCGATCCGCCCAGCGCCCAACCGGCGCAGCGCGCCGGTCAAGGCGTCGAACGCGCTGACGACCCCCGCCCCGGACTCACGCTGGACGTCGGAATCGTCGGTAGTGTGGCTGCCTGCGGTGAGACCGGAGCCGGTGCGGTCGGGGATGGTGTGCCGGGGAGCAGTGAGTCCGGCGGACGTGCACGCCAGGAGCACACCGGCCAGCGGCAGCTGGCGCATCGAGGCCAGTGCCGCCGGCACCGCGGCGCGTATTCCGTCCAGAAACCCTGCGTCCAGAGCCGTCGTCTCGGACGGCGGCACCAGCCGGGCGTAATGGAACACCACCGCGTCCGGGCGAAGGCGCGGCAGTTCGTCCTCCACGACCGTGTTGGCCCACGGCACCAGGATCCCGACCCGAGTCGGGCTCTCGGCGCGGTGCTGGGTCGTGCCGGGGCGGGTGCTGCCGGTGAGGGCGAGCGCTGATTTAGGCGGCATGGCGCTCGCCGTAGAGGTGGCGGGGGGCGTGACCGGTCACCACGAGATCCGCCGGCTGGTAGAGCGGCAGAGCGGTGCCGCGTTCGACGATCTGGATGGAGTAGGAGCCCAACCGGCGAAACCACGTGCCCCGGTCGGTGACGAAGAACGAATGCAGGTCCGTCACGTTCAGGCCGCGGGGGTAGACCCGTTCTTTCATCGGGGCGTCCCAGGTCTGGTCGATGTCGGCCTTCCATGTCGCGAAATGATCGAGGGACGGTGGCGGTTCCTGCTGCTGGATCTGGGCCAGCGGGGTGCCGGGGAACGCGCGGGCCTGGCGCACATTGGTGCGATGGCACAGCACACCGGACTCGAACAGCGTGCTCAGCCAGGTCAGGTTCGCCAGGTGGGTGCGGTGCGTCTCTCCGGGCAGGCCGTAGATGAGGTTCAGTCCCGGCAGCAGCAGCGGCAGCCCGCCAGCGCCGCGGACGGCCCCGGCGTCGTTGACGTTCTCCACCGCCCGCAGGAGCACCTCCGGGGTGCAGGTCAGCGCGTTGCGTGCCACCACGACCGGGTCGAAGGTCTCCACACCCATCGGCGCGCAGTTGCCTTCCGTGCAGTACCGCGCCACCAGCTCTGCGATGCGCTTCCCGGACGGGGAGGCCACCGCAAGGGGGTCAGCGTTGTCGATGTGCAGCACCGACAGGTCCGGGCACGTCTCGCGGATCCCCGCCAGCAGTTGCTCGATCCGTTGCGGGTCGCGGCCCTGGTAGGAGAAGAAGCACGTCTGCTGGCCGAGCCGGAAATCCCGCACACCAGCGTTTGACAACCGGGCGATCTCGTCGAGAACGTCGGCGACGTCGCGGTAGTCCACCACAGGTGCTTTCACCGGTTCGTTGCAGAAGCTGCAGAACTTGCGACGGGTACAGCCCCGGTACAGCTCGATCTCCGCAATAGGCCGCCACCGCAACTGTTCCACCAGGCCGCTGAACGAGTCGCGGTCCGCGAGCAGTTGTCGATACGGCGCGGCGACATCGCTGCCCGCCGTCAGGTCGGCGGCGGTGACGGTGTGGCTGTGCACGGCGTCGAACAGACCTCGGTAGGCGTCCGGCTCCGCGGTGGCGTAGGCGACCAGTGGACCTAACAGGACTCGGGTGCCGCGCACGCACGCCAACGCCCTGGTGATCTCGGCAAGGTCGCCGTTGCGGGCGTGCAGGTGCACCGACGGCACCGCATCCCCCGCGATCACCACCACGATCACCGCATCCCGCAGCAGGTCGAGGGCCTGGTCGCGGTTGGTGGTCGCCGAGTACGTCAGCGCATCCGACAATGGCGGTTGCGGTGCCGCGACCCCGTCCGCGAGGTTCCACCGCACGTCATCGATCGTCACGTACCGCACATCGGCACCCGGCAGTGATCGCAACAACGCACTGTAGGCGTTGCGGACGTAGGCAGACAGATATGGCGGAACCCCCAGACCGCTGGGCTCCACGGTGTAGCAGTCCAGGATCACAGCCGTCGTGCTCGTCGACATCCGTTCCGACAACATCCCTCCCCCATCCGCCCCGTCTCAACCGGCGCGAGGTGAAGTGGCTACCGTAGTGATGAAGCCTCGCTCCGGCCCGGCCGACGTGCCGCGGCGCGCAACGGTAGCGACCCCAGCCGGAGTCCGAGGGCGATTCCGATAGACGCTCACCCGCCCGGTCCAGCTCCCCCGTTCCTAGCGGCGGAGCCACCTCATGACCCCGGATCGGCATCGAGGATCTCGCCGAGATCGACCGTGCCGAGCGTCGCGGGCCAGCTGCCGGTCGAGGCGGGCCGACCTTGACCAGCCGACGCGGCACGGGTACCGCTGCGCGGTCGATGGGAGATCCGTAGGAAAGGCAGACATCATCGAGGCATCCTTGGTCGTGAGCCCGTTCTGCGCTGACCTTGTCACCACCCTCACCGCGGCCCGCCGCGGTGAGGCACGCTCGATCACGTGGGCGTGCATGGTGGACGTGTTGCTCGCCCGCGTCAGGCGTGCGCGGCTACCCTTCCCGCGTATGACGGGGATCGCGGCAGATCCGCCGCATGCTGTCGTGGAGCCGGTCGCCGAGACGGCCGCGCGCGTGACGTGCACCGATCCGAGTGACACGGCCGCGGCGCTGCGCGCCGCATGGCACGGTTTCGCCACCGCGCCGGCCGCCGGCCGGTGCCTGGTCCAGGCCAGCTTCGACGACGCAGTGCTGGCCCGCAACGCCGGCCCGGTGGTGGAGGCAGCGGCCGCGCCTGTCCGCGGGCGACGGCCGCTGGACGCCCTGTCTGTCCGGTGGCTTGGTTGCGGCATCGGGTGTCCCTTGTCCTGGGTGGCTGGCGGTGTGTGATCGCTGACCCCATGTCACCAGCGCGGCTACGATCGCGGCACGGGGCAACACCGGGCGTGCGTGCTGTTGCCCCCGCGCGCGGTTGCTGGACGCGGCCGCCTCGGTGGGCTGCCGGTCGGTCGGGGTCGGCACGCTCGCGGTGACCCGACGGGGAGGCGGTGACCATGCAGGACGGCACCGGCGGTGAGACCGGGTGCGGCGGTCGTGCGGCGTCGCCCGAGGCGACGCTGGCTGGGTTGATCAGGCGGTACCGCGAGGCCGCGGGACTGAGCCAGGCGCGGCTGGCCGGTCGCGTGGGCTACACCCGGCAGTACGTCTCGCGCGCGGAGCAGGTGTCGAAGGGGCTGCCCTCGACGGGCCTGGTCGCGGCGATCGACCGCGAGGTCGGTGCGGTGGGCGCCTTGGTGGCGGCTCACGCGGCGACCCGTCGTCACCGGCTCGCCCGCCGCGCGGCCGAGCTGATCGACCTCCCCGCCCAGGTCCTCGCCTGCGGAGCACGCGCCGGTCTCGTCCCGACCGAACGCTGCGTCGCGCTCCTGGCCCGCGCCGCCGACGT
>JBOHEO010000287.1:0-5144 GCA_050701055.1 Pseudonocardia sp. | reverse complement strand
CCCTTCGCACGCCGCCACACCGGTCAGCAGCACCGTGTAACGCAGCCCACCACCCTGCCGTCACACTCCGTCACCGGAGCACCAGGCTTCAGCCAACACCGAAACCGCTCTTCTCCATGGCATTGGTGGCCGAGCCCGCCGCCGAACTCCCGACGAGTAGCACGCGACGGGGGCCCTGCTTGTCATCGAGTGCCGCGCTGAGCAACTCCACAAAGCGCGCCGACTTGCAGGCGTCAATCATGACGATCAACCACGGCGCGCCGGCACACGCTTGGTGCTCCCGAACAGTGAGGTGGTCGGCCAACCGTTTCGGGGAGACGCCCTCGTTGCCGACGTGGCTGGGGCTGCGAGCATGCGCTAGGGCGGCGTCCTTGCCGTCCGACCAGCCGTGGCCCACCCATGCAGGACCGTGGGGCCGCCCACGGCGCGCGACCAGGCGCCGAGCCGCGCTCCGACGGCGTCGTCCCCGCGCTCACGCATGGAAATGTCCCAGGGCCTGGTGATCTCACCTCCGAAATCGGCGAGCAGATCGGCGACCCGGGCGAGCTCGGAGTCGACGGCGAGCTCGTCGTGATTGTCGTAGACGCCAATCGCCATCTGGAACACCTCGATGTACGGCGACTCGTTCATCGCGCCAGTCCCCCCTCAGCGGTCCGGGTCTCCGGAGTCGGCCATCACAAGTTGGTGATCGCCGAGGTGCCACCGCCATTCAGGATGACCCGGTAGATGCCGGGCTCGGGCAGCACGATGGTTGCCTGCCACACTCCATCCCGGCGATGCAGCGGCGGGTGGTCGATCGGGCGGCCCTGCTCGTCGGACACCACGCATGACGCGTCATTCGGCCCCTCGACACCGGTGACGGCCGCCGCCCACTCACGTCCCGGCGTAACCACGTCGGGGACGTCCAGTCCGAGTTCGCTGTCCCCCAGCCTCGGTGCATCGGTCGCCCGTTCGGTGATCACGTTGCATACCGTCTCGATTGCCTCGCTGGTCTGCGCCAGGGCGCCGTGCTGTTGCGGCAGCGTCGCCGGGCTGCCGAGGGTGGCAGAGTTGCGGGGCACGGTGCCGTCACCGAAGTCGTCAAACCGCACGAGGATGCCGTGCTGGTCGCGTTCGACATCGCCGGCCGGGTCCAGCGCGAAGGTGTGGAGGCGGCCGGTGAGGATACCGTCGCGCAGGCTCAGGCTCTGCACGGTCGATTGAGAGGTGCCGATCACCGCGTGGTGCCCAGCCAGCGGGCGTGTCGAGGTCCGTCGGTGCAAGTCGAAGGAGGCAGCGGCGAGTGTCGCGTCGCCGCCGATCGCCGCCACGTCGGTGGGAGTTAGGCGCCGGGGGTCGTGCTCGCCGTCGTCGAGGCAGCGGTACGCAGGCAGCAGGTCGTGCACGCCGGGCAACGTCGCGGCGAGGTCCCGGAGCTGGCGGCGGGGCAACGGGATGGGAGCGTCGCAACCTGAGTTCAACATGAGCGCAGCTTTGGCGGCACCGTCGAATGGTGTGCCCAGCGTGACTATTGCGCGAATGTCGAGGTCCGAGTCCGGGGGGAGACCCCGGACGAGCAGCCCTCCCATCGAGTGCGCGACCAGAACCATCCGTGCCGGCCGCAGATGTGGGCGCTGCCGGAGCATTTCGTGGTGCCCTGGGTGCGCCCGCCACCCATCAAGGTGCGCACGCGCCGCGCTGGCCAACAGCCTTGCGTTGTACTCGACGGGCAGGCGCCAATCATAGGCGAACTCCCCGATTGCGGCCGGGTCAGCGACTACGTCGCGCAGTCGCCTGAGCAGCGTCGTGTAAGGCTCGAACCCGTGGAGGAACGGCGCGTAAGCGGGAAACTTCAGCAGCCCGGTTGCCGCGATCCGACCATACCGCCCCTCGCGCTCATCGTCAGTGACCATCAGCGTGGCCAGAGAGGATTGGCTGCGGCACCACATCCGAGCGTACGAGCGCAGCCGGTCGAACCCCCACAAGGTCATCCCAGACGCGGTGTCCCGCAGTGTGCTCCCCATGATCCCGGGGATCACCAGCACGGCGTCCTGCGAGACGTTCGGCCGGACTGTTCGGGCGTTCGGACCGGGCCTGCTGGACATCCCGCTCATGCCGATGCAGCATAGCCACCGCCCATGGCGTCGCCGCGTCTGGTAACGCCGGCGTGACTCGGTGTCTCGTATCCGTCAGGCACAGGGCGCCGATGTCGCTCGCGGGCGACCACGGCGACATTGGGTGCCCGAGCGATCGCCGCATGAACCCAGGTGGCGCTGATCCCCATCAACGCCACCTCACCCGCCGCCACCGACAGCGCCGATCCCGAGTGCGGCCGCTTCGAGAGGCGGCAACCACTCGGTGCCCACCACGTCGTTGGGCACCGCCGCCAACAGACCTGGGAAAGTCGTGCAACGGCGCTCCAGCCGAGCGAACTCAACCCGAGGATTGCCATAGACCTCCCCGGCATCCACAGGGCGCAGAACACGACCGACTCCGGCGTCACCCCCCAACACCGACGATCCCAAACCCGATCTCGCCGGCGATCGCCGGGGCGGCCACATGGCAGAGCAGGCATCTCCGCCACTTCACTCGACGCGCGCAGAAGTGTCGGACAGCTGTGGCACGCTGCCCGGGAGGATGATCGGCGGTCATGCGCTGCGGTGCGCCGCCGATCGGTTCGCGGCGCGGGGTGAGATGTGCGATGGTCGCAGTGTCGATGCGGGAGGCTCTGGAGTGATGCGCGTTGGCGTCTACGTAGACGCGTTCAACCTCTACTACGGCGGACGCTCCCACCCCGGCGGCGGCGCCGTGGCGGGATGGCGTTGGCTCGACGTCCGAGCGTTGGCGTCAACCCTCGTCGGGGAGCAAACCGCGCTCTGGCCGGACGCCCACGTCGAGCGGGTCATCTACTGCACGGCGCGGATCAGCTCGCGCGACAACGCCGACGGACACCGTGACCAGGACATCTACCTCAAGGCGCTCACCACTGCAGGCAGCGTCAGCCATATCGAGTACGGCTACTACACGAGCAAGGTCAAGACTCGTCCCTGGCCGTCCCTGATCGCAAGAGGCGTCCCAAGCTGGTCAACCCGGCCTGGCCGATCATGGTCAAGACCGGCGCCCTTGTCGACGACCCAGATGTGACGTTCATGGTCTCCGTCGCAGACCGAGAGGAGAAGGGCTCGGACGTCAACGTCGCGACCCACCTGCTGATCGACCTGTTTCGAGAAGAAGATCGACGCCGCAGTCGTGATCTCCAACGACAGCGACCTCGCGCTACCGATCACACAAGCCCGACTCCATGTCCCCGTCGGAACCGTCCACCCCGGCACGAACTACATCGCGGGCGCTCTCAGCGGCGACCCCAAAGACGGAGTGGGTCGACACTGGTGGCGACTGCTCAGCGGCCAGGACTACCTCGCTCACCAACTTCCCGACCCGGCTGGACGCTACCCTCGGCCGGCGGGGGTGACGCGGTCCGCGTCCACAGCGTCGCGGTCAACACGTCACCCCACCTCCCCGGACCGTTCGCGGACCTTTGGGTGCTCGAAACGCGCGATAGGGGTATGACCGGTTATACTCAGGACATGAAGATCGCCATCTCCCTTCCCGACGAGCTTCACCAGCGCGCAGACGCCGTGGCGGCGCGGATGGGCCTCAATCGGTCGCAGCTATACGCCAGGGCCCTTGAGCAGTTCCTGCAGGCCAAGGGCGAGGACCCGGTCACCGTGGCGCTCGACGCGCTCGCCGACGCTCTCGCCGGTCACGTGCCCTCGGGCGCCGACGCCGGTCGGAAACTGATCGACGACGGTCGCTGGGAGTGGTAGCCCGCAGCGAGGTGTGGTGGGTCGACTTCGGTGAGCCGGTCGGCTCGACGCCGGGCTTTCGACGCCCCGCGCTGGTCGTGTCGTCCGATCGTTTCAACCGGTCGCGGATCTCCACAGTGATCGTCGCGGCCATCACCTCGAACATGCGGCTCGCCGAGGCACCGGGCAACGTCGAGTTGCCACAGCGTGCGGGCGGCTTGCCGAAACCCTCGGTGGTCAACGTGTCGCAGTTGTTGACCGTCGACCGGGCGATGCTCGAACAACACATCGGTTCCCTCGATCCACCGCACGTCCGGACCGTCGACGCGGGGCTGCGCCTCGTGCTGGGCATGTGAGCGCGGTCCGCGCAGCCCCGCGACCCACCCGGCCGACACCGCGAACCCGCCCAGGGCGTTGACCACCTCCCGCGCGCGGCGCACCGGCAGAAAGTGCGCGCCGCCCAGCCACACCGCCCGGGCCTTGATCCCCGGCCCGTACCGCACCCGCCCCGACGGCACACCGAGCGACGCCCCCACGGGCGACGCCCCCACGGGCGGGGTGGTCCCACGGGCGGGGTGGTCCCGACGGGTGTGGTCCCGCAGCCCCCGCAAGTCCTGGAAAGTCCTGGCCGCCACCCGGTGCTCGGTGACATGGGGGCGCGGCGACCCGGGCGAGACCTCGAAGACCTGCCGGCGCGACACCACGAAGACCAGCGCCCCGTCCAGGGCGTCCCCGCAGCCCCGGCACGCCGCCGACTCTCCCACGACCGTCACATCCGGATCGTCCACCAACTCCAGCGTCGAGCCCGGCGCCCCGTGCTGCTTGCCCCAGTCCTTCCCGGACCACCCCCGCGAGGAGCGCTTGAGCGCGGACCGCTTCACGAACGGCGAGTCCAACGACAGCGGGCACCCACTGGTGGACGAATCCCACCCCAGCCGCGCACGCAACACCGCCAGCAGACCCTCCCAGCTCGATGATCCGGGTCGATAACACCACGTTCTCGGCAGCCAGAGCGACGTCATGCGGCGATCTCGACGTCCCTCGCATCCAACAACGAGCAGGCCTCCTCACCCGCCGCCCCGGACCACCCTCCACGATCGCGACACCAGTGAATCGCCTACGCGAACCCACGACGACACGCCCAACCACCTGCGCTGAACAGCTACCAGTGCAGCGGCTACACTGTGGGGGGTGCGCCACGAATCGAGCCAGAGGTACGAAAATAACCGAACGATAATCACAACGGGATCGTCCAAGTGCGGCAGGGTGGCGGCGCTGCCTCGGTTGGTCATCGGTGATTCCGGCTCGAGTGTCTCGGGTGTCCATGGCCGGGAGTGCGAGTAATGGCGCAACGTAATC
>JBOHEO010000286.1:0-5162 GCA_050701055.1 Pseudonocardia sp. | reverse complement strand
GTGTTCCGGAGATCGCGCCGGCCGCCGGCGCTCGACCGGCGGCCGTTCCGGAGATTACGGCGGTGCTCACCTCCCCGCTGCGCCGGGCGCGGCAGACCGCGGCCGCCGTCGCCGACGCGACCGGTGCGCCGATGCACGTCCGTGACCGCCTCATCGAGACCGACTTCGGTGCCTGGGAAGGGATGACGTTCGCCGAGGCCAGGGCGCGGGATCCGGAGCTGCACGGCCGGTGGCTCGGCTCGACGGACGTCGCACCGCCGGGCGGGGAGAGCTTCGCGGTGGTGGGGGAGCGGGTGGCCGCCGAGCGCGCCGCGATCCTCGCCGAGTATCCCGGGGCGACGGTGGTGCTGGTCAGCCACGTGACCCCGATCAAGTTGTTGCTCCAGGACGCGCTGCTGGCCGGCCCGAGCGTCCTCTACCGCCTCCACCTGGACCTGGCGTCCCTCTCGATCGTGGACCTTTACCCCGATGGCGGCGCCTCGGTCCGCCTGGTGAACGGCACCAGTCACCTGATCTCCGCGAGCGCACGCTGACGCAGGTTCCGACCTGTCTGAGCGTGCGCTCGCGCGGATCATGGAACCGGCGGGGCGCCGGCGCCGTCTAATCCGCCATGGATCTTTCTGGGGTCTTTCGTGGATCTCTTGCGGTGGCGAGCGGGGCGTTGACCCGGGGTGTGTTGTGCGGGCCTCGGTACCGGCGCCTCTTTCCTGATGTGTACGCGCCCGCTGATCTGCCGGTCGACCTGGCGTTGATGTCGCGTGCGGCGGCGGTGCTGGTCGAACCGGACGGCGTTGCGTCCGGTTGGTCCGCGGCGGAGCTCCTGCACGCTTCCTGCGGGCCGGAGGACGCGGGCGCCGAGGTCACCCTGCTGTCGGGTCGGTTCCGGCACCCACTGCCCGGCCTGCTGATCCACCGCGAGCGGCTGTGCGACGACGAGGTGACGACCGCGGCCGGGACTCCGGTGACAACGCCGCTGCGTACGGCGTTCGACCTCGTCCGGTGGCGGAACCTGACCGAGGGCGTCGCCGCGGTCGACGCGCTGGCCCGTTGCTGCGGGTTCGCGCCCGCTGAGCTGCGTCAGGTCCGCAGCAGTCATCTCGGGGCGCGGCGGAGCCGGAAGCTGGAGCAGGTGCTGCGGCTGGCCGATCCACGCTCCGAGTCGCCGATGGAGAGCCGGATCCGGGTCGGATTGGACTCCGGCGGGCTGCCCGCTCCCTGCGTCCAGCATCCGGTCGTTGCCGGTTGCCGGTCCTTCCGGCTGGACCTGGCGTACCCATCGGTCAAGCTGGGCGTCGAGTACGACGGCCGGCTCCACCGCAGCCAGCAGCGCGCGATGCGTGACCTGGAGCGGGAGGCCCTCCTGGCAGCCGAGGGCTGGACGATCATCCGTTTCGACGCGATCACCGTCCTCTACCACCCAAGGACGATGGTGACAAAAATCCACCGCGAGCTGCGTCTCCGTGGAATGGCGTGGTGATCTCCGCGAACGCACGCTGACGCAGGCCGCGACCTGTCTCAGCGTGCGCTCGCAGCGATCACCCGGCCGTGATGAGGTAGATGCCCACCGACACACCCAGCAGGACGACCGCCCAGCGGAGGATGTTCTCCGGTAGGCGGCGGGCGAGCTTGGTGCCGAGGAACCCGCCGATCAGGGTGGTGGGCGCGAGCAGCGCAACGGCTAGCCAGTCCACGGGTGCGGCGATCGCGAAGATCACTACGGTGACGGTGGCGATGACCAGGCTCAGCAGGCCCTTCAGTGCGTTCAGCCGGACCAGTCGATCGTTGCAGCACAGCGACAGCGTAGCGATCATGATGACACCGAGCGCCCCCCCGAAGTAGCCGCCGTAGATCGCGGCGAGGAACACCGCGGGCAGCAGCGCCCAGCGATGGTCGGGGGCAGCGGACTCGGGGGTGCCGATCCAGCGCTTGATCCACGGCTGCAGCGCGAGCAGGGCGCTGGCCAGCAGCACCAGCACCGGCACCACCGTGTCGAACACCGCGCCGGGCAGGACGAGCAGCAGCGCGCATCCCACCGCGGAACCGAGGACGCCCATCAGCGAGGTCAGCAAGATCCGCTTGTGCTGGTTCCGTAGATCGTGACGGGCACCGACGACGATCCCGAGATATCCCGGCCACTGCGCGACGGAGTTGGTGACGTTGGCCGCGAGCGGGGGGAAGCCGACCGCCAGCAGCGCGGGGAAGACCAGCAACGACCCCCCGCCGGCCACCGCGTTGATCGCCCCGGCGAGCAACCCGGCGACGAGGAGGAACGCCAGCGCGGCCAGCGACGTGTCGATCACGAGTCGGCACGCTATCCCGCGGCGACGAACCGGCCCTTCCCGCACGCGCGTACAGTGATCCTGCGGACGAGCTGGCCGGGCGGCCGCGTCGGTGGTCCTCTCGGATCGCCGCCGAGGAAAGTCCGGACTCCACAGGGCAGGGTGGTTGTCAACGGCAACCCGGGGTGACCCGCGGGACAGTGCCACAGAGAACAGACCGCCTCGCGGCCCGGGACATTTTCTCGGGGCGCGAGGTAAGGGTGAAACGGTGGTGTAAGAGACCACCAGCACCCCGGGTGACCGGGGTGGCTTGGTAAACCCCACCCGGAGCAAGGTCAAGAGGTCGTCCGTCCCCCGGGACGGGCAGCTGCGCAGGCGCTCGAGGACGGCCCGTCCGAGCCTGCGGGTAGACCGCTCGAGCCTGCCGGCGACGGCAGGTCTAGATGGATGGTCGTCGAACGGTGCGTCGCGAGGCGCCCGGGAACAGGATCCGGCTTACAGGCCAGCTCGCCCGTCCCAAGCCTGTGAGCTGCGGAAACGAGGCCCAAGATCGCCCTGACGGCACGCCAGGGACACAAGAATCGTCGATTCACCCTGCCGCAGCCCGGTCCCGGCGGCGAGGACGACAAGGGCCCGGTAGCGGTCGGGGACGGCGTCGACGAGGTCGTGGAGGGTCGCGGTGCTCAGCGGCCGGATCTCGACGGGGACCTTCTTGGGCAGCTTCGAACCCACGCACGGTGACGTGCTGACGAGCCGGTCGCGCAGCGCGGACTTGAAGATCACGGCGACGATGCCGGGGACGACCTGGACGGTGGCGGGGGAGAGGCAGTGGGTCATGGCGGTGACCCAGGCCTGGATCTCGCTGGGGCGGACGGACGCGAGCCGGCGGTCGCCGAAGCGCGGGTAGGCGTGGCGGTGCCGGTTGGTCTCGACGTGCGCGCGCGTGGTCGGTCAGTGCAACTGGGCTTCGCGCCAGGCCTTGGCGTACTCGCGGAAGGTCGTCGGGTCGTGGGGATCGACGTAGGTGCTGCGGTGCGCAGGGTGTCGAGACCGGCACTGTCACCGTTCTCGATCGGGCTGATCCGAGCCTGGGCCAACCCCGGTCGCCTCGGCCAGCCGGACCTGAGTCATGCCCACACTGCGCCGGATCTCGGCCAGCCGTGATCCGTCGACCCGGGACAGCAGCTCCTCACGGATACGACCACGGTCGGTCACCCGCTCAGGGGAGTCCCGATCCGGATCGATCCGTCGCGCACGGTCCTTGACGTCCCGCCAGGATGACGTCTGACTCATGGCCATTCCTTCGGCGTTCTCATTGTGAGTACCTACCCGACCGCTTGGAGATCAGAGGAGCGCACGGAACTCAGCGCCGCTGAGTCCCTGGCGCAGGATCGAACCGAGGGTGCCGCGCGGTACGTCCCTGCCACCGTGCATCGGCACGACGACCATCCGTCCGTCGGGATGGATGAGCTTCGCGTGCGAACCCTTGGTTGAGCACGTGGACGAAGCCGATGGCGGTCAGCGCCCGTAGGACCGTCCGTCCGGACACCACCGGAAGGGCAGGGCTCACGCTGACAGGTGCAGGTCGACCGTCGTGACGATCGGTCTGTTGAGATGCTCAGGAACCGGAACGTCCTCGAACCAGAGCTCGAGTGCCTCGGTCACCATCGCCAGTGCCTCGTCCGGCGTGTCACCAAAGCTCGAGACGTCGACTTCCAGGCACTGTGCGACGAAGCGGTCGTCCTCGCGGCGCACCACGACGGTCAGGCTCAGATTCCGCGTATCCATGTCGTCACCTCTCGGTCCCAGACCTCGAGTCTGCCCCACAGGCTGCTGATGGTCGACGCTGGTGGGCGACAAGGGGCGACGGACGTGACGGGCGGGGGGAACGGGAGGGCCGTCGGGTGCTCGGCGGTCGCTATCGGGTGGACGGATCGCTGGGCCGCGGTGGCATGAGCGAGGTCTTCCACGGCTACGACGAGCGCCTGGACCGGCGGGTCGCGATCAAGGTGCTCCGTCCGCCGTCGGCGCCGGTGCCGGCCGGCCCGAACAGCCCGGTTCGTCGACAGCGCGGCAGGTATCGATCACATCCGCTCGAGGACCAGCCGGGCCAACGGCGGCACGTATTTCGGTGCAGGGCAAGCCCGCCGTGCTCCCGCCCTTCTCGTCTTGGTTGGCGCGGGCGGGCATTGGCCGACGACGACGTGAAGTTGGATGTCCGCAGCGGATTGAAGGTGGACGGTGCCGGGTGGGTGTCCTGGGGCCAGGGGGGTGGCGTTCACTCCGGTGAGGGGTGGTGGCTGGGATGCTGGGTGTCATGGGCGGGTCTGGGCTGTCGCCGCGGCGGGTGTTTTTGAGTCATACCGCGGAGTTGCGCCGGTTCCCGGTGGGTCGGTCGTTTGTGGTGGCGGCGGAGTCGGCGGTGGCGCGGGCGGGGGACGCGGTGGCGGATATGGCGTACTTCGCGGCGCGGGATCAGACGCCGGCGCGGGTGTGCTGGGATGCGGTGGCGGCGGCGGATGTGTATGTGGTGATCGCGGGGTTTCGGTATGGGTCGCCGGTGCGGGATCGCCCGGAGGTGTCCTACACCGAGTGGGAGTTCGAGGCGGCGACGGAGGTGGGGGTGCCGCGGTTGGTGTTCCTGCTCGGTGCGGACGCGGAGGGCCCCGCGGCACTGTTCCTTGACCCGGAGTGCGGGGCGCGCAGGTGGTGTGGCGGGCCCGGCTGGTCGACAGCGGTCTGACCACAGTGACGGTCACGACTCCGGACGGGTTGGAGACGGTGTTGCTGCATGCGCTGACGGTGTTGTCGCAGGGTCGGTCGGTGGGGGTGTTGGTGGGTCGGGTGTGGGGTGTCCCGGCGTGGTCGGTGGTGTTCGCTGGT
>JBOHEO010000285.1:0-5212 GCA_050701055.1 Pseudonocardia sp. | reverse complement strand
GCGTACCCCCGACGGCGCGCTCATGCGCCGCGCCGCTTTCGGGCTGGCAGTGCACGTCCGCAGGATGTTGACCCGGACCGGTCGGGTGAGCGGCCGGCGGGTCGTGCTGCTGGTCGGGGCCGGGAACAACGGGGGCGACGCGCTGTGGGCAGGGGTTGAGCTGCGCCGCCGCGGCGTCGGAGTGGCCGCGGTCCTGCTCGACCCGCCCCGTGCCCACGCGGCGGGCCTTGCCGCGCTGCGCCGTGCGGGAGGTCGGGTTTTCGACCCCCGTTCCCCCCAGCGCGGGGAAACGGCGGCCGGTCGCGTCGAGGTGACGCGGGCAGACCTCGTCGTCGACGCCGTCGTCGGCATCTCCGGGCGCGGGCCGCTGCGTGCGCCGGCGGTCGGGCTGGTCATGGCCGCGGAGCGAGCTGGGGTTCCGATCCTGGCTGTCGACCTGCCCAGTGGTGTGAACGTCGACACCGGCGCGGTGGACGGGCCCGCCGTCACCGCCACCGAGACCGTCACGTTCGGTGCGTGCAAGCCGGTGCACGTGCTGGCGGCTCCGCGGTGTGGCCCGGTGCACCTGGTCGACATCGGGCTCGGACGGCTGCTCCCGCAACCGTACGCGCAGGTGCTCGACGCGGCCGACGTCGCCGCGCGGTGGCCGGTGCCGGGGCCTGCCGACGACAAGTACACCCAGGGCGTGGTCGGGATCGCCGCCGGCTCGGCGACCTACCCCGGGGCCGCGGTGCTCGCGACGGGTGCGGCCGTGCTCGCCACCAGCGGGATGGTGCGGTTCGCGGGGAGCGCCGCGGACCAGGTTCGGAACAGCTGGCCCGAGGTGATCGTCTCCGGGGACATCGCCGATGCGGGCCGTACCCAGGCCTGGACGGTCGGCCCGGGGTCCGGCACGGACGAAGCCGGTCGGGCGCTGCTGGCCGCCGTGCTGGACCGGGAGGTGCCGCTCTGCGTGGACGCCGACGGGATCACTCTGCTGGCCCAGCATGCCGACCTGCGCGCGGCCATTGGCGGCCGGCCGGTGGTGATCACCCCGCATGACCGTGAGTTCGCCCGGATCGCGGGCGATGTCGGCGCCGACCGGGCCACCGCCGCCCGGCGCGCCGCCGCCGAGCTGGGGGTGACCGTGTTGCTCAAGGGCAACGCGACCGTCGTCGCGGATCCGGACGGGCGACTCCTCGTGCACCCGTCGACGTCGTCCTGGGCGGCCACCGCCGGGTCCGGGGACGTGCTCTCGGGGATGATCGGCGCGCTGCTCGCGGCCGGCCTGGAGCCGTGGTGGGCGGCGGGGTGTGCGGCCCACCTGCACGGGCTGGCGGCATCGCTGGCCGCGGCCGGGGCGCCCGCGCCGGCGTCGGCGATACAGGCCGCGATCCCGGCGGCGATCCGCAAGGCTCGACTTGACCAAGTCCAGGACGAATGCGGTCATCTGGATGGCTGAGGACCCGACAGTACTGCGATCCGATGTCATCGAGCTGTTGCAGGCGGACAGCACCACCCTGGTGCGATCCGCCGTCGTCCCGTGGGAGGCGGCCATCAAGTGGCGTTCGGGCAAGCTGACGCTGCCCGAGCATCCGCGCGACTGGACCGCGCGCCTGGTCCGCGAGTTCGGCACCGAGGCGTTGCCGGTGACCCACGCCCACGTCGTGCAGGTTGCCGACCTGCCCGATCACCACGGCGACCCGTTCGACCGGCTTCTCATCGCCCAGGCGCAGGTCGACGGAATCCCGATCGTTACCGGCAACGGCTCCTTCACCCGCTACGACGTCGAGGTGATCGCCGCTCGTTGACCCGATGCTCGTGGCTGCGGCGGACCAGGCTGTCGGGGCCGGATGCGATGATGCGGGCGTGGCTGACCCAGCACCCCGAGTCGAGGCGGTTGTCGACCTCGCCGCGATCCGGCACAACGTCCGCGTGCTCGCCGCTGCATCCCCGGGCGCAGAGCTGATGGCGGTGGTGAAGGCCGAGGGCTACGGCCATGGTGCCGTTCCGGTGGCCCGTGCCGCGCTGGAGGCAGGTGCTACCTGGTTCGGCGTATGCACAATTGAGGAGGCCCTCGAGCTGCGGGCGGCCGGGATCACGGCGCCGATGCTGTCGTGGCTGCACCTGCCCGACGACGACTTCGCCACCGCCGTCGGAGCCGGTGTTGACCTCTCGGTGGCCTCCCGCGAGCACCTGGCCGCAGTGCTGGTCGGCGCCCGTCGAGCCGGACGCGCCGCGCGGCTGCACCTGAAGGTCGACACCGGGCTGAGCCGGGGCGGCGTACCACTCGACGGATGGGCCGACCTGCTCGACGACGCGGCGAAGGCCACCGCCGACGGCCGAGCCGAGGTCGTCGCCGTCTGGTCGCATCTCGCACACGCCGACGCGCCACATCATCCCACGCTCGACCGGCAGGCCGCGCGGCTCACGGCGGCGTGGGAAGCCGCTCGGGATCGCGGGTGGACGCCGATCCGGCATCTCGCGAACTCCGCCGCGACCCTGACTCGCCCCGACCTGCACTTCGACCTCGTCCGCCCGGGTATCGCCGTGTACGGTCTCGACCCCCTGGGCCGCCCGGTGACCGAGACGCCGCTGCGCCCGGCGATGACGCTCCGGGCGCGGGTAGCGCTGGTCAAGCGGGTCCCGGCCGGGGAGGGTGTGTCGTACGGGCACGAGTGGACGACTCCGTCGGCCGCCACCCTGGCGTTGCTGCCGATCGGCTACGCCGACGGGGTCCCGCGACGGCTGGGCAGCCACGGTCGGATGCGGGTGCTGCTCGCGGGCCGCTCCAGACCGGTGGTCGGCCGGGTGTGCATGGACCAAGTGGTGGTCGACTGCGGGGACGACCCGATCCGGGAGGGCGACGGGGCTGTGCTCTTCGGTCCTGGCGACCAGGGTGAGCCCACCGCCCAGGACTGGGCCGACGAGCTCGGCACGATCCACTACGAGGTCGTCACCGGCGTCCACGGGCGCCGGGTGCACCGCACCGTCGTCGATGAAGCGGGCAGGCGGTGAGGAAGAAGCTCTGGGGTGCGCTCGCGGGCGCTGTCGGCGCGGGTGCCACGGGCGTCGCGGTCGGCGCGGCGGCCCGCAAGCGCTCGCAGATCGCGACTCAGCGGCAGCAGCTGGCCACCCACCTGACCAGCAACGGTGCTGCGCCGGGTACGCAGCCGTCGGGAGAGCCGTCCTCGGTCACGGCCGACGACGGGGTACGGCTGTCCTGCGACGAGATCGAGCCTACCGAGGGGCGACGGGCCGCACTCACCGTGGTGTTCGTGCACGGCTTCGCGCTCGATCGTCGGATGTGGCATTTCCAGCGCCTGACCCTGTCCGAGCCGGCCGACCCCACCGTCCGTCTGGTGCTCTACGACCATCGCAGTCACGGTCGTTCAGAGCGTGCTCCGCGCGAAAGCTGCACGATCGATCAGCTCGGCCGTGACCTCGACGCGGTCATCCGGGCACTCGCTCCCGACGGACCGCTGGTGCTGGTCGGGCACTCCATCGGTGGCATGACGATCATGGCGCTGGCCGAGCAGTGCCCCGAGCTGTTCATCGAGCGGGTCGCCGGGGTAGCGCTGCTCGCCACCTCAGCGGGCGAGGTCGCGAGCGCTGGGCTGCCGGGCACGTTGCTGTCCCGGCACAACCCGCTGACCCGTGGCGTCGGGCTGCTGGCCCGGCTGCAACCGACGCTGGTGGAGGTCGTGCGCCGAGCCGCGAGCGACGTCATCTGGGCGATCACCCGCAACTACGCCTACGGCGACCGGAAGATCGATCCGTGGCTGGTGAACCTGGTCGACGCGATGATCAGCGCCAATGCGGTCGACGCTCTCACCGACTTCGTCGACACGGTCGGCACCCACGACCGGGTCGCCGCGCTGCCCGCACTCGCGAGCTGCGAGCTGCTGGTCGCGGCGGGTGATGCCGATCGGGTCATTCCGTTCACCCACAGCGAGCTCATCGCGGCCGAGCTGCCGAATGCCGAGCTCGTGCGATTGCCGGGGGTCGGGCACCTGCCGATGCTGGAGCAGCCTGACGTGATCGACGGGGTGCTCGTGGGGCTGCTGCAGCGCAGTGCGGCCCGGCGCACCGGTTACCGGTCCCTGCGGCGGCTGCGGAGGCGCGCGTGACGGGATTTGCGGGGGTCATGATGATGCGGCGCGCAAGGTCGGCGAGGTCGTCGTGAGGCCGGGCACCGAGCCGGAGGGCGTCCGGTTCGACACCGGGCTGGAGTTGCCGAAGGAGTCCGACACCGAGGCGCTCGGCGCCCGGCTGGCGCAGGGGCTGGGCGCGGGGGACCTGGTCGTGCTCTCCGGACCGCTCGGGGCCGGCAAGACGGTGCTGGTTCGCGGCTTGGCGCGCGGGCTCGGGGTGGCCGGACGGGTCACCTCGCCGACGTTCGTGATCGCCCGTGCGCACCGGCCACTGCTCCCGGGAACCGGGGTGCCGCTCGTGCACGTCGATGCCTACCGGCTCGCCGGCCCCGGAGTCGATGTCGCGGCCGAGCTCGACGACCTCGACCTGGACACCGACCTCGCCGACGCTGTGGTTGTCGTCGAGTGGGGCGAGGGTGTGGCAGAGCGGCTTTCCGCCACGCATCTGCTGGTCCGGCTGGAGCGGCGCGTCGACGATGTCCGGGTGGCCACGGTGCACCGGGTCGGCCCACCGGGATCGAAGCGGTGATCTTTCACGGGGGCGGGGCCACACAACTTGCCCACCAACCGTGCGAACCATCCCGAGCCGGGACCTCGGCGGCGGACGGGCTGTGGTCGCTCGTAGTCTCGGCCGTGTGCTCGTGCTGGCTCTGGACACCGCGACGCCGGCGGTCACCGCGGGCGTCGTCGAGCTGACCCCCGACCTCATCCTCCCGCTCGCGACACGAGTGGCCTGGGACGCCCGCAAGCACGGTGAGCTGCTCATGCCCGCGGTGCTGGCGGCCTGCGCGGAGGCGGGGATCACCCTGGGCGACATCGAGGCGGTGGTCACGGGGAACGGACCGGGCCCGTTCACCGGGTTGCGGGTCGGCATGGTCACCGCGGCCGCACTCGGAGACGCCCTGGGCGTACCCGTGCACGGTGTGTGTTCGCTCGATGCGATCGCCGTGGAGGCCGCCCCGGGCGGGGGTGGGTCCTTGCTCGTGGTCACCGACGCCCGCCGCCGCGAGGTCTACTGGGCCGCCTACGACCCAGCCGGGTCCCGGACTTCCGGGCCGCACGTCGAGCCGCCACCGCGG
>JBOHEO010000284.1:0-5274 GCA_050701055.1 Pseudonocardia sp. | reverse complement strand
GAGCAGCCCATCCGACGGTGGCCGGGGGTCAACCGACGGTGGCCGGGGGACAATCGACCTGCGGCTGGGTGTCGCGATGCAGGCAGGTCAGCTTGGCGGTGCACGTGCGCCGGTCCTGTTCGTCGACGATCACGATCTCGGTGGTCGACGTGCTGCGACCCACGTGGATCGGCCGGGCCGTGCCGGTGACGTGGCCTTCGGTGACGGAGCGATGATGGGTGCAGGCCAGCTCCAGCCCCACCGGGAACCGTTCGGGCAACGCGTGCAGTGTCGACAACATGGAACCCAGCGTCTCGGCCAGCACGGCGCTCGCGCCCCCGTGCAGCAGCCCGAACGGCTGCCGGTTGCCCGCCACCGGCATCGTGGCGACCACCTCGTCGAGGGTAAGTTTCAGCAGCTCGATACCCATCCGCCGCGTCAACTGTTCGGCACGCAGGTGCTCGGGTATCTCGGGCAGCTTCGCGGGGTCAACGGGCACGCCGGGACCCTATGCCTATGTCCCGCCGACCCGACGCCCCGATCCCGCCCCGTTACCTTCTTGATCAAGAAGGTAACGGGGTCATGCCGGCCGGTGGCACACGAAGATCGCGGTGCCGGGGAACAGGGCTCCGCGAAGCGGGGACCACTGGCCCCACACGGTCTCCCGGCCCTGCGGCCATTCGGGCTCGATCACGTCGTCGAGCACCATTCCGGCGGCGACGATGTCCCGGACCCGGTCACCGAGCGTGCGATGGTGCTCCACGTAGGTCGCGGCGCCGGCGGCGTCCACCTCCAGGTAGGGCGTCCGGTCGAAGTAGGGCTGCGTCACGGTGAGACCGTCCTCGCCCGGGTCGTCGGAGAACATCCACCGCATCGGGTGGTTCACCGCGAACACCCACCGCCCACCGGGCCGCAGCACCCTGGCCACCTCGCGCATTACCCGTCCCGGGTCGGCGACGAACGGCACCGCCCCGAACGCCGAGCACGCAACGTCGAAGGAGCTGTCGGTGAACGGCAGCCGCTCGGCGCCTGCCTGCGCCAGCGGCACCGCGATCCCGGTCCGCCTGCCGAGCTCGGCGGCGTGTCCCAGCATCGCTCCGGACAAATCCAGGGCCACCGGGAACGCACCGTGGACGGCCAGCCACCGGGCGCACGGCGCCGACCCGCAGCCCACTTCCAGCACCCGTCGCCCGGCCACGTCCCCGAGCAGCCGGGCCTCCACCTCGCGCAACCCCTCGGGGCACCAGACGAAGTCCACGACGCCGATGTCAGATCCGTGCTCGGCCAGGTAGTCGTCGGCGTCGGCGTCCCACCAGGCCCGGCTCGCGCGCTGTGACTCGTCGGCGTCGACGGGGCGCCGCGCCACCCCCGCCGCGCCCAGAACTTCCTCGGCACTCACAACCGGTATCGTGGCAGCTCGTCGCGGACCCGCATTGCCGTGCTGATCGACCTCCGCGTACCATGCGAGAGGCAAGATGGTCAACGTGCGCGTAATGAAAAGATGATCCACCCAGGAAGATGATCCACCCAGTTACGACGCGCGCGATCTGCCTGGCACGGCTCGCATTCAGATCGCACTCAGCAGCACGATCCACGAGCAAGGGTGACAGCACCACGTCACGAGACGTTCAGTCCCAGGTCCGCACCTCCACATCCATTACCGGAGCACCCCACTACATGTCCACCGACACCACCGCCGTCCCGACCACGCCGCAGGTCGCCGTCAACGACATCGGGTCGGAGGAGGACTTCCTCGCCGCCATCGACCTCACGATCAAGTATTTCAACGATGGTGACATCGTCGAGGGCACCATCGTCAAGGTGGACCGGGACGAGGTCCTGCTCGACATCGGCTACAAGACCGAGGGCGTCATCCCCTCGCGGGAGCTGTCGATCAAGCATGACGTCGACCCCGCCGATGTCGTCAAGGTCGGTGAGTTCGTCGAGGCCCTCGTCCTCCAGAAGGAGGACAAGGAGGGTCGGCTGATCCTGTCCAAGAAGCGCGCCCAGTACGAGCGCGCCTGGGGCACGATCGAGGCCCTCAAGGAGGCCGACGAGCCGGTCGAGGGCACCGTCATCGAGGTGGTCAAGGGCGGACTGATCCTGGACATCGGGCTCCGTGGCTTCCTCCCGGCGTCGCTGGTGGAGATGCGCCGGGTGCGCGATCTGCAGCCCTACGTCGGCCGCAAGATCGAGGCCAAGATCATCGAGCTGGACAAGAACCGCAACAACGTGGTCCTGTCCCGGCGCGCCTGGCTCGAGCAGACCCAGTCCGAGGTGCGCAGCGAGTTCCTCAACCAGCTCGCCCGTGGCCAGGTCCGCAAGGGTGTGGTGTCGAGCGTCGTCAACTTCGGTGCGTTCGTCGACCTCGGTGGGGTCGACGGCCTGGTGCACGTCTCCGAGCTGTCCTGGAAGCACATCGACCACCCCAGCGAGGTCGTCGAGGTCGGCCAGGAGGTCACCGTCGAGGTGCTCGACGTCGATCTCGACCGCGAGCGCGTCTCGCTGTCGCTCAAGGCCACCCAGGAAGACCCGTGGCGGCTCTACGCCCGCACCCACGCGATCGGTCAGATCGTCCCGGGCAAGGTCACCAAGCTGGTCCCGTTCGGCGCGTTCGTGCGCGTCGAGGAGGGCATCGAGGGCTTGGTGCACATCTCCGAGCTGGCCGAGCGCCATGTGGAGATTCCCGAGCAGGTCGTGCAGGTCGGCGGCGACGCCATGGTCAAGGTCATCGACATCGATCTCGATCGGCGCCGCATCTCGCTCTCGCTCAAGCAGGCCAACGAAGGCATGACGGCCGAGACCGAGTTCGACCCCACCCGCTACGGTATGGCCGCCGAATACGACCCCGAGGGCAACTACATCTACCCCGAGGGCTTCGACGTCGAGACCGGCGACTGGCAGGAGGGCTTCGAGGCCCAGCGCGAGGCGTGGGAGAAGGAGTACGCCGAGGCGCTCGCTCGCTTCGAGCAGCACATCACGCAGATCAAGAAGGCCGCCGAAGCCGAGGTGGAAGCCGGCACCGAGAGTGCCGCCACCAACTACTCGACCGAAGGGGTGACCCCGCCGGTCGAGACCGGGGGCTCGCTCGCGAGCGACGAGCAGCTGGCGGCGCTTCGGGAGAAGCTGTCCGGCGGCGCGTGAGGCCGCGCACATACTGATCCGCAGCTGATCGAACGGCCCCGGCGACCTGCGGTCGTCGGGGCCTGGTTTTTCCGATGCGACTGAGCTGGTCCGGATGGGGCATTCAGATGACGATCGCGTCGTGTCGCAGTGCGCCGACGCCCGCCGCGGCCTACCGTGGTGTGGTGTGGTGGGGGGGCCTGCAGACGGCCACGACAGCGGTGGCAGCGGTTGTGCTTGCGGTGTGGCTGGGAGCGTGCGCGACGACATCCGGTGGGCCGGAGTCGCTGCCCGTGCCCACCTTTGCGGCGTCCACCGCCGAGCCCGGTGCGAACGGACCGATGGGGGTCGATCCGGGAATCCCCAACGACTGCGAGCGGGTGCTGGCCGCGGCGGATCTCGGCGCGCTCCTGGGCCTGCCGCTGGACTCCGTCGCCGTTCGCAGCACGGTCGACGTGCCCGCACCGTCCGTCGGGCGCTCTGAGCGGCTGGTCTGTCGTTACACCGGCACGGCGAGCGGACCGGTGGGTGGGATGACCCTGCTCGATCTCAACGCCGGGTTGTACGTCGACGAGCAGGCCGCCGCGGAGCACTGGATGATCAACGCCGAGGCAGAGGACGGTGCGCGGCGACGCCTGCCGATCGGCAGCGCGCCCGCGGTGCTCCTCCAACGCCCTGCCGAGTCGTTGCTGACCGCCGTCAACGGTCCCGCCACGCTCACCCTGGTGCTGCCGGCCCGGGCACCCCGGCCGGGCGGACGCACGTCGGAGGACGTGCTGCTCGACCTCGCGCTGCGGACGCTGGTGACGATCACTCCACCCGCGCCGTCGACCACCTCCGA
This sequence comes from Pseudonocardia sp., assembly GCA_050701055.1. GTDB lineage: Bacteria > Actinomycetota > Actinomycetes > Mycobacteriales > Pseudonocardiaceae > Pseudonocardia. The sequence continues at coordinate 1,331 of JBOHEO010000284.1, read as the reverse complement.
GGTGTCCGCCCGGGAGCTCGCTGCCGTCGGATAGCGTGCCTGGCGTGCTACGGGTGGGGCTCACCGGAGGGATCGGGTCGGGAAAGTCAACGGTGGCACGGCGGCTGGTGCAGCTCGGAGCGGTTCTGGTGGACTCCGACGTGCTCGCCCGCGAGGTGGTCGCCGCCGGCACCGAAGGTCACGCCATGATTCTGGCCACGTTCGGGAACGAGATGCTCGGGCCGGACGGCGAGCTCGACCGGCCGCGGCTCGCCGGGGTCGTCTTCGGGGATCCGATCGCCCGGCAACGGCTGAATGCCATCGTGCATCCGCGGGTGCGGGCCCGCTCCGCCGAGCTGATCGCCGCGGCGCCCGCGGATGCGATCGTCGTGCAGGACGTCCCGCTGCTCGTCGAGAACGGGATGGCTCCCGCGTTTGCACTGGTCGTCGTGGTGCACGCCGATCCTGAGGAGCGGGTGCGGCGGTTGGTAGGTATCCGCGGGATACCGGAGGATGACGCGCGCTCCCGGATCGCCGCGCAGGTGGGCGACGATGCCCGGCGCGCTGCCGCTGACGTCTGGCTGGACAACAGCGGCGGTCCGGGCCGGATCGCGCGAGAGCTCGACGTGCTGTGGCGTGATCGACTTGTGCCCTTCGAGGACAACCTCCGCCGGCGTCGGCCGGTGGGCGGCGGAGCGCCGCTCTTGGTGGCGCCGCACCCGGAGTGGCCCGCGCAGGCGGCGCGGCTCGCTGCTCGCGTGGCGGCTGCGGCGGGGGAGCGTGGACGGGGCGTTGCGCACATCGGATCCACCGCTGTCCCGGGCCTCCCGGCCAAAGACGTGATCGACCTACAGCTCGGCGTCGACTCGATGGCCGAGGCGGACGCCCTGCTCGACGCCCTCGCCGGCGCCGGCTTCCCGGTCCGCCCCGATGTCACCGGCGACGATCCCGAGCCTCCCGGCTCTGCCACGTGGCCACAGCGTCTCCACGGGTCCGCCGACCCCGCCCGGATCGTCCACCTGTACGTGCGTGCAGTCGGTTCGCCCGGATGGCGCTACGCGCTGCTGTTTCGTGACTGGCTACGTACAGACGCGGCGGCCCGGGAGGAGTACCTTTCGATCAAGCGGGCTGCTGAGGCTCGCTACGGGGGGGATCGGGACGCGGCGCGATATGTCGAGTTCACGGGGCCGTGGTTCGACATGGTTTTCGCACGTGTTCAGAGATGGGCCGCAACGTCGGGCTGGTGTGCATCGTTGGTCTGAATGATGGGACGGACCACGCGACGGTGGGCTCACTGCTGGCGCTGCGGTAACGGAGCCCAGCTTCCCCGCGATGGAATGGCAGGCCTGATC
>JBOHEO010000283.1:0-5298 GCA_050701055.1 Pseudonocardia sp. | reverse complement strand
CCGGTGGACCTTGTCGCGGCGGTGCGCGCGGCGGTGGAGCGGGCCGGCGAGGGGCCTGCTGCACAGGTCACGGCGATGCCGGCCCAGGTCGGCGCGAGCACGGGCGAGGTTGACCTCGTGCTGGACAACCTGCTCGACAACGCCCGCCGGCACGCCCGATCCGTGGTGCGGATCAGCGTGCTGCCGGCTGGGCGGTGGGTGCGCCTGGTGGTGGAGGACGATGGTCCCGGCATCCCGGCGGCGGACCGGCAGCGCGTGTTCGACCGTTTCCTGCGGCTGGCCCCCGACGCGGGTGCAGGTAGTGGTGCAGGCCTGGGTCTCGCGCTGGTGGCGGCCCTGGTGCGCGGCCGGGGCGGGTCCGTGACGGCCGGCGCTGCCCCCTGCGGCGGCGCCCGCCTCGAGGTGCTCTGGCCCACACCCCCCTGACCGCGAGTTGCGCGTTCGGGCCCGGCGAGTTGCGCGTTTGGGCCCGGCGAGTTGCGCGTTTGGGCCCGGCGAGTTGCGCGTTTGGGCCCGGCGAGTTGCGCGTTTGGGCCCGGCGAGTTGCGCATTTGGGCATGGCGAGTTGCGCATTCGGGTGCGTTAAAAAGTAATTATTACGGCCATTCTCATGTCACGAAAGACTGTTGCGGTCTCACTTGCATGCGGCAGTAATGTAATTAATAATCCTGTTGGTGAATGTTGACTAGCGTCGCGGAGTGTCGACCGGATCGAACATGGCCGCCACAATAATCTGTGGCGGTGGCAGTCCCCTCGGCGGCGAATCTGCCCTGAACTATCGACCGGTGCCGGTGGCCGTTGTCAGGTCAAGATCGACCTCAGGGAACGGCGAGCCGGACCTGATGCAGCTGGCCGTTCCCGGGCTGTGATCTTTCGTCGGCCTGCGGTCGGCCTGCGGTAGCCCGGGGTCCTGGATCTCGTTCACGATTGCAACGATCTGCGTCGCCAGGGGAACCCCATCCGTCCGGCCGCCGTCGATGATGGGCATGTCGATCGATAGTTACCTCTCTCGTCAGGCCGGGGTCATCTCGCGCGCGCAGGCCATCGCAGCCGGCATGTCCGCAGACGCCGTTGACCACCGGCTCCGCACCCGACGCTGGCGCCCCCTTCACCCGAGGGTCTATCTCGCGGCTGGCCACCGGTACGACGACGAGGTCCGCGTGCGGGCCGCGGTGCTGTGGGCGGGGGACGGTGCGGTGCTCTCGGGCGCGGCAGCGGCGTGGTGGCACGGGATGGCCGAGCGAGCTCCGGCCACGGTCGGGGTGACGGTCTCCCGGCGCCGGTATCCGCGTCCCCGTCCGGGGGTGGCTGTGCGCCGACGCGAGCTCGCCACGGTCGATGTCACCAGCCGCCATGAGGTCGCCGTCACAACACGGCCGTTGACGGTCCTGGAGGCCGCGGTCGAACTCGGTGGCGCCGGGAGTCTCCTGCTGGACCGTGCACTGCAGCTCTGGGTTCCGTTCCCCGAGGTGTACCGGACCTACTGCCGCAACCTGGGGTCGCACGGATCGTCGAGCGCGGGGCGGTTGCTGGTCGCCGCGACGGACCACTCGGCGTCGGTGGCCGAGCGGCTCCTGGTCCGGATGCTCCGAGAGGCCAGGTTGACTGGCTGGCAATGTGGATTCCCGGCTGCCGGCCACAAGGTTGACATCGCGTTCCCGGCGGCCCGTGTGGCAATCGAGGTCGACGGCTGGGCGTGGCACATGGACGCCGAGCGCACCCAGGTCGACAAGCGTCGGCAGAACGCGCTCGTCCGCGCAGGCTGGACGATCCTGCGCTACACCTGGCACGACCTGATCGGACGACCGCGGCTGGTGATCGCGGAGATCCTGCACGAGATCGAGGCCGCGCTGCCCGCTCGAGCCTGAGATCGACATCCGGGAATGCAGAACCGGTTGCCGAGCGGGTACCGGCTCCAAGCCAGTGATCTTCGCGGACGCCGGCCCCTGGCGGCTTCGCACAGCCGGAAGATCCGTTCCTGGGAACGGGGAGCCGGATGTGGCGCAGTTGCCGTTTCCAGGCCGGTGATCTTCACGGGTACCGGCCCGCCGGTCGCCCCCACCCAGCCGGAAGATCCACGTCTGGGAACCCGAAACCGGACGTCGCCCGGCCGGGGGTTCCCAACCGGCAATCATGGGATGTGGCCCCGGCCCCCCGGGACCGGCGGTGACGCGCACCGGCGATGGCCACCCCGGGGCTCGCGACAGGCGGTCACCCGGGCTCGCGACGAACGTGATCCTGCCCACCTCCGATCGTGATCGAAACCCGGGAACGCCGGGGTGCGCCATCCGCAGCATAGCGTTCCGGATCGTCGATCACCCGCTGCCGTGGCGCCGCACGCTCGAGCGAGCGGGCGCGAGCGGTCGACCGCACGCGCTTCCTCCCGCTGACCACGTTCCGGACCGCCCGGCCACCGACCTGGGCCGTTCACCGCTCGACGACACCCCGAAACGGCCGACCGCCCGGCGCGACGGAGTCACACCCGCCCGCGGCCGCCCGGGTGGCATCCGGCTCGCGCGCGCCGATCGGCACCGTGCGTCGGCCCGACGGCCGCGGCCGGCGTATCCAGCAGTGGCGAGGCGCCGAGGCTCCAGGTTCCCGGCGGGGCACGGGCAGGCGCCGCGACGGGATACCGTGACGTGTGAGCACAGCAGGTTCCACCATTGAGGCCGTTCACGTGACGAGCCCGACCGCCAGTCCGGTCGCCGCCACCCGCGGCCCCGGTGAGGCGGGTCATACCCCGGTGACGGGGGCCGAGCTGCGCAATGTCGCCATCGTGGCCCACGTCGATCACGGCAAGACCACCCTGGTCGACGCTATGCTCCGGGCATCGGGCGCCTTCGGGGAACGTGCCGCTATCGTCGATCGGATCATGGACTCCGGTGACCTGGAGCGGGAGAAGGGCATCACGATCCTCGCCAAGCACACCGCGATCGCCTGGCCGGGAATGACGGTCAACGTCGTCGACACCCCCGGGCACGCCGACTTCGGCGGCGAGGTGGAGCGCGGCCTGTCCATGGTCGACGGGGTGCTGCTGCTGGTGGACGCGAGTGAGGGCCCGCTGCCGCAGACCCGGTTCGTGCTCCGCAAGACCCTGTCCGCCGGGCTGCCCGTGGTGCTGGTCGTGAACAAGACCGACCGCCCGGACGCCCGCGTCGCCGAGGTCGTGAACGAGAGTCTCGAGCTGCTGCTGGAGCTGGCCGACGAGCTGGAGCTGGGCGAGGCGACCACCACCCGCCTGCTCGACCTCCCGGTCGTCTACGCAAGTGGCCGTGCGGGCCGGGCGTCGAGAACCCGCCCCGCCGATGGCGAGATGCCCGCTGATCCGGGCCTCGAGGCCCTGTTCGACACGATCAGCGCACACGTCCCGTCGCCCGCCGACAATCCGGACGCCCCCCTGCAGGCGCACGTCACCAACCTCGACGCCACGTCCTTTCTCGGCCGGATCGCGCTGTGCCGGATCCGCGCGGGCACGATCCGCCGCGGCCAGCAGGTGGCGTGGTGTACCGCGGACGGCAAGGCGACCCGCATCAAGATCACCGAGCTGCTGCGCACCGAGGCCCTCGCCCGGGTGCCGGCAGCGTCGGCGTCGGCGGGCGACCTGGTCGCGGTGGCCGGCATCCCGGAGGTCACGATCGGCGACACCCTGGCCGACCCGGAGCACCCGGTGCCGCTGCCGCGGATCAACGTGGACGAGCCGGCCATCGCCGTCACCATCGGCACCAACACCTCCCCGCTGGCCGGGCGCGACCCGCACCCGGGTACCAAGCTCACCGCGCGGCAGGTCAAGACGCGGCTGGCCACCGAGCTCGTCGGTAACGTGTCCCTGCGGGTGCTGCCCACCGAGCGCCCCGACGCCTGGGAGGTGCAGGGCCGTGGCGAGCTGGCCCTGGCCGTTCTCGTGGAGACGATGCGCCGGGAGGGCTTCGAGCTCACCGTCGGCAAGCCCGAGGTGGTCACCAAGGTGATCGACGGCAAGGTGCACGAGCCGTTCGAGCAGCTCTCCGTCGACGTGCCCACCGAGCACCTCGGCGCCGTCACGCAGCTGCTCGCCGCCCGCAAGGGCGAGCTGAGCCAGATGGTCCACGGTGACACCCGCGTGCGCATGGACTATCGGGTGCCGAGCCGCGGCCTGATCGGGTTTCGCACCGAGTTCCTGACGATCACCCGCGGCGCCGGCATCGCCAGCCACGTCTTCGACGGCTACGGCCCGTGGGTCGGTGAGTTGCGCACGCGGCTGCGCGGATCGCTGATCTCCGACCGCACCGGCCCGGTCACCGGCTACGCGGTCGACCAGCTCGCCGACCGGGGCGTGCTGTTCATCGGTCCGGGCACGAAGGTGTACGCCGGCATGGTGATCGGGGAGAACACCCGCGGCGATGACCTCGAGGTGAACATCACCCGGGAGAAGAAGTTGACGAACATGCGCCAGTCCGCCAGCGACGAGCTTGTCAAGCTCACCCCGCCCACGGTGCACACCCTCGAGCAGGCGCTGGAGTTCTGCGCCAGCGACGAGTGCGTCGAGGTCACGCCCGAGTCGGTGCGAATCCGTAAGGTGGAGCTCGACTCGCATACGCGTAACCGCATGCGGGCACGCGCGAAGTCCGCCGTCTGAGGCCAGGCGGTCGATGGCGCTGACCCCCACTCCGGGAGCCCGCGGATGATCCGACGAACGGCACTCTCGTCGGAACCTGCCCGACGAGAGTGCCGTTCGTCGCCGGGCGGCTCCGCGCGCTGGGGTGAGCGTGGGCTGGTGGTGCTGCTCGCTGTGCTGCTTGCCGCGTGCACGACCGCCCCTGCGCCGCTGCCACCGCCTCCCGCGCCCCCCCCTGCACCTGCGGCGGCACCGATCGAGCCCACCCGGCTCGTCGTGGCTGTCGACGAGCTCGGGCCCGGCTTCAACCCGCACCTGCTCGCCCACCTCTCCCCGACCACGACGGCGCTGGCCACGCTGGTGCTGCCGTCGGTGTTCCGCCCGGACGCCGACGGAGTCCTGCGGCTGGACCGCACGGTCGTGACGAGTGCCGAGGTCATCTCGACCGACCCGTTCACGGTGAGCTACGAGATCGACCTGCGGGCATCGTGGTCGACGAACACCCCGATCGCCGCCGAGGACTTCGTCTACCTGTGGCAGCGGATGCGCGGTGAGCCGGGGGTCGTCGACGCCGCCGGTTATCGGCTGATCACCGATGTCCGCTCGCGGGCCGGTGGCAAGGCTGTCGACGTCGTGTTCGCCAAGCCCTATCCCGCCTGGCAGCACCTGTTCACCAACCTGCTGCCCGCGTCCATCCTGAAGGA
>JBOHEO010000282.1:0-5316 GCA_050701055.1 Pseudonocardia sp. | reverse complement strand
ACTCGACGCGATCGCCGACCGCCTCAACGGCCGCCCACGCCGTACGCTAGAATGGACCACGCCGAGCGAGAAGCTCAGCGAATTACTAGGAAACGCCGATGGCGCTCTCACTGGTTGAAACCAAGCACAGCTCGCGAGCTTGATGAAGCGGGTTAGGGAAGGCAAGACCCTTGGTCACGAGGTCGAGGACCTGGGTGGGGGTCTCCTGGAGGCGAAGTTGACGTACCAGGGACAGGAGTTCCGGCTGTTCTTCAGCCGCCAGGAGCGCGGCCTGCTGGCACTACACTTGATCAACAAGAAGGCTCGACGAGTGCCCCAAGTCGATCGCCCTCGCACGACAGCGACTGGCAACGTGGGAGCGTCGATCAGGGTGAACGAGGCCACCAACGCTTGCGGTATCGGTTTCTGACCGATACATGAGGTGGTCCAACTCATGGACGAGGAGGCACAGTGTCTGATGAGCTGGTTGAGTGGGAGAACGGCGATTCGACTTGTCTGCTGACTCACTGCCGTCAGTCCGCGAAGGTCTAGAGTTTCTGCGGGTTCGGTTCTATGAAATTAGCGCCAAGTACAAGGAGCAGAGTCCCGAGCGTAAAAATAGGAAGGTAGAAACCTCCGACGACGTCCAGATACCTGTGCAAGTGGGAATCAAAAACGAGGACTCTGAAGTGGGTGTTCGAATTTCGGTCGAATACTCGGGAAAGTAATGTAACAGCTCGTATAGACTGCGCAGCATTCTTTCGTAAGGAAAATCCGGATGCTGATTACGCTACCGCAGATGCGGCTAGCTTGCTAATGGCTGAAGCCGTCCCCATCCTGGTGCCATATATTCGAGAGGCCCTCGCAGAATCAACGCGACGAGTCACCGGCAAGCCCGTAACCCTCGGAATTGTCAAAGTTAGAGATATCGCGCTTGACGAACACGACTGACTGAGGCGTTAAGCCCAGCACCGCGGGCTAGGCTCCGTTCCCCGATTGGTCGATGGGCTCCTCGCCGAGATGATGGCCGGGTCGTCAGCCGTCCTCGTAGTGGGGGGGCCGTGGGCGTGCAAAAAGTTGCCTACCGCACGTCTGCACGTCCGGGACAGCGTGGAGCTGAACCTACCGGAGGACGTGCTGCGGGCACCGGTTCCGGGGCCTGCCGGTTTCATCATCACAGGTTCGACGCAGAACGACCTGACCGCGCAGGGGCCAGCCGCTGACCGGACGGGCGGTGCGGCTCCCGATGTGGTGCCTCTGCCAACGCGAACTGGTCGGCCACCCCACAGCGCCATCGATGTTGGACCAGCTCTCCGGGCAAGGAGTCGCGGCTCTCGGCGTCGTAGCGCGGCCGCCGGATATCGCGGCTTACTGTACGTCGATTGAATGTCCTGAGAGGATGACCTCAATCTCGATGATCTCGACCTGCACGACTGTTGAGCGGCAGAGCCTGAGCCTGGGCGGCGAGGAGACTGGCAGCCACAGCCCGCTCTGCACCGCCGACGCTCCTATCGATGCGGTCGGCCATTATCGCAGGCAGGTGCGGCGGACTCAGTTCGGCTCCCCGTCGTTCCCGGACGCCTCGTCCTCGAGAGCACGGGCGACATTCCGAAGCGCGGAGACGAAGTCGCCGAGCTGCTCGGTGGCTGTTGTGTGGAGCACACCGAAGTCGACCCACCAGTACCCGTACACCACGCGATTCCGAAGCCGGGTGGGGTTGCGCCATGGCACATCACCTGCCGGCTGCGTCGATCATCTCCCGGAGCAGCAGGAGGTGGTCATGCCGCATGGAGCGGCCTTGCGTCGTGGGCCACGGCCGAACGCAGCAGGGGATGTACGGCCGCGCGAGATACCAGGTCCACAGGACGACCGAACAGCTCGGCGAGGGCGTCAGACAGATCTTCGATCTCCCAGCCCAGGCGTGCGCCAGGGCCCAGTTCGTAGAGCAGGTCGATATCGCTGCCGTCGACATCCTCGCCACGCGCGACCGAACCGAAGACGAAAGCGCCGAGATGCCATAGCGGCGGCACACGTCGTTGAGCCGTGCGGTATCGACGTCATGCGCTCCTGCGGCCCCCATGCCGCCTCCAGGTGTCGTCGAACCCAGACCGGTGGACCATAGCCTCATATCACGTCGGAAGCCCGATCGAGGTCGACGGTAGCGCCATGGCGTGCTGGCCGTGAGGAACCCCGCAGGTGCGCGCTCAAAGCTACGTGACTTTGCGATGTCTGCAGGGCAAGGAGTTGATCAAAGCCTGACCGCCGACGAGGAAGAGGGTCCCGGTATCGATCATGAACGCGAGGAGCAGCTTCTTCGCGCACCCCGGCTCGGCGATGCACACCCACTTCTCGCTGTTCGAGGGCGACCGCAACGCCTTCCACGACCCGGATGACCCGTATGAGTTCTCGGAGACGGTCAGGGTGTTCGTCGCCGGCGTGCTCCGGCACGCCCGGGAAATCACCAGGCGGGCCGCTCGGGTGCTCGTGGGGGCGGCCGGGCTCGTGTTCGTCGTGGCACCTCTGCTGCTCGTGGCGCTGCGGTCGATCGGCGTCCCGGCGCTGACGAAGGCCGAGCACATCGCGCTCGACGAACAGCGCACACGCACAACCGCACACGTGTGATCACCTCCGCTCGGTGGCGCTGAGTCCAGCCGACTCCGTCGCTCTCGTCGAGCGGGCGACCGCGCAGATGCAGAGCTAGAGCTCGCGAGGAAGGTGCCCGATCCCCGCCGGCGTCACGTGGCGGAAGAGCAGCTTCAGCGGCTTGGGGGTAACGGCACCGACTGCGTCGAGGTGGCGTTCCTCCCCGACGGCGACGTGGCGATCCGGGACACCAAGGACCGCACCGTGGCCCCGCACCGCTACACTGCGGCCGAGTGGGACACGTTCGTCTTCGGCGTCCGCGCCGGGGAGTTCGACCGTCCCTGACGCCCGGCCCGCACCCGCGACAGGGACAGCGGAGTGGAACAGGTACCGCGCCGGTCACACCGTAGGAGCTGGCGACTTAACTTGCCGGTGCTGTAGCTTGCCGGTGCTGTAGGACTCAGGCACGGTGTGTGAAAGCGATGGCGGAGGCTGCGCGTGAGCGTCAGTGCATAGCGCGCGTAAGCCTTAACGCATGCGCGCGTGAGCGTCAGTCAATCGTGCGCGGGAGCGATACTCTCGTTCCGTGACGTATCTCCCGCGAATGGTGGATGGGCTCCTCGATGAGCTGATGGCCGGGGTCCCGGCTGTGCTGCTGGTCGGTCCGCGTGCCTGTGGAAAGACCACCACGGCCCGGCGCCATGTCGAGGACATGCTGCGGCTGGACCGATCCGCGGACGCCGACCTGGCCCGCGCCGACCCGGATACGGCGTTGCGCGCCCGGTCCGAGCCGTTGCTGGTCGACGAATGGCAGCTCGTTCCCGAGGTGCTCGGCGCGATCAAGCGGTCAGTGGACGACGGCATGGGCGCGGGTCGGTTCGTCATCACGGGTTCGTCACAGACGGATCTGACGGCTGCCGGCTGGCCCCTGACCGGTCGGGCAGTTCGGCTGGCGATGTGGGGGCTGAGCGAGCGGGAGCTCGTCGGCGACCCGTATGCAGCGCCCGTTCTGGACCGGATCACCGCCGAGGGCGTCGCCGCGTTGCATTCACCGCGGCACCCCCCCGACCTCATCGGCTACGTCGGTGCCGCGCTCCGCGGCGGTCTGCCGGAGGTGGTGTTGCAGGCGGACGCAAAGGTACGGCGTCGACGGCTGGCGAGCTATGTAGAAGAGATCGTCACGCGGGACGGGGCGTTGCTCGACGGCTCCCGCGACCCGGTGCGACTGCGGCGATACCTGCAGGCCTGGGCGGTGAACACCGCGACCGTGGTCGAGCACCGCACGTTGTACGAAGCCGCGGAGATCAACAGGGCCACGGCTGTCGGCTACGACACGCTGTTGACAGCGCTCCTGGTGGTCGAGCCGCTGCCTGCCTGGAGCACGAACCGACTCGCGCGGTTGACCAGCAGGCCGAAGCGCCATTTGGTCGATCCGGCGCTCGCTGGTCCGCTGCTGGGAGTCGACGAGGACGGCGTACTCCGGGATCCAACGCTCATGGGGCGGCTGCTGGAGAGCTTCGTCGTCGCCCAGTTGCGGCCCGAGCTGACGCTCGCCGAGTGGGCCCCGCGGCTGTACCACCTCCGGGACCGGGACGGGCGACGCGAGGTCGACATCATCGTCGAGTTCCCCGACGGCCGGATCATCGGTATCGAGGTGAAGGCTGCGGCGTCGGCGAACCGGACGGACGCCCGGCACCTGATCTGGCTCCGGGACCAGCTCGGGGACCGGATGATCTGCGGGCTCGTCCTGCATGCCGGCCGGCACACCTTCCGGATCGAGGAACGGATCCAGGCCGCGCCGATCGCCGCCCTCTGGTCGTGACGAGGCGCCGCCGGAAAACGGCTCGCGGCGGCCGAGCCGGGTGAGCACGCTGATCGGGTGGAGGTCCGGCTGCACGACGACGTCGACAGGTTCGCCGCGCTCGCGCGCCCGCTGCTCGGCACCGATCCGGTCCGGCACACGCTGGCACTGACCGTGCTGGACGACTTGTGCCGGACGGGAGACCGTCCGGCCGTGCTCGTCACGTTGCACGAGGGGTCGCAGGTGCGCGGCACCGCGCTGCGCAGCTCCGGCCGAGGGCTGCTGGTCTCCGCCCTGCCGGCGCGATGGGCGGGACCGGTATCTGGTACGGAAGGGATCGTACTGCGGCCCGGTGGCCCGCGGACCCGGTCGGGAACGTCGGCGGTCCGGACACCGTCGCGACCGACCGCGTGCGGCAGGATCAACACTTGTGAACGATCGGCGCACCGGTGCTTCGCTCGCCCGCCTGGGGATCACCGACCCCCGGGCCGGGTCGACGCTCACGCAGCTCGGCTGGTGGTCCGGAGACACCCCCGTCGACGACACCACGGCACCGGTCATGTGGGCGCTGGCGCGCAGCCCCGATCCGAACCTGGCGCTGCGATCGGTTGACCGGCTCGCGGAGGCGGCGTCGGACTGGCCCGCCCTCGACGCCGCACTGCGGATCGACACCGTCCTGCGCGGGCGGCTGATGGCGCTGCTCGGCAGCTCCACCGCCCTCGCCGACCACCTGGTGGCGCACCCGGACCGCTGGCACCGGCTGACCGGCGACGCGGGCGACGAAGCCCGGGACTCGAATTCCTACATCGCCAGGCTGCTCGCCGCGGTCGGTGCCGATCCGCAGGCTCCGCCGGCCGGCTCGCCGGGCGGTGGCCGGGCGGGTCTGACCGGCACCGGCGCCGTCACCGCGCTGCGCACCGCCTACCGCGACGAGCTGCTCATGCTCGCCGCCG
>JBOHEO010000281.1:0-5332 GCA_050701055.1 Pseudonocardia sp. | reverse complement strand
GAAGTCGGCGCCTGAGCGTCGACTTCCGCACACCGCGGTACCCACGGCAGGGAGCACGATGAGTCGGCCAAGGCGACAACTGGCGGTCGCGATCCTGGACAGGCTCTTACTGACGCAGTTCAAGAGTTTCGAGAATGCGATCCTGCCGCTGTCGGAGCTCACCTTGCTGATCGGCAAGAACGGCAGTGGAAAGTCCAACGCGATCGACGGTCTCACCGCGCTGGCGCGACTCGCGGAGGGTAACGACGTTCGCGATGCCCTCGACGGTTCGCGCTCCGACTCAGAGCCGATCCGGGGCGGGGCCGAGGGGTGTGCGCCACACGGTCGCGACGAGTTCGAGCTCGGATGCCGGGTCACCGCCGGCAGGGCGGTGTACGAGTTCGCCGTCGCCGTGCAGGTGCGTCCTGAGGTGCGGATCCGCTGGGAACAGCTGACGGTCGTGAAAGGCGTTACCTACGGCAATCGGTCCCTCGACGGCAGGGCATTGATCGTCACCGACGATGCCGACGAGCAACGCAACGATCTGGTCGGGCGCTGGTTCAACGGCAAGCGCGGCATCGATCCCGGGGTGCCGTTCGCCAGCAACCGCCTGCTCATCACGCAGATCCCCGCCCGGCTTCCGGCTGATACCGAAGCTGCGCGCCTCGTCCACGCGGCGGCAGCCGCTGTCCGCACCGCACTGCAATCGATCTTCATTCTGGACCCAGTGCCGCATCTGATGCGGCAGTACGTGAACGCGCGGGACAGCGACCTGCGGCGCAACGCGGAAAATCTCAGCGCGGCTGTTGCTGCGATCGCCGACCGTTCCACGTCGGATTTCGATGAACTGCAGAAACTTCTCCGCGCGATGCCCGACCGGCCGTTCCAGAACATCTCGATGGCACGGTCGGATCTCGGCGACGTCCTCGTCGCGCTCGCGGAGACCGATCCTCGTTCCGGAACGGTCAATACCGTGTCCGCGCGCTTGATGAGTGATGGGATGTTGCGGTTCCTTGCGGTCGGGACTGCCCTTCTCTCCGCACCGTTGGCGGCGGAGCAGGTCAGCGGCGCGTCCGGAGATGGAGTGGGCCAGCGGCTCCTCGTGATCGAGGAGGTGGAGAACGGGCTCCACCCGGAGATGGCTGCACGTGTCGTGTCACTGGTCCGGCGACAGTCGGAGACTCGCAGCATCCGCACGCTCGTCACCACTCACAGCCCCGCCCTGCTCGATGCCCTGGAGGGCACTGATCATCGGGGAGTCATCGTGTGCGACCGCGATCCCGGGACGGGCGCGTCCCGGCTCACCCGACTTGTCGATCTTTCCGGCTACCCGACGGTGATGGCCCGAGGGACGCTGGGTGACGTGGTGGGTCGAGGTCTCCTCGCGGAGGCAGCCGCGGAGCGGCCGGCGATCTCGGAACGGTTCTCCCGACTGCTCGGTGGAGCGTGACGGCGTGCAGTCTGGTGCTGGTCGCCGCAGGGTTGTCGAGTTCGTCGACACCTCCATTCTCCTGGAGATTCTCGATGTTCCGGGAAAGGCCCAGCGGCCTGAGGAGATCCGCGCGGACCTGCTTCGGCGGGTGGAGGAGCGGCGAGCACTCATCCTTCCGACGGCCGCAGTGATCGAAACCGGCAATCACATTCATCACATCGCGGACGGTGCGCGGCGACGTGAGTGCGCAGCAGCGTTCGCGGGAATGTTGGAGGACTCCGCCCGCGGTGAGGCGCCCTGGGCCCTCCACGACGCCACGTGGGATGCGGAGCTTCTGGACTGCATCCGGACCGGCTGCTCCACGAAGCTCGACCTCGTCGAGCACGCAACACGCGGGCATAAGGGCCTCGGTGCAGGAGATCTCAGCGTCCTCGCCGAGCGCGATCTCTACCGTCGGCTGCGGGTCGACCCGAAGTCGGTCGAGGTGCGCGTGTGGTCGGCCGACCGGCTCCTGGAATCCTTCTCGCAGATCTGATCGAGCACCACGCCTACCGCAGCAGCACAGCCGGATCGAACGACACCGGGAACGGTTCGGTGAGGGTGAACAGCTTTCCAGGCTCGGCCTCGGCGCACTCGACGTAGAGCCCGTCGGCACCGATCCGGTAGGCGACCAGGTGCGGCGGGTCCAGCTCCACCCGCAGGTAGAACGGGATGCCGGCCTGCGCGTACTGCGCGGGCTTGCGGAAGCGGTCGTCGGAGCGGGAGGAGCGGGACACGATCTCCGCGGCGAGCAGTACTCCCACAGCGGGAAAGTTGCTCAGCTCGTCGTCGGGTTCGGAACCGCGAATCACGACGAGATCCGGGATCGGGCGCTGGTCTGGGGCCAGGATGACTCCTACGCCCTGGGCGACGAACAAGCCGGACGGAGCAGCGTTCTCGAGTTCGTTGTGCAGCCGATGCAGGGCTCGCTGATGCTTGAGCTTCGGCGGCGTCATGACCCTGGGCACTCCGTCCACGAGCTCATAGCGCAGTCCGGTGTCGGGCAGCGCGTCGACGTCCTCGATCGTCCAGCCCTCTGGAGCGGGCGCGAGCGGTACGGCCTCAGCGGTCATCGGGAGCCTCCTCACCGGCGTTCGGGTCGAGAATAGCTTCCTCCCCTGTTCCCGCGAAGCGACGACGACGGCTGGTCGCGGTGCGCACTCGGGCACCGGCACTGGGGCCTGTACGGGTGCGGCCGGGCTGCTCTTCCAACCATGGTGGCGAGGTGCTCCTGCAATGCCGCGCACTCTGGAACCACGATATCGGTACCTGGGGTCTGGACGTGATGACCGGGAAAGCTTCGGTGGCCGCTCGAGCGCGAGGGTCACATCGACCTCAATGATCCCGACATCACTGAGCATCCCGATGGTGCGCGCCCCCGCAGTGAGGTGATGGTCGCCTCGATCGCACCATCGGTATGCGACCAGTAAAGGCATCGCGATCAGCGGGCCGACGACCTCCGGCGAGTGTCGGCGTGACCACGACCGACATCGAGCCGGACAGCGTGACATCAAGTTTGGCGTCACCGCTCGCGCTTGATGGGCTGCTCGGTTTGGCGCGACTTCCATGCCCGGCATTGCCTGATGTACGCCGTTAGCGACTGCTCCTCAAATGTGCGGGCGTCCCAGCCGTCGTGTTCTCCCCGGGAGATACGATCGTCACCATCACAGGTGTAAGCGAAAGCCTGCCGACCATCTTTCAGGGTGACCACATCAAGAGTGTACGAGTCGTCTTCGAAGGTGTCGAGAACCACCCATTCCTCATCCGAGAGATAAAAATTCAGCCGACCGGATGAATGTTTACCGGCCAGGCGCTCGCCCGGTTGGACGGGTGGGCGGATTCGCGATCCGCGTCGATGGCATCGGACGCCTTCTGGTCGAACGAACGGCATGCTCGTCCAGTAGGTACGGACGAGCGTGCCGTTCGTACAAGCAGGCGGATACTGTACGGCTGGCCGGTGGCACACGGTATCCGTCCCAGCTGTGCGCGGTGGCTCGATCGGCCGGGCCTGGCGGGGCTTGCGGCCGGTGGTCGACGACTGGCCAACGGCGTGGTCGCTGCGCGCGGGCCGAACGGGCGCTCGCTGGTGCCGTTGCTGTCATAAGGGATGATGTTCCGCGCCGATTCTCCGCCATGCGCACTGGCATGATCTCGCCCATGGGCCGGCTCGTCGTCATTGAGGGGTTGGACGGTGCCGGTAAGCGGACGCTGGCGGATCAGCTGCATGTTGCGCTGGCGGCCGACGGCGTCCGGACGGCCCGGTTCGCGTTCCCGCGTTACGACGCCGACGTGCACGCCGAGCTCGCCCGCGACGCGCTGCACGGCCGCCTCGGTGACCTGGCCGGCTCCGTCCACGCCATGGCCGTCCTGTTCGCCCTGGATCGCCGCGCGGCCGCCGTCGAGCTGCGCGCGGCTCTGGAGGTGAACGGTGTCGTGCTCGTCGACCGCTATGTCGCTTCCAACGCGGCTTACGGCGCGGCGCGGCTGCACCAGGACGTGGACGGCGAGCTGGTCGAATGGGTGCGCAGGATCGAGGTCGAGCGCTTCGGGATCCCGGTGCCCGACATGCAGCTGCTGCTGGCGGTGCCGCGGGCAGTCGCCGCCGAGCGAGCCGCCCGCCGGGAGCGCACTGAACCGGGCCGCGAGCGCGACGCGTACGAGTCCGACGCGCTGCTGCAGGAACGTACGGCGGCGGTCTACGCACAGCTCGCGCAGGCGTGCTGGCTCTCGCCGTGGGAGGTACTGGACGGCGCGGCTGCGATCGACCCGGTCGCGTTGGCCGTGCGGCTCGGCAAGTGATCGTGGAACGCGCACTGTCCGGGCACACCAGCTGGGTGTGGGCGATGGCTCTCGGTGAGCTCGCGGGGTGGCCGGTCATTGCCTTCGGCAGCGCCGACGGCCCCATCCGCACGGGGGACCTCGCTTCTCGGGTCCACGCCTGACTGCCACCGGCAGGGTGCGGCCCGACGGGGCGCAGCGCGTGCTGAAGCCGACCGGTTCAGCTCCTCGGGTAGACCTCGATCTGGGCTTTGTGGCCGCCGGCCCGCCCCAGCCGGGTGTCGGAGGTGAGCAACGGTACGTCGAGGATCTCGGCCAGCGCGACATAGGAGGCGTCATACGGAGTGATGTTCTGCCGGAGTTCCCACACGCGGTCGAGGAGCGGACGGTGGGAAATCCGAACGATCGGTGCGTCTCTGACGTCCCGCAGCGCATCGCCGCCCTCGGCATCCGACAGTCGGCCGCGGTGGATCAGCTTGCGCAGGACGGTCGCGGCGTCGATGTCGATCAGCTCCGGGGCGGCGCACCTCCCGGTGAGGACCGCTCGACGCAGTTCCGCCGGGGTGTCGCTGACTGTGAACAGATCGACAAGAGCAGATGCGTCGACGACGTAGTCGATCATGGACGATCGTCCCGGGCCTCCGCGAGGGCCTCCTCGAACGCCTGCCGACTCACGCCGCCGCCCAGCCGCTCACGCCGCCGGTCGGCTCGTTCCATCAGCTCAGCCATCGTCGGTGTGGACGCGAGCTGACTCAGCTCCCGTTTCAGGTACTGGGTCAGGGATAGATTGTCCGCCGCCGCTCTGGAGCGGAGGGTGGTGTAGACGTCGTCGTCCAGGTCCCGGATCTGCACGTTCTTCGGCACGCATGCAAACTAGCATCGTTGCACCAATCGATGGTGCAGTTGTCCGGGGCGTGGTGCGGGTTCTCGGATGACCAGTTTCCCGGGGTGGGATGCTGGTCACCATGAAGTCACGGGTGCTGGTGGTCGACGACGACCAGGCGTTGGCGGAGATGCTGACGATCGTGCTGCGGGGTGAGGGGTTCGACACCGCGGTGGTCGCCGACGGTACCCGCGCGCTGCCCGCCGTCCGGGAACTGCGTC
>JBOHEO010000280.1:0-5353 GCA_050701055.1 Pseudonocardia sp. | reverse complement strand
GACACAGGCAGGTGCTCCCAAGCTCGGGGACAGGGGGTCAGGGGCGGGACGAGTGGATGCCCGGTGGCGGGCGGGCCGGAGTGGTCTTCCGGCCGCCGACGAGCCGTCAGCGGGCGCCGGTGGGGGTGGTGCCAGGGCGGGTGGTGCCGGGGCAGGGGGTGTGTCGGTCTCGGGGCCAGGGCAGCCCCCGCAGGTGCGCGTGCAGCCGGTACGCGGCACGCGAGCACTCCTGCTGCGTGCGGTGCCCCCCGCCCCACAGCGCGTCCAGCTCGGCGGAGTGCTCACCAGTCCAGCCGTGCTCGCCGTACAGGGCGTCGTGGATGGTCGGCTCCGACCGGGCGGCGGCGATCCGGATGGTGTCGCTGCCCCGGACCCCGACCGCCGCCACGACCATCACGGCCACGTGCTGCAGATCGCGCGCTTCGTGCGCAAGCCGCGGCCCATCGTTCGTGTCGGCTCCGACCGTTACGCCCGATGGCGACAATCCGCTGGCCAGGCTCCTTTCCAAGCGGAGATGGAAGAGGCCGGAATCGAGTGGAGACAGGAGATTCTCGAACTCGCCGAGGTTCCGGCGGATGACGTTGCAGCCAGGTGGCTCGGCGTGGATGTGGGTGCGCTCGTATGGGTCCGGCGGCGGCGCAGATCGGCAGAGGGGGCGCCGACCCAGTTGGCCGACAGTTATTACCGTCTCGACATTGTGGCGGGAACGAAAATTCTCGACGAGAACACTGGCCCCGGTGGTGGACATGCGCGCCTTGAGGACAAGGGGTATCGAATCGAGAGGTTCCGTGAGGAGCTGCGCATTCGCATGCCGTCGCACCTGGAGGGCCAGGCTCTGCACCTCACAGGGGGCGTACCGGTCGTGGAACTGCACCGGATCACCTACAGCAAGGACGATGAGGTCGTGGAGTTCTTCCGCTCAGTCATGGCGGCGGATCGGCATGATTTTGGCTACGAGTTCGACGCACCCGAATAGGTATTCACCATGCAGATCAGCTATGCGTCCGTTCCTACTCCTGGGCGAGTGAACGAGGACTACGTGGTCAGTGGCCCGGAATGGGTCATCGTGTTGGATGGTGCGACACACCACAGGGTTTGGAAAGTGGATGCATTCATGACGTGCCGTGGCTGGTCATGAATCTCGCGCGCGAGTTCTCGGCGCTCATCGTCGAATCGAACGAGGGTCTGGCCGACCACCTGGAAACGGCCATCGCGCGTACCTGTGCCCGCCATGCGAGCACCTGCGATCTCGACAATCCGGTGAGTCCGTGTGAAGCACCCCTTCCCGAACGTGCGCTTCGACGCCAGAACCCGAGGCAGGAGCCCAGTGCGTTAGCAGCGCACGCTGGGATCTGCGCGGGGGGCCGCTCGCAAGGGCGGTCCCTACCGCGATCGCCGTGTGGTAGCCCTCCGGGAGGTCGAGGAGATGGCGCGCACCTTCTCCGAGACCTGCCGCCCGGCGAGGGCATGACCTTGCTTGCCGCGGGCACTTTCGCTTCATGAGTGCGGAATTCACGCGCGCTCCCCAGCAGCCCCGTTTCTGCGGGCGTCTCAGAATCTCGAAGCCTGCGTCTCTGGCTAACGGGTCCTATCGCCCACCAGGACGTCTTTCCCCAGATATTGTTTAATTAGGTGAACAAGATTGTTACCATCGATTAGCTGCATGCGGCCAAATTCGGCAGCGTTTGCTGTCGCCGTGGCCGTGAAACTCGACGTCGTCACTAGCAAGCCATTGCCCGCCTTTGACTCATGCATGCTGCCGATCAGTTCTCTAACGTGAGCAGGTCCGAGAGCCCTGCTTCGAGCGTATTGTTTAACCTGTACGGCGGTCATGCTGCGACCGAGAGGCTGCTTTACATATATGACTTTACATATATGACGCCGTCAATCCCGCCATCATTGCTTGGACGCGTAACGAGGCTTTCTGCTGATTCGATAGTAGGGTCGGCATCGAAAAGCTCGCGTATCAGATGCTCAAATTCGGTTGGGGATAGTGCCATTAGATCAGGCCTGCTATCCAAATGCGAAACCATAGCGAGGCCGTCGACGAATGCGAGCCGGGACTTGTCGAAATCGACTAGTGGTTCAATAGGAACCAGTTCAAAGGGATGCGGCGACACGAGGGCCTTTAGGTGCTTCAAACACTCGTCCGGCTGGACTCGGTCGAGGACTAGACCGCTGAAGCTCTCGCGCTCGACCAGCACGCTCAAGATGTGCGGCCGCTCTTCGTGACCGGTCCGAGGGTTGATGCGACGAACTCGCCCGTTGAGTGCGATCTGACGTAGTGAACCGTCAGCATTTAGCAGTGCTCGAATCACTAGTAGGCAGAACTGTGCGACAACCTTCCCATAGAGGTCTGACAGTTCGCGCGGTGCTCGTGAGGTACTCGAAGTCTCGTCCCGCGCCTGAACATAACGAACGCTCTTGATCGAAGGAACGCATGTTGGAGGCGGCAGTTCAAGCTCTACTACTAAGTTCTCGTTCCGCGAGTCAAATGTCACTTCGGCCTCGTGCTTTAACCCCTCCGGGGTGGGGATGGTGTCAAGGATATGGCGATCGTACTTCTCGACAGCTGACTTCTCTCGTTTGGCAAACCGCCGGACAAGTTCGTCGAGCTCCGAATTTTCTCGGTCAGCCGCCTGTTTAGCGCGCATGAATTGGGCCTCGTTCTGGCGAACTTTTTGATCGACCTCGCGCTGCCTGGCGACTTCAAGATCGGCGTGCTCCCGGCGGGCTGCATCGAATGCCGCCCGTGCTTCCTCCTCGTCCCGCGTGACAGCCGCCTGTGAGAAATTCCGTCGCCAGAAGCCTGGCGGAATCGGCGCGAAGGATTCCCATTGTGGTGGTGGCAGTCCTTTGCCGGCGGTTCCAAGCTCCAGTCGCGGGCGTGACGGAACCTTCCTAAGCGCTCGAAGGTTCGGCTGGCTTGTTGCAGCTAAACCGGCTACAAGAAATGAGCTAAGCTGTTCGACGCGCCGGGCCAGATCAGCATTAGTGCGAGCTGCTTTGTCTTTCTGTCCTTGGATATGCGCAGCCCTTCTCTGAGCCTCCGCGGCTTTTCGCTCACGTTCCGCCGTTTTTTTCGCCCTCTCTCGCTCGGCTTCTGCGCGGCGCCGCTCTCTATCTGCGTCGTAGGCGGCAGGCATGACACCCCTCTAGCTTCGGTGGAACCGGGCAGGCTCCTATGTTAGGCCAGGTCTGCTCAGTTCAGTATCGCCAATCGGGCCACCCAGAACCGGAGCCCCAACATGAGGACGGCGGCGACCCGCAGCCGGGTGCCGCGCGGGGGACCGGCCGGAGGCCGCACGCCCCACGCGGCGCTTGCGGCTGCACCGGGCACAGTGCCGCGCGGTGCCCCGCCGGGCGCCGCGTTGATCGGGGAATGGAAGTCTGGACCGCTGCGCCGGGTCAACACGCCGGTCGACCTCGGGTCGCGGCTTGCCCGGTCGATGGTTCCTGTCGGTGCGCGGTGCGATGATTCGGCGGATGACGTCGGGTGATGGGGCAGGCTGATGGTCGAGCACTCCGTCCCAGCCACAGCTGTTCAGCGGCTGTACCTCGACGTGCCGTTCGCGGAGAAGGACGATGCGAAGGCGCTCGGCGCGCGCTGGGATCCGGCGGAGAAGCGCTGGTTCGACCATGCGAGCACCTGCGATCTCGACAATCCGGCGAGTCCGTCATCTACCGTCGTGGCCCTGCGTAGGCGTGGTGATGACCTGGAGTGCCTCGGGCTGGCAGACAGCCCGATCGTGCTCGATCTGCCGGATGGCGTCCGGACCGTGCTCGACGACCGATCCGCCCACCTCTCGAGCTACACGCCGGAGGCCGTCCGCGCCGCGCGGAACACCGAGGGTGGGTTCTGGGTCGCGAGCACGGTGCCGCAGGCGGCTCGGCACGCCGTGACCGTGACCGTCCCCTACGCGTCCGTTCGTCGCGCAGCCGTCCTCTCCGACGGCAGCGCGCGCTACGTCGATCGCTTCGGCTTGACCGACTGGTCCGGCCTGCTCGACGTGCTCACCGACGCCGGGCCGCTGGAGTTGATCCAGCGGGTGCGGGCCGCCGAGGCGCAGGAGACGGACGAGGATCGGCGTCGCGAGCGACGCCGGGGCAAGCAGTACGACGCCACGGCCGTACTCGTGACGCCGTGAGCGACCCGCCGGCCGAAGGCGTCGCCCCAGGCCGAAGGCGGCGGGCCGCCGATCGTGAGGTCACCTTCGTCATCTTCGTGTCACCTTCGGCCGCCCCCCGCTGATCAGGGCGCGCCACTTGCTGGACGGGCTCCTCCAGCACCCCGGTCGGTCAGGAGCGGTAGGCGTCGCGCCGATGCAGGATCGAACGGATGGTGACGGTCATCTGCTTGTCGTCGACGACGTAGAGCACGCGCCATTCCCGCATGAGCCGCGCGGAGTGCACACCGTCGAAGGGCACGTCGAGCCGCTTGCCGATGCGGTGTGGATCGGTGGCGAGTGGGCCGGTGAAGAACTCGACGGCGCCAGCAGCCACGTCGATCGGCAGCTTCTCGGCGAGTGCTCTGCGGGCTCCTCGCGTCAGGTCGATCGTGTAGCGCTCGGCGGTCAACGCGTCTCGCGTGCGACGCGGCCGGCCACGAGTTCGCGGATGGCGTCGATGCCGTAGATGACGGGTTCGGTGTCGGCCAGGTCGCGCATGGCGTCGGGGTCGGATAGGACCTCGATGGTCTCGCGCAGCCTGTCGAGTTCGCCGGACGGTACGACGTCGGCGACGTGTTGGCCGTGGGCGATGACTGCCACGGTCTCGCCGCGTTCGGCGCGGCGCACGGCGTCGTTCCAGGACTCCAGGCCGTCCGTCGACACGGACGTGGGCTGCTCGCTCATGCACCTGATGGTAGGCGCTGCCGGTCGGTTCGTCGCTGGTCTCAGTTCTGGTCTCAGTTCCGGTCCGTTCGGGGCGCGGCTGGCGGATCTGCGGAGGCACTGAGCTGCACCGAGGCCGTGACGGGCCGGTGCGGAACGGCGGACCCCCGACCTGAAAAGCGGTAGGTCGGCGGTTCGACCCCACCCCTGGCCACCATGTTTGATCAGCGGTGATGCAGTTGGCTGGATTATCGATCACGGCATTTCACGGAACGGTGATCTTGTGACCGGGTTCGTCCATCCCGTAAAGGATGCGCCACTCCCAGCAGGGACGTCCGCTGGTCGGCGGCCACGTGAGACCGAGCTCGACCGCCGCGACGTAACTCGGTGACGCCTGCACTCACGCCGCCTCCGCCTAGTGTCGCGTAACTGTTCTGACTTTATCTCGTTGATCTAATATGCTGATGTTGACAGAATCCGATCGCACCGGGCTGCTGGCGATGATCAATAGTACGAGTGTT
>JBOHEO010000279.1:0-5368 GCA_050701055.1 Pseudonocardia sp. | reverse complement strand
CGGGCACGGCCTGCGGTTGCTCAACCCCGGCTCCCCCACCGACCGCCGCACCCAGCCAACCCACACCTGGATGACAGCGGAGATCGTCGACGGCCGACTGGTCGGGCTGGAGCTGCGGCACCTACCCTGCATCCCGGGGCCGCCGTCCCGCCCGTGATCGTCACTCGGGAACCGGCAACCGGACTCCGAGCGGCACCGGGTTCCCAGACACTGTTCGTCGCCGGTGAGCACATACATGATCACCGGTAGAGCACGAGAAGCCGGACCCGCTACGGTCCCAGGTTCCCAAACGTCGATCACCGGCCGAGGATCCACCCATGTCCGGCTCACAACTCGACGACGATCTAGCCGTCCTCGTCCCCGACCGGAAACACCCGCACGGCGAAGTCACCGCTCACGCACAAACCGTCGGCGAACGCGAACACATGGTTGCGCAACGGGCAGATCACCTGCACCGCGTCGGTCTGACCATCCGCGAGCGGCCCGCCCGCGTGCGGGCAGGCCGCCTGCATCGCCCGCAGGTTCCCGTCGCAACCGGAAAACCGCCGCCTGCTCACCGTCGACGGTGAAGGCCCGTCCCTCCCCGACCGGGATCACGTCGACCGGACCGAGCCGATGCGCGGACCCGGCGCCGAAGCATCGTCCGACCGTGCCCTCACGAACTCCGTCACCGCCTCCGGCACAGGTGCCGTGTCTTGCATCCGCTCATCGAGCCCGGCGACGATACCGTCACGGTACTCGACCAGGATCGCCCTGAGCCTACCGAGATGGCGGGCTGCAGACTCGGCGGACGTGCAGCCGGGCAACGCG
The DNA here is from genome assembly GCA_050701055.1 of Pseudonocardia sp. Lineage (GTDB taxonomy): Bacteria > Actinomycetota > Actinomycetes > Mycobacteriales > Pseudonocardiaceae > Pseudonocardia. Next base: position 4,558 of record JBOHEO010000279.1, on the reverse strand, counting down.
CTGGTGATCGAGACACCCGACGACGGTTACGGTCACGCCTGACGCGCGTCGGTAGAGCCGGGCACTCGCTGGTCACGTCGGCGGGGCACGATCCACTCGATGGGTTGGCCTGTGACCCCGGCGATCAGATCGAAGTCACCGTCGTGGTGGAGCACGGTCAACCCCTCGATCTCGGCAACCGCCGCCACGATGAGGTCGGGAACCGCGACGGCCCGGTGCTGCCCCTTGGCGATCAAGGCGCTGTACCTCGCGGGCGCGGCTCTCGGCCCGAACCGGTAGGACGATGTGATTCAACAGATCGAGCACGTCTTTCGATCCGGGTAAAGTCCGCAACCGATCGCGCGGAGAACCGACCTCGAGCTCGGTCACCAAGCAGATGTTCACGAGGCCGGCGACGATGCGGGGATGAGCACGTCGGCGAAGGCTAACACGTGCGGGCACAGTGCGCAGGTGTCGACCAGCCACCCGGTCGGACTGATCACGACCAGGCTCGGCGCATCACGTCCTGGTCCTGCAGATCGGCGAGGCTGTCGCCGAGATCGATCCATCTGTCCCTCAGTTCTGCCTCCTTCCGGCGGTGCTGAGCGACCAGAAGCTCGAGCGACCGGTGCACGGTCAATTTGATCATCGCACCACCGGAGGCGCCCTGCGCCGCGATGAGCAGGTCGTCAACGTCCACAAACCGCTTGGTCATCAGACCCCTGGATATCCGATTCGTCGGCGAGTACATCGCGGGCTCCCAGAACCGTTAGCAGAGACCGGGCCGCGCCGCTCGTCGCAGACTCGTCGCAGAGCGGTATACCGGACGAACAGCCCAGCAGTTGCAGCCAAGATCGCCTCAACATCGGCGCGGCTCCAGGTGAATCCGATTGTCGTCCCATCATCGTGGTGTGTGGCGTTGGCCATGCTGTGGTGTGTGGCGTTGGCCATGCTTCTGACGTCGTAGTAGATCGCCGCCCAACGCTGGTCCTGGGTGCGGTGTTCAGCAAGAGTGTCGAAGACTTCCCTGGCCGACGGGAGCATGACGAGGCGGCCATCTCCCCGACCTCCCGAAAAGCTACCGCGCGGCACCCCGGGCGCAGGCCTGGCAGAGTCAGCGGCGGTCGCAGTGGTTGCTGCGCCCGGGGTGCCGCGCGGTCGGGCGTTGCCAGGTCGAGGAGATGGCGCTTCGGCCCAGGTGCGTGGAGGCGGAGCATTCCCGGAGCGGGACCCGTGGGCGTCGCCGACACTGGACGGCACGGGGCATCACGAACTCACAGCTCAGACGGCACGAGGCGACATCGTCCAGCCGGGCGCAGGCGAGGGCTTCCACCTTCGGGACGAAGAGGTCCTTCAGAGACATTCACTATCCGCGCAGCCCCATCTGGCGTCGAGCATCCGCTACGAACTGCTCCCGAGCACGCCTAATCTCAGCGATAAGCTCGTTCTCCTGCTCCAATCTGAGCTCCGACCCTAGAGCGTTGCAGTAGTTGCTAGTGGCCTGACGAACAGCTTGTGCCGCTTGGATGGTCTGGGCCGGCGAGAGCACGCGCAGTCTCGTCAATGCATTCCGTAGCTTCTCACGTTCCCGCCACATCTCTGAATCGGCGCCCTGAATGTCAGTTGAACTGCCGTTTCTGACGTAGAGTTGCCGCAGTCGTGTCGCCGCGTCCTTCGCCTGGAAACTTGCATCGACGAACGTGAACGTTGCTTCGCTGAGCGCTTCACGGGCCCATTTCAGTCGTTCGCGTCGGCTCGCGAAGAACGCACTCAAACCGAGGTTTAGCACGCTTGCGACAGCGACGAGGACAGCAGCAGGGCCGACGATGTCGGGGAACACGCGACAACGATAGTGCAGTTCAACGCCTCGACCGCGGCTACACTGCGGCCAAGGCCGCCCGCGGCGGGCGTTGCCGACGGGATGACGCACAACCGACAGCGTGGCTCGGCGGAGCAAACCCGGAGCGACGGCCCGCGAGCGAAGTTCACGTCCCAACACACGCCAGCATGAATGCCCAGCTCAGGTGGCACGAGCCGATACGGGAAGTCACCAGCCGGGGGAAGGTATCCGCTTTGACACGGAAGTGCTCAGCCCTCGGCCTGGATTTTTCACGGGATTGACGAGCAGGCCTTTTGGACTACAGTGATGTAGTTTCGATCATGATTTTCTGTTCGGGGGCAGGGTCGGGGTCCGACGGTCGGGTCGGGGCGCCGGGTTCCACGCTCCGGGCGGTTCCTTCCGTGGTCGTCGGGACGGTGTGGTGGTGGTCAGGTCGGGGCGGGCAGCGCTTTGACCGCGTGCCAGGCATTCATCACGTTGTCGATCCAGGGCCAGTCCTCGCGTAGGTGTAGCCAGCGTTTGCGCTGCCCGCGGGTCAGGCGGGCGGGGAGGTGCAGCAGCCGGTAGCGCAGCAGTTTCGGGGCGGCGTCGCGCAGTTCACCGGCGGGGAGGGCGAGGTGGCGGAAGCAGGCGAGCAGGTTCGCGGTCAGGCCGACGACCTGGGTCCAGGCTACGTTGATCGCCCACTGTCGTGACGGCCACCGGTTCAGGCCCAGGCTTTTGGCCTGTTTGACGTCGTTCTCGACGTGGACGTGGGAGCGGTGCCGGGCGTCGAGCCAGGCGAGCTGTCCGCCCCTGGTGTTGACCGCGATCAGTTGGTAGCGACGTCCGAGCTCGCGTTCGCGGTCGGTGGCCCGCTTGCGGTAGCGGGGATGCAGCGGCTCGTCACGGATGATGATCAGCAACCCGGGGATCTTGTCCTGCCAGCGGCGTAGATCGAGCAGCCCGGTCAGGTCGGCGACGAAGGTGTCGGTGATGGGTTCACCGTGCTGGTCGATCCCGCCGGTCCACGCGTCGGTGGGCAGGGCCGCGATGGCGTCCATCTCGGTGTCGGTGCACGACCAGCCCACGGAGAACTCCCAAGCCCGGCCCTGCACACCGCCGCCTGCGGCGATGTGTTCGAGCAGCTGGTGGGAGAACCCGGCCCCGTCCAGACGGATCAACATCCGGCGCCGGTAGCGGCCCGGCAGCCGCGACACCGCGAGGTCCAGCAGGGCGATGTTGTCGGTGGCGCAGTTCGACGTCGCGTTGCCCGGGCGAGGGTCGATCGCCAACATGTCGTCGGTGTTGTCGCAGGTGGCCAGGTTCGGTGTGAACCCGACACCGCCTTTGTAGGTGGGCGCGGCGTTCTCCTTGTCCGAGGCGGCGAACACGATCGAGGCGTCCAGGTCCACCACGGTGATTCCGGTCAGCACCCGTCCGGCCACCGTCAGCCAGGGGAATCCTTCCGCGCGGGCCGCGAGCAGACCCCACCAGTGTCGCCGGAACCCGGTCACCGCCGCGTTGATCCGCGTCAGCTGTAGCTCGCCGACCTCGGCCAGCGCACGCCACACCGTCGACGTCGACGCCACCGGCCCGGTCACCGGCCCCAGGTGGCGCAGGCCCTGGAAGTCGCTGATCGCCTCCCCACCCAGGATCTGAGCCAAGGCCAAATCGATCAACACCTGGCCCCGGTCATACACCGGGTCGAACCCGCGCCGCGCCATCGCCGTCGACAGCCCGGCGCGGAGCCCGGTCCGCTCGGCCAGCAGCCGTATGGGCAACGCCTCAGCGAACCCGACCAGGCGATCATCATCGCCGACGAGCTCCAGCCCGTTGGCCCATCCAGTACCTTGCACGGAAGAGGTGCACCTGCCTCGGTCAGATTACGATCTTCGACAATCGCATTCTGCCTGGTCAGGTGCGCCTCTCCCGCGTTCTACGTCCGTTTCAGACCCGGCGTGTCCCACCCGGTGAAAGACAGAGGCCGGCGCCCGGCGGTGACATCCGGTTCCCGATCCTTGCAACCATGGGCACCCCACAGCAGGTCCGGTGCGTGGTCACATGGGAGGACGCGCGAGGTGACCAGGAGAACGTGGCCACCCTGCGACTGTCATGACACGAGCCGAACTAGACGTGCCCTCGCCGGGCGGGCAAGCCTCCGGGATGGAGGAGTGCGTCATCCCGTCGGCCTTCCTTCGGACTACCACACGACGTCCCGGGGCAGAGCTGGATCACGTCGGCCGGCGGTTGCGTCGAGGGCTGCCCCCGGGCCGCCGCGCGGTCGGGTTGCACCAGGCCGACGGGATGACGCACGAGCCCCAGTGTGGTGACAGACGGAGCAAACCCGGAGCGAACGGCCTGGGAGCGCCCGTCACGTCCCGGGACGGACCAGCACGGACGCCCAGCTCAGCGGGCACGCGACGGGCCTGGCAGCACCCAGGCCACCGCGTCCGCCTTCACACCAAAGAGGTCACTGGTTCGATACCATTACTATCGCTCACGAGCGAATGCTGAGCACTATACGGAGCAACACGAAACTCCGGCACGCCTCCACTGCTTGCGATAGCAGTTCGACCGAGAGGACGTCACATGCCTACTTATGAATACACTAGTGTCGCGTAACGAATCGTCATTTACTTGGAATTGTTGTCGACCAGCTTCCGCACATTGGCCTCGACGATCTTGACCTTGGCGAGAATCTCGTCAGTGGTCGCTGTCCACGAGAACGGCCTCGGGTTGAGATTCCACGTGTTGATG
>JBOHEO010000278.1:0-5466 GCA_050701055.1 Pseudonocardia sp. | reverse complement strand
GCCCGGTCGCGAGGACGACGGCGTCACCGTACAGGGTGGCGCCGTCGGCGAGCTCCACCTGGCCGGGCCGCAGCGCCGTCGCTTCGATCCCGAGATGAAGGCGGACGCCCAGGTCGTCGAGGGTGTCGGCGTCGCGCAGCACGACCCGCTCCGGCTCCCACTCCCCGGTGAGCACCTGCTTGGACAGGGGTGGGCGGTCGTACGGCGGGTGCCGTTCGGCGCCGACCATGCTGATCCGGCCCTGGAAACCCGCCGCACGAAGCTGTTCGACGCTGCGCAGTCCGCCCAGACCGGCACCCACCACCAGCACGTGCTCGGGCTGCTCCGCCATGGCGCCACCCCGTCCCGTTGTCCTGATAATTTCAACTGGCAACTATTTTGACGGAGCGTCAGATGACGGGTGTCTCCGGGTCGAGTCGGGTGCGCAGGCGCTCGAGGGTCTGGGTCAACAGCCGTGAGACGTGCATCTGGGAGATGCCGACCTCATCGGCGATCTGGGTCTGGGTCATGTTGCCGAAGAATCGCAACATCACGATCGTCCGCTCCCGGGGCCCGAGCTCCGCGAGTACCGGACGCAGTGCCTGGCGGGAGTCCACCCGCTCCAGCTCGGCGTCGGCCTCGCCGACGAGCTCCCCGACGGTGGCGCTGCCCTTCTCCGAGGACAGCATCTCGTCCAGCGACGAGCTGCGGTACGCCTCCGAGGCCTCCAGGCCCTCCAGCACCTCGGATACCGGGACGCCCAGCCGCGCCGCGATCTCGCTGGGCTTCGGTGCCCGGCCGAGCTGCTGGGCCAGGCCCGACACCACCCCGTTGATCGAGACGTGCAGGTCCTTGAGGCGCCGTGGCACGCGCATGGACCAGCCGAGATCGCGGAAGTGGCGGCGCACCTCTCCGGTGATCGTGGGCACCGCGAAGGAGAAGAAGTCGCTGCCCCGCTCGGGGGCGAAGCGGTCGATGGCGTTGATCAGACCGACCGTGGCCACCTGGACCAGATCGTCGAGCGGCTCACCGCGGTTGACGAAGCGGCGCGCGATGTGCTGGGCTACCGGGAGGTAGCCGGTGACGAGCTCGGCGCGCAACGCGGCCCGGCGTGGGTCGGTGGGATCGGTGATCGCGTACTGCTCGAGCAGCGGTACGAGGTGGCCGTACTCGATGTCGGCCCTGGTCAACGTCCTTGTCCATCCGGCCCGAACAGGCCGGGGCGTTTGTTCAGCCGGATTCCGACGGTCGCGCGGCTCCCGTCGATCGCCGCCTCGTGATGTACCTCCACCTCGTCGGCGAGGGTCTGCAGGACACGCCAACCGAATGTATCGGTGGAGACGACGGCGTCGGCCTGCGCCGCCTGTACCTCCGCGTCCACCTGGATCCGCTCCGGACGCACCTGGAACACGCAGCGCAGCGCCGACCTCGGCGCGGCCACGTCGACGAGCGTGGCGCACGCTTCGTCGACGGCCATCCGCAGGTCGGAGATCGCGTCGAGGTCGAAGTCGGCCCGGGCCGCGAGATCGGAGGCGATCACGCGGATGGTGGGGATCAGTGCGGCGCTCGCCGATGTCCGGACCTCCACGGTCGAAACCCCGTCGAGCGGTTCGTCGAGGTGGAGTGGATCGGACACGCTGACTGCTCTCCTTCCGATCGCATGTGCAGGCTCAGGTTCATCGTGCTCGGCATCAGTATCTCCACCGCACGGGAGAACTGACCTGTTGGGGTGACGTCTGTCGCCGCGGCCGTGACATCGGCCGCACGCTGGCGGAAATCGAGCACCGGGTCGGGCCGCCGCTCGCGGATCAGTGGAGGCCGTTCGCCGTATGTCGCTGGCTGGGCTGGGCCGGTTCTGTCACCACCGGGTTAGCTCGGATTCGACAGCTGGATCGATGCGCGACCGGAGCGACAGAAGGCGTCGGGGGGCGGCAAGTGTTCACGGTACTGGAAGGTGGGCCGGTCGAGAGCGGCCGCCTCGGGGGAGGTCAGATGATCGTCTCGCCGGTTCTCGTTCCGGGGCGCCGGTTGGTCGCGGTCTCGATGACGTCGATGGAGCTGTTGCGACCCCAATCCGATCTTGCTCGACAGTTGGCCGGGGCCAGCCGCGTCGACCTCCTGCTGGCCTGCGACGACAACCAGCCGCCCGGTGGTCCGGATTACGGCGATGCCGACTCCGTCGATGACGGGCCGGGGGCTGTCGAGATCGATGAGTTGTCGGCAGCCGCCGCCCGTTTCGGCTCGACACTGCACCTTCATCGGCTCGCCCTGCATACCCTGTTGGGCCTGCATGTCGAGGACGACCTCATCGCCGCCTTGAGTGAACTCGTCGGGTTCGATCCCGCGCCGGATGTCTACTGCCTCGCTCCGGCTCGGACATCGTCGAACCCGAGCCACGTCGTGCTCGAGCGTGCGGTCCAGCGGATCGCCCAGGTGTACGGCGTGCCGTTGCTTCGTTACCGATGCCTGGAACTCTTCGCCGTAGGTGAGTGAGGGCTGGCCACAGCCCTCTAGCTCGCCGCGTGCGCCAATCGGGCTACACCTCGATCCGCGAAGCCATCGGCTCGACGGCCCCCGGTGGTACCGGGACTGCGTAGAAGCTGGTCACCGGGCAGGCGTAGGTGAAGATTGCCGGCTGAGTGGTGATCACGGTCGGTGTTGTGCCTGGCTCCGGCCGAGCGTGACGCAGCGGAGACCGGTATGACCCAGGTGCTGAGGATCGAGGGTGTTGCGGGTGTCGAGCACGAGGTCACCGGCCATCAATCCGGCCACATAGGTCCAGTCCAGGGCGTGGTACTCCGGCCAGTCGGTGAGCAACACCAGCCCGTCGGCGCCAAGTGCCACGTCGTACATGTCCGGTCGCACGGTGAGTCCTGGAACATCCTGATCTACGGTCGGGTCGTGGGCAGTGACTATCGCGCCGAGGTCGGCCAAGGAACTGGCGATCCGGGCGGCCGGGGAGTCGCGTAGATCGTTGGTGCCGGTCTTGAAGGCCAGGCCGAGAACACCGATGCGGGCGCCCGTGAGATGTCCTCCTAACTCGTCGCGCAGCCGAGTGATCACCCGGTCGTGGTGGTGGGAGTTGCTAGCGATCGCCGCCGCCAGTACAGGAAAGTCGACCCCGGCGTGCTGAGACTGCTGAGCAGTGCGCGGGTGTCTTTCGGTAGGCATGGGCCGCCCCAGCCTGGGCCGGGGCGCAAGAAGTCCGCACCGATGCGGGGGTCTGCGCCCAAGACGTAGGTGAGGTCGGTGACGTCGGCGCCGAGTACCTCGCACAGTTCGGCCACGGTGTTGATGTAGGACAGCTTGGTGGCGAGGAAGCAGTTGGCGGCGTACTTCGCCAGCTCCGCAGTGGCTAAGTCGGTGAGGATCACTTCGGCGCGCACGTTGTCGTAGAGTCCCGCGATCCGCTTAGCGGCAGCGGGATCGTGGGCGCCGATGAGGATCCGGGCGGGGTGGAGGAAGTCGTAGACGGCGTGACCTTCCCGAAGGAACTCCGGATTGGACACGACCGCGACGTCTTCTCGGCCCAACCACGCGCTGATCTTGTTGCTGGTGCCGACCGGAACGGTGGACTTGGTAACCAGCACCGTATTGGGGCGCAACAGATTTCGAACCTTCGTGACGGTGTGCTCGATCGCGGTGAGGTCGGCCGCACCGTCGGAATCGGGTGGGGTGGGCAGGCACAGGAAGACGACGTGCGAGGCGACGGCCGTTTCGGCGGTCGTGTCGAACCGGAGAGTGTCGTTGTCGAGCCCGTCTGAAGCAGGGTGCTCATGTCGGGTTCGGCCAGGAACGTGCGCCCCTTCCGGAGTGCCGCGACGATGGTGGGGTCGCGGTCCACGCAGGTGACCGAGTGGCCAAGCGAAGCCAGGCACGCGCCGGTAGTGAGTCCGACGTAGCCGCTGCCGATGACGGTGATGCGATCGGTGGAGACCATGGGCACCTCGGGGATTCCTGGGATCAAGGACATTCCGGCCGTGTCGCAATGCGCGACTCCTCTACGCGATGCCCGTTTCAGTCGGCTCGCGCTTGGTGGTGTTCGGTCGTGGGTTAGGTCGGTGTCGCAGCCCCAGTGCAGGCCATGCTTCACAATGCCCGAGTTGCGACTCCTGGTGGTATAGACGTTCTCGCTGTTCCCGGGTACCCGCTGCGTCCGGATACCGTTCTCCAGTTCGAAGGCCACCCACAGGCGACCTGTGCAGTTACCACCGTGCCTACTGGTCTGTACATAGTAGTCGTTTCCACGTACGCCGCTAGACACGTAGTTCTGTCCACACGAGCGATTTACGACCCGGTTGTCCCCGAGCGCCCATGCTGGTGCAGAAGGCAGGACGGCCGTTGCGAGCCCGGCGATGACAGCAGCTGCAGCCAGTCGGCGGGCCATCGTGCTGAAGTGCAGTACGGCGAACCTGCAAGGTGGTGTTGCGGGCTTCATGGTATTCATGAGCGAATCTCCTTCACATGGAGGACTGGAGGGCTGGTGCTTGTCGGGAAACTTCACGCAGTTCTGCTGGAACAAGTACATGTCCGTCGGCGAAGAGTCAGTTCGCAGATCTTGTCAGCGCGGATGTCTCCTTGGGGTCAACCGCTTGACGTCCCAGCGGCTCGGCAGCGTCGACTTCTCCTTTGCCGCGGCCTCGGTCGACCGAATCGCGTCGGCACGTGGTCGAGCCTGTCAAGATCCGCGCCGACCACGCGCCCCTCACCAGTGCGCCAAGTTGACGACGGGATCGGGGCCCTGCGAACGGCCTTACCTGTCTGCGTTGCGGTGAATGGATGGTCAGACACCGCGAGCAACCGCGGCCCCCGGTGTGCTGAGAGCACCATCGGGTGCCGTCGACGCCCCTGTCGCTGGGTCCGCGCAGGGAGGGCGACCTGCCGGTGGTCAACCGGTCTGACCAGCGGTGTTGCCGCTAGACGAGAAGTCAACGGTTGACCACCGGTGGACCGCGAGCCCCACGCCCGTTGTTGACGCCGGGTACCCGAGTGGTGACACTGTGGTCATGTCGGGGGACACCGGAGCCGGGTCGGGCGGCCGGCGCGCGGCTAGGGCGGATGTGCGGGCTGCGCGTCCTCTTGGGCATGACCCGAACCTGGCGTGCACCAAGGAGGACCTCGGCACGGCACTACGGTCGATGATCGCCCGCGCGGCGGAGTCCGATCGAGTCCACGGCGTGACCCCGGTGACCAACGCGTCGAACCTCGGCGCGCGAGTAGTTCCGCTCGGCAGCGACAAACCGGTGTCGGAGCAGGATATGAGCTGCTACATCCAGGGAACGGAGATCCCCAGTAGCGATGTGTGGGACAGTCTGCTCAGCAAGCTCGGTTGCAGCGATGACGAGCGACGGGATTGGGCGCAATGCCACTTCTTTAAATGATCACTTGGGCTATGTGATCATCATGGTCACGTCGGGGACCGGGGGGCGAGCGGGTGCAGGACGATCTCATAGGTGACGGTCTGCACGGCGGGTGTGTCGGTGGGGC
>JBOHEO010000277.1:0-5476 GCA_050701055.1 Pseudonocardia sp. | reverse complement strand
CGCCACCTCGACCGGCACGGACTCCCCGGTGAGCAGGGACGCGTCGATCGCGGACGCGCCGTCCTCGACCACCCCGTCGGTGGCGATCTTCTCACCCGGCCGGACGACGAACCGGTCGTCGACGGCGAGCCAGCCGGTCGGGATCCGGGTCTCGACCTCACCCCGCAACACCGCGACGTCCTTCGCGCCGAGCTCCAGCAGCGCCCGCAGCGCGGCGCCGGCGCGGCGCTTGGCGCGGGCCTCGAAGTACCGTCCGGTGAGGATGAATGTGGTGACCCCGGCCGCGACCTCGAGGTAGATGTCGGCCGCGCCGTCGCCACGGGTCACCGTGAGCTCGAACGGGTGCACCATCCCGGGCACGCCGGCCGTGCCGAACAGCAGCGCGTAGAGCGACCAGACGAACGCGGCGAGCACGCCCATCGAGATGAGCGTGTCCATCGTGGCGGTGCCGTGCCGCAGGTTGGCCACCGCCGCCCGATGGAACGGCCACGCCGCCCACACCACGACCGGCCCGGCGAGCGCGAGGGAGATCCACTGCCAGTAGGTGAACTGGAACGCCGGGACCATCGCCATCGCGATGACCGGCACCGACAGCACCGCGCTGATGATCAGCCGGTCGCGCAGCGGTCGGGTCGGGTCGGGTTCGTCACCGGTCGTCGCAGTGTCGGCCGACCCGACGTGGCGGGGTAGCTCGGCGGTGTAGCCGGCCTCCTCGATCTGGGCGACCAGATCGGCCGGGTCGATCCCGCCGGGGGCGTACACCCGGGCCTTCTCGGTGGCGTAGTTGACCGTGGCGGTGACGCCGTCGAGCTTGTTGAGCTTGCGTTCGATGCGGTTGGCGCAGGACGCGCAGGTCATGCCGCCGATCGCCAGCTCGACATCGGTGACGGTGCTCATCGGCGCAGTGTCCTCCTCCGTCATCAGTGGCCGCTGTGGCCGGGGGTCGCCACCGTGAACTCCGCCGTGCGGACGACACCGCCGTGGGCGAAGTCCAGGAACAGCCGGTAGCTGCCGGTGGTGGGTACCTCGGTGATGAACTCGATGTCCGGCCCGGCCGGGGTGCGGCCGTCGGGAGCGGCGGAGCTGGTGAGTGCTCCGCCGGCGTTCCGGGCGGCCGGATGGACGTGCAGGTAGGCGAGGTCGCTCTCGCGCAGCGCGACGAGGTGCCCGTACGCCGCCAGGTAGGGCTCCAGGTCGGTGACCGGCCGCCCGTCCTTGCGCACGGTCAGGGTCAGGGGTGCGGCCTCGCCGGGGATGGGCTCACCTGCGAGCTCGACGGTGTACCCGTCGACCTCGGCGATGCGCGTGGGCCGATGCGCGACCGGTTCGAACGTGCCGGGTGCGAACAGGTCGACGCCCAGGGTGCGGGGCCCGCCCCCGGTCGGGGTGAAGTCGGCGAACGCCCGATAGGTGCCTGCGGCGGGCAGGGTGAGTGGCACCCGCCAGGTGCCGTCGGCGGCCATCTCCGGGTGGACGTGCTGGAACCCGGTGGTGTCGCGGCGCACGACGATGAGGTGCATGCGTTTGTCGTGCTCCACGTCGAAAGCGGTGACGGCGGCGCCGTCGGAGCCGGTGATGCGGTAGGCGAACTCCTTCGTGGTCCCCGCGACGAACCCGGGCTGCGCGTCGTCGACGGGCGTGAATTGATAGCCGCCGCTGCTCGACGCCAGGCCACCGGGGTGCTCGACGGCCGCGCCGCCGTGCCCGGGGCCGCCGCCGTGCCCGGTTGAGTGCCCGCCCGCGGTGGGGGAGAAGGGGCCGACCGCGGATCCGGCCGCGTACGCCACACCGGTGAGCAGGAGGAGCACCGCGCCGTAGATGGCGAGCAACGCTTTCGTCGTCATGGACCTCTTCGTCGTCATGGGCTCAGGACCGCACGTCGATGCAGTACTCGTCGGTCTCGATCATTTTGGCGATTCCATGTATCTGGCCCTCGATGCGGCGCATCCGTCTGAGGTAGGCATTCTTGTCCTGTGTGTAGCCCGGCATCGGTCTCCTCCGCACTGCCAGCGCCAACATACGGTAGGGGGGTACCGTACGCAAGTCGCGGGCGCTGCTAACGCGGCGGCCGTCCAGACCGACTTTCACTCTGAGCTCAACCTCACCCACGGAGCGACCGCGATGGCAAACCCGATTATCCCAGGCGAGCGGCCGGTCGACGGGCCGGCCACCGGTGACCCGACGGAGACCGGGTTCTGCCCGCGGCCCCGCTTGCGCTGGCTCTCGGTGCGCCTGCTGATCCAGACCGCGCGCGAGGTCGTGCTGTCCAGGCTCTTCGGGAACTTCGTCGACCGCCGGGAGCTGCAGGCGATCGAGAAGATCGATCCCACGACCCTCGACATCATCGATCTCTCCCAGCACGGGGACCTGCGGATCGACTACGTGGCCGACGCGGGCGACGGGTTCAACGCCGCGGTCACGATCGCCTCCATCGTGGCCCGGGTCGAGCCCTTCGAGGTGCTCGACCCGTCCGGCCAGGGTGTCCACGAGAAGATCCCACCCGCGGAGCTGCTCGTCCTGGGTGGCGACGAGGCCTACCCCTCCGGCTCGACCGAGAGCTATCAGGATCGCCTGGTGGGCCCCTACCGGTCGATGCTGGGGTGGGCCGCGGAGCCTCGACGCGTGGTGGCCGTACCCGGCAACCACGACTGGTACGACGGCCTCGTCAGCTTCATCCGGGTGTTCTGCCAGCAGCGCTGGATCGGTGCCTGGAAGACCCAGCAGAAGCGCAGCTACTTCGCCGTCCGGCTGCCGCACGGCTGGTGGCTGTGGGGTATCGACATCCAGTTCGAATCCGATATCGACGAGCCGCAGCTGAAGTACTTCCGCCAGGTGGCCGAGCGGGTGGGTGCGGGTGAGGCCATCATCCTGTGCTCGGCGAAACCGAGCTGGGTCAAGGCGGGCCCGGACCATCCGGAGGGTTTTGCTCTTCTGGAGTTCTTCGAGCGGACCGTCGTGCCCGGCCACGCGTGCCTGCGCATCTCGTTGAGCGGCGACAGCCACCAGTACGCCCGATACCAGCAGTCCGAGACGAACGAGCAGCGGATCACCGCCGGTGGCGGGGGCGCGTACCTCTCGGCCACCCATCACCTGCCCCCGCACGTGGACCTTCCGCCGGCACAGTCGCGGGACCCGAAGAAGCGGCCACCCACGCGCTTCACCCGTGCGGAGGTCTACCCCGCGCCGCGGCAGTCGTGGCTCCTCGGCCTCGGGGTGCTGTGGCGGATCTTCGGGAACCGGGCCTTCTACCTGGTCACGGCCGTGGTCTATCTCGTGCTGGCGCTCCAGCTCAGCGCGGCCCGGCAGGCCCTGCGGGACGGCGCGGACGGCAGGCTCCCGCTCGCACCGCTGCTGACGGCCGCGCTGGTCCTGATCGCGGTCACCGCGGCCCTGCACGCCTTCGCGGCCGACCGACGGCACCGCCAGGTCCGTCGTCGGCTGGCAACGGCCGGGCATCTCGTTCTCCACCTCGGCCTCGTCCTCGGAGTCGTGTCGATCGCGGGGCACCGCAGCGAATGGGTACCGACGGCGTACGGGGAGATCGTTTGCGCCGTACTGGTCGCGACCGCGGTGGGAGTCGTGATCGTCCCGCTCGTGGGCCTGAAGCTTGCCGACCCGTACTCCAGGAAGTGGGGCCGAACCCTGATCGCGGCGTGGGTGATCGGCGCGTTCGCGATCCTGATCGGGGCTGCATGGTGGGTGACGGCGGCAACCGAGCAGTTCGCCGCGGTCTCCGACCAGGCGTTCCTCGGTCTCGTCGCCTTCATCACCGGCGCGGGCATCGGCACGTTCGCGGTGGGGGTCTACCTGCTCGTCGCGAGCTCGCTGCTGGATGTCAACACCAACGAGCTCTTCTCCGCCCAGGCGATCGAGGACTACAAGTCGTTCCTGTCCATGCAGGTCACCGAGGAAGCGGTGGTCATCCATCCGATCGCCGTCGACCGGGTTCCGCGGCCGTGGCGGTTCGTGGGCGGAAAGCCGTGCGGCCCATGGTTCGCCCCGGCGGGTGACCAGCGGGTGGTTGCGCGGCTGATCGAGGAGCCGATCCGGGTCACTCGGGAACCCGGGCCGGCGGTTGCTGAGGATCGGGTCCTGCTCGCTCGCCAGCGGGTCCCCGGGCCGGTCTGATCGATGTGCGCCCGACCCCGGTCCGCTGCGATCGCAGATCGACTTCTGCCTGCTCGTCAACGGATCCTCGAACCGACCCGATGACGGCCTGACCCCGCTGCTGCGGCCCGCTGGCGACGGTCGAGGGCGAGGCCCTCAGGTGGCGCCGGAGCGCGGCGACGAGTTCGGCCCGGTTGGATGCGGGCAGCTTCTGGCGGATCCGGGCGACGTGCTGCTCCACCGTCTTCGGCGAGATGTACAGGCGGGCTCCGATCTCCTTCTGCGTGAGGCCGTCCACGACGAGGGCGCCCACCTCGCGTTCCCGGTCCGACAGCCCATCGCCGGAGCCCGTGCCCGGCGCGGCGGTCTCTGCGCGCAGCCGGCGGCCCTTACCGAGCAGCTTCCGCACGGCGGCGGGATCGGCCGTGCGGGCCGCCGCCGCCTTGCACAACGCCGCTGCCTCCCAATGCCGGCCGACGTCGGCGATCCGGGCCGCGGTACGCGCCACCGTCAGCGGGCTCACGTTGCCCGCGAGGACTGCCGCCCAGGTGGTGGCACCCTCGGCGGATGCCTCGAGGTCGGGGTGGACGACCGCCAATCCGGTGAGCTGCTCGGCGACGGCGACGGCGGCCGCGGCGTCGTTGGCGATCACTGCGCGCTCCAGCCGCCACCACTGGTCGATGGCGACGCACCACGCCGGCGAACCGGCGCGGACCACCGCCGCATGCATCGCCTTGGCCAGGGTATCCCGGTCGGCAGGCGACACCCACGCCGCGCCGGCGGAGAGCTCACCCCAGGCGTCGAGCAGCAACAGCTCCACGTCGGCGCCGGCGACCACCGGCGCGACCCGGTGCCAGGTCGAGGCGATCGAGTTGCGGTCACCGGAGCGGCGGGCGATCCCCATGGTCACCGCGGCGGCGAGCACGGCGTTGCGCCGGAGAACCCGGGTTCGCGCTGCTGCGGTCAGGCCGTCGCGGGCCTGGGCGAGGCGCCCGGCCCGCATGTCCAGCCAGGCGGCGAGAAGCTGTTGGCGGGTGGTCGGCTGACCGGTGTGCGCGCTGAGCATGGCCCGCGCCGTGCCGCCGTCGCCGCCCGCGGCAACGGCGGTGATGACCAGGTCGCCCCACAGCTCCGGTGCCAGCATGTCGGGCGGGACGGTGGCCGCCGCGAGCCCGGCGAGGCGCCGCGCGGCCTGTTCGAAGCCGCCGCGGACCGCCTCCACGGTGGCGCCGGCTCCTTCGAGGAGAACGGTGAGCCCGCGGGGTGCCGGATCCGGGAGCCGGTGGCGTGCCTCGTCGAGGTCGCGTGCGGCGGCGTCGACATCGCCGGCGAGGCCCGCCGCCAGCGCGGCCCGGCCGCTGGCCAGGAC
>JBOHEO010000276.1:0-5557 GCA_050701055.1 Pseudonocardia sp. | reverse complement strand
CCGCTGACCGCGGCGGACGGCCGGGTCGGTGCCGCCGCCCGGATCGGCCGGCTCGTCGAGGACCGGGCGGCGAAACGCGCGGTCGAGCTCGTTGTGGCGCGCCTGGCCGGTGACCGGGAGCGCACCGAGGTCCCGGTGGGCGGGTTCGACGTCGTGGTACCGGCCGCACCGGTGGACAAGACGGCCGCTGCCGCCGTCGCGCTGGTCACCGAGGGTGCGGTGGTCCCGTTCGGCAACCCGGACCGGCTCGAGTCCGCCCGGGCCACCCGCTGGCTGCGTTACCCGATCGAGGGCTTGGATGGCCTCGCGAGCGGCACCTGGGAGTCGGTGGCCGGTGGCTTCGCCACCACGCACGCCAATGCCGATCCGAACCGGCTGCTGCCCCTGGATGCCACCCGTGAGCTGGAGCGCGAGGGGGCGATCGGGCGTCTGCACGGCGAGTTCTTTTCCACCGTGGGCAACGGCACGACGGTGGCCACCGCGAAGCGGTTCGGCGTCGAGTGGGCCGCGGAGCTGCGCAAGGCCGGGGTGCAGGCCGCGATCCTCACCGCCACTTGAGGAACCGGAACGCGTTGCGGGTCAACGCTTGCGAAGGAACTGGAGCGGGCCGGTATCCCGACCGCTGTGGTGACCAACCTCGTCACGATCGCCGAGCAGGTCGGCGCGCCGCGCATCGTGCCGGGCCGGGGCATCCAGTATCCGTCGGGCGACCCGAACCTGTCGCCGCAGGCCGAGCACGAGTGGCGACGGCGGCTGGTCAAGCGGGCCCTGGCCGCGGTGGCCACCCACGTCGACAAGCCGACAATCTTCACAGTCGACGCGGAAGAGGGTGCCGATGCCTGACGCTGTCGTCCGCGCGGCCAGCCTTGTGCTGGCGCACACCCCGGGCCTGGCCCGCCACGGGTCCAGGCCGAGCCGCACCCTGTCCGGTGACCCCGAGCTGACCGGCCGGTTCCTGGCCAACCTGCGCGGTTTCGACGAGGCCGTCGGCTACCCGCCCTACCAGGCGTTCCTGGGTGCGTGCCACCCCCGCGAGCTGCCCCCGCGGCCCTGGGTGGGCCGAGCTCACCCCGGCGCCGGACGGTTCGCCCCGTTCGGTGAGCTGATGCCGGAGAAGGAGTTCCTCGGGCTGATGGCCGCGGTCGACGAGTTCAACCTGGTGACGTTGACCCCGGAGGTGGCCGAGCGGGCGGCCAAGCGGCTGGCCGAGCATCCGCTGGCCGAGCGGATCGACCTGGCCCGGGTTGCCGCCGCGGCCGGCGACGTCGACGCGTCGCTCGGGCCGGGGGTGCTGGCGTTGCACCTGGCGCCGGACATCCTGGCCGGGTCGCTGCGCGGGGCGCACGACGAGGACGAGTCGCTGGCCGCCCCGGTGCTGCTGGAGAACCTGGCCTGCAAGGCCACCGGGACCCTGGCCCTGCTGCGCCTGCTGCACGACAACGACCTGGATCCGAACGCGATCGAGTACACCATGTCGTGCTCGGAGGAGGCCGTCGGCGACCGCTACCAGCGCGGTGGCGGCAACATGGGCAAGGCGATCGCGGCCGTCGCCGGGCTCGGTGAGTCCTCCGGCGCCGACGTCAAGGACTTCTGCGCCGCTCCGATCCCCGCACTGGTGATCGCCGCCAGCCTGGTGGTCGCCGGGGTCTTTAAACAGGTAGTGGTGGTCGCCGGCGGGTCGCTGCCCAAACTCGGGATGAAATTCGAGGGCCACCTCACACACGGCCTACCGGTACTGGAGGACGTGATCGGCGGGGTCGCGCTGCTGGTGACCGCCGACGACGGGGTCTCACCCCGGATCCGGCTCGACGCCGTCGGGCGCCACCGGGTGTCCTCCGGCGGCTCCGGTGCGGCGATCATGCACGACCTCACGGTCCGGCCGCTGGAGGCACTCGGCCTCGGGATGACCGACGTCGACGACTACGCCACCGAACTGCACGACCCCGAGGTCACCGAGCCGCAGGGTTCCGGTGACGTGGCGGCGCGCAACTACAAGACGATCGCCGCGCTGGCCGTCCGCTGCGGTGACCTGCGTCGGGACCAGATCGCCGAGTTCGTCGCCACCCGCGGGATGCCGGGCTACGCCCCCACCCAGGGGCACCTGGCCTCGGCGATCTGCTACCTGCCGCACGCCCTCGACCGGCTGCGGACCGGGTCCGCGGACCGGGTCCTGCTGCTGGCCAAGGGAAGCCTGTTCCTCGGCCGGATGAGCCAGGCGTCCGACGGTATGAGCGTCCTGCTCGAACGCAACGGAGGTGGATCACACAATGGGTGATGTGGTGGACGCGACCAAGGAAACCTTCGCCGACCTCGTCGAATCCGGGCTCGTGCTCGTCGACATCTGGGCGGAGAGCTGCCGCCCGTGCGTGGCGCTGGGGCCACACATGAAGACCCTCGCCGGCGCCAACCCCGACCTGACCATCGTCAAACTCGACGCGAGCAAAGCGCGACGCCAATGCATGGCCCTGCAGGTACGCGGCCTGCCGACACTCCTGCTCTACCACGACGGACAGGAAGTGGCGCGTATCACCAACCCCAACCTGCTGCCGGCGCACGTCGACACATGGTTGTCCGCGGAATTGGCTCAGCTGACAGTGGAGGAGAGTTGATGTTCGACGGCAAGAAGGTCATCGTGATCGGCGAACGCGACGGGATCGCGGGGCCGGCCATCGCCGCCTGTGTCCAGGCGGCGGGTGCCGCGGTGGTGTACGTCGCTACTGAATGCTTCGTTTGAACGGCTGCCGGAGCCATGGATCTGTCCACCCAGGAGACGATCAAGCGTCTGGCCGACGAGCACGGCAGCGATTCGCTGCTGGTGCTGCTCGGCGCGCCGGACGCCGAGAGCGCCGGGATCGCCGCCGAAACGGTGGTACTCGGTGATCCGAGCTGGGCAGGACCGTTGGCCGGGGTCCAGTTGGGCCTCCCCGTGTACCACGTACTCGAAGACGAGTTGCGTACCGCCGTGCCTGAGGAGGTGTGGGAAGAGCAGGTCGGGCTGATGGTGGACGTGCTGGAGGTGGACGCCATCACCGAAGCCGTCCGCGAGTTCCGCGACCAGGCATCGTGAGTGCGTAACGGTGTTCCAACGCCGACGCGCTACGCGAACTCGTAAACGTTCAGGTGGTCGGGAGGGTGGCACGTCGTCGCGCGGACGGTGGCTGACCGTTTGCCGCAAGTAACCGTAGGCCAGGGCGCGTAGTTCGGTCATCACCGGCACCGAGCCCTGCGCCGCCGCCGTGCGGTCCGGTTGCCCGACCACAACGCCCGCCGCCATACCCACCACATGCGCAACCACTCCCACGAGCCCTCGCCCGACACTCGCGCCGCCATCACCGCAGCTGCCCAGGTTGCGGCGTGTCGAGGGCGTCGAGCACGGCCCGGTCCACCGCCACCACGGGGTGGGAGGTGCCAGCCGCGCAGCGCCAGGGCATTGCCGTGGTGGGGTCTCGGTGGAAGGCGTCCCAGCCGCCGTTCCCGGCCTCGTCCCACCCGCCGGACACCCACACCGCGCGGCGCCGCGCCGGGGTGTCCCCGACCCGGATCACCGCAGCCGCGTGCGGGCCGGGATCAGCGTCGAACTCGGGCTGCCAGCACGTCACCCCCGACGGTGCCTGGGTGGGCAACCCGCACCGGCACCGAGCCTTCGATCCCGCCTGACTCAACCGGCGGTGGGCGTGCGCGGCCGCCAGCAGCTGGTCCAAGTTGGCGGGGACACAGCGCCCGCAGAGCAGTTCCATGTTGGCCGAGTCCAGCGCGGCCAGGTACTCGGTGAGGGTGAGCGGATGGCCCGCGTCGTCGCGCAGTGTCACCTGACCCTCGCGTCCGCAGTCCGCGCAGGTCAGCGTGGCCGTCGTCGCCTCCGCGCCCATCACTGGTGCTCGGCCATCAGCAGCAACGCTTGGCGGGCGTGCCAGGCCGGCACGCAGGGAAAGAGCACCGGTTTGACCTCCCGGCGCTGCACGCCACGCACCGGTGTCCGGACTGGGTCGCCACGTGCTCGGCGACCACTTGTTGCGCTAAGCCTGGCGTGGCGGCCAGGAACAACACGAATGCATCGCGTCTGACGTGCGGATCAACATGCTCAGCCACGGGTCTGACTCCCCTCGCCCACGGTGGCGGCCACCGGTTCGACTCGCGGGTCACGGTGCGGGTCAGCCGTCATCGCAACTCTGCCCTCTCCTTCTTCCATCTCTTCCTCTTCTTCTGGGGTGTGTTCTGCTCGGGTGGTGGCGTCCACGCGGGGCAGTCCGGGCACGGCGGGCCGGGTGGGGTGTGCATCGAGCAGACCCACACCAGCCGGCCGCACATCGCTCGGTAGGGGCCCTGGGCGGCGGCCAGGCCGGCCTCGAAGTCGGTGTCGGTGACGGCGTGGTACGGCGTCGCGAAGCCACAGCACGAGCTGTGGATGCAGCGTGGTCACCGGTGCGCCTGCTGCCGCGGCGGCGGGGGGAGCGGCTGGATCCGCAGGGCGTGTTCGACCAGGTCGGCGTTGCCGTGAGTGGGGCCACCGTCTGGTCCGGTGAGCATGTCCTCCAGGCCGACCCGGGTGTGCAGGCCCAACGCGATGGCGTGCGCCCACACCGCCCAGGCGCCAGCGTCCTCACCGTGCACCAACACCGGCACCGTCACCGGGCCCAGTGCGCGCAGGATCCGGTCGGCCTCGGCGACGGCGATGATCGGGTCACCCACGGTCACCTCGGCCACCACCCGAATCACCCCAGCCGGCAGCCTGCCCTGGCGGAGTAGCACCGCGTCGGCGGGTGTCCACACGCCGAGTTCAAGGCCGATGCCCACCGCGCAGGCCGCAGCGCAGACCCGCTGCCAGCCATCTTCACCGACGTTGACCGCGACCACGTCCGGGCGGGCGCCCGGCCCGAGTCGTGCCCATCGGTGCACCGCGTCGACCCGCCGCCGGGGGTCGGGGGCGACCCAACGTGCCGAAGGCACCACGACCTCGATCGCCGGGGCCACCGAGCGGATCGCGGCGATGACCTCACCGACACGGTCGGGGTCGATGGTCTCCAGACTCTGCGCGCAGCGGGGGTGCACGTGCACCGAGCGTACCCCCAAAGCCGCGACCGCTGCGGCGTCGCGGGCGAGCTGATCCGGCGAGACCGGCAACCCCGGATGCGCATCAGCCGGACGCACACCGTTCAAACACGCCTGCAACACGAGATCACCCACCCCCACGCCGGGCGAGGCGGCCGTGCTCCAAGCCGGCCCGAGCCGCTCCCGCAGTCGCCACGTGCAGGCGGAGGTGAAGGGCGGGACCAGCGGCGGCAGCGCGGCACCGCCGGTCCCACCAGCTCGTAGGGGTGACACAGTCGGGTGGGTGGGCGAGCGCTCGGAGGCCCGGCTGTGGGATGTCGGCCAGGACTCGGCCGGAGGTGGTTCGGTGGGCGGGTATGGAGACGTACGCGCCCGTGCGCCCGTGCCTGCCACTGGTTGCACCTCCGGTCGAACGTTGGCCTCACTCGGTTGTCCCGGTCGGTATCCGACCGACCGCGCGGCCGTCCGCTCCACCGCGCACCGGTCGGAGCTGCCGTGGGTAGATGGC
>JBOHEO010000275.1:0-5590 GCA_050701055.1 Pseudonocardia sp. | reverse complement strand
GTCCTCCCCCTGCCGCGGGTCGACCGCGCCGATCTCGGTGAGCCCGTGGCGCAGCAGGTCGGCCTCCTGGGCGAGCCGGCGCGCGCCGTCGCGACGCTCGGTGAGCTCGGCCGCGATCCGCAACCACTCCGCTCGGACTGACCGGTAGCGCTCGAGCGGCCCGGCGACGGACGCACCGGCGAAACGGTCGAGCAGGGCGCGCTGCTCCACCGGGCGCAGCAGCCGCAGCTGGTCGTTCTGCCCGTGCACCGCGAGCGCGGCCTCGGCGAGCCGGCCGAGGACACCCACCGGTACCGAACGCCCGCCCAGATGCGCCCGTGACCGGCCGTCGGCCCCGACGATGCGCACCGCGATGACGGTGCCGTCCTCGTCGGCGTCAGCACCCACCTCGTCCGCCACCGCCAGCACCTGCGCGTCAGCGGTGAACCGGCCCTCGACCACGGCGCGGCGCGCCCCGTCGGCCACCCGGGAGGACTCGGCCCGCCCCCCGCCGAGCAGCGAAAGCCCGGTGACCACCATCGTCTTGCCCGCGCCGGTCTCCCCGGTGAGCACGGTGAGCCCGGGATCCAGCTCGAGCGTCGCGTCGTCGATCACGCCGAGGCCCTGGATCCGCATCTCGGCCAGCATGGCCGCCACCCTACGGCTCCGGTCCGACAGGCTTGCTCGGGACGGGTGAATCAGCGGTCGAGCCGCAGCGCCCACGCCATCCGCGTACGGGCAGGTCGAACTTGCGGACGAGCCGATCGGCGAACGGCCGGCCGTCCAACCGCACCATCCGCACGGGTTGGGCACCCCGCGACAGTTCGACCCGCGCACCCGGCGGAAGCTCGACGATCCGCCGGCCGTCGCAGTCCAGGACCGCGGCCGGTCCGTCGGCGTCCACCTCGATGGCCACCGCACTGTACGGGGAGATCACCATCGGCCGAGCGAACAGCGCATGCGCGTTGCTCGGTACCAGCAACAGTGCCTCGACCTGCGGCCAGACCACCGGCCCGCCCGCGGAGAACGCGTACGCAGTGGAGCCCGTGGGCGTGGAGCAGATGACGCCGTCGCAGCCGAAGCCGGACACCGGCCGCCCGTCGACCTCGAGCACGACCTCCAGGATCCGCTCACGGCGTTGCTTCTCGACGCTCACCTCGTTGAGCGCCCACGTCCGGGCGAATACGTCGCCGTTCGAACGGGCGAGCACATCGAGGGTCATCCGCTCCTCGATCGCATAGGACCCGTTGACCACGGCATCCAGCGCCGCGTCGAGGGACTCCTGCTCAGCCTCGGCAAGAAATCCGACCCGGCCCAGGTTCACCCCGAGCAGCGCCACTCCGACCGGGCGGGCCATCTCCGCGGCCCGGAGCAGGGTGCCGTCGCCACCGAGCACGAGCACCACCTCGGCCCCGTCGGCGCAACCCACCCGACCGTCCACCATCCGCGGCGCGAGCGTCCGCGGCAGGGCGTCGTCGGGCACCTCCGGCCACTCCTCGGCCAGCACTCGCAGCCGGATGCCGTCGGTGGCCAACCGCCGCGCGACGGCCGCGGCGGTGCGCCGGTTGGGCTCGCGGCCCGCGTGCAGCACGACGAGGACCTCCCGCGTCACCGCGGCCCCTCCTCGACGGCGACGGCGAGCGCGGCGTCGCCCATGTCGGCACCGTGGCGGGTGAGCCACAGGAAGAACTCCACGTTGCCCGCCGGCCCCGGCAACGGGCTGGCCACCGCCCCGCGCAGCACCAACCCGAGCGCCCGGGCGGCCCCCGCAACCTCGGTGAGCGCGGCCAGCCGCAGCTCCGGATCGCGGACCACGCCCCCCGAACCCAGGCACTCACGACCGACCTCGAACTGCGGCTTGACCATCGGCACCAGCGCGCCGCCGTCGACGGTGCAGGCGACGAGCGCCGGCAACACGGTGCGCAGCGAGATGAACGACAGGTCGGCGACGACGAGATCGACGAGGCAGCCGATCTCCTCCTGGGTCAGGGATCGAACGTTCGTACGGTCGTGCACCCGAACCCGCGCGTCGCTGCGCAACCGCCAGTCCAGCTGGCCGTAGCCCACGTCGACCGCGATCACCTCGACGGCGCCCCGGGTGAGCAGCACATCGGTGAATCCCCCCGTGGACGCCCCCGCATCCAGGCACCGCGCTCCGCTGACCGGCACCGTGAAAGCGTCGAGCGCCCCGATCAGCTTGTGCGCTCCGCGGGAGGCCCACTGCGGCTCATCGGTGACCTGGATCGTCACCGGGGTGTCCCGGTCGACGACCGTCGCCGATTTGCCCGCGGTGACTCCACGTACAGCGACACGGCCCTGGTCGATCAGCTCGGCCGCCTGCCGCCGGGACCTGGCCAGTCCACGGCGGACCAGTTCGGCGTCCAGCCGGGCACGCGTGACCATCGATGTCACGCAGGTCCGGCGGCGAGCGCATCACTCAGTGCCGCGTGCACCCGTTCGAAGGGCTCAACGTGCGCACCCGGCGGACGCCCCTCGAGCCCATCCAGCGCGGCCATCGCCTGGGCGACCGCCTCACCGGGATCCGGCGGGCGGGGATCGGCCGGGCGCGGCGGGCCCGGCGGTGCAACGTTCATCAGCACGCTCCCGGTGCAGGGTCGACGCCCGCCACGGTAGCCGAGCCGAAACCCTCCCGTGCCGACCCGTCGAGGCCGAGCGAGCGCAGGGCACGCTCGGCTCCGAGGCCGTCGGCAATGACCCGCACCGGACCGGCGCCGCCGCCGTCCCAGTGCATTCCGCAGAGCGCCAGCAGCGCGTCCATCGGATCGGCTTCGGCCGTGGTCTCAGCCAGGACCAGCACCTCGGGGCCGCTTGAGCTCACCGTCCACCCCGGTCGTGGGCCGGGGGTCAGCGTGTCCGGTGAGCAGCGGAGCGCGTTCAGGTCAGCGCCGATATGGTCGGGGCGCAATGCCGGTGGCGCGGCGAGCACCTCGGCCGCGTCGGAGATCCCGGTCAGGACGAGCAACGTCGCCACACCGGCGGCCCGGCCACCCTCGATGTCGGTGTCCAGCCGGTCGCCGATCATGAGGGCGGCGCGCGCGCCACTGCGCCGCACGGCGTCGTGCAACAGCGCGGGTGCTGGTTTGCCGGCCACCTGCGGCTCGCGGCCGGACGCGGTGCGCAGCGCGGCCACCATCGCGCCGTTGCCCGGGAGCGGCCCACGCTCGGTCGGCAGGGTCGGGTCCAGGTTGCACGCCACCCACACGGCCCCGCCGCGCAGCGCCACCGTCGCCTCGGCCAGCACCGGCCACGCCGTTTCCGGACTGTGTCCCTGGACGACCGCGGCGGCCTCGTCGGCCCGCTCGGTGACGGTCAGGCCGACGCCGGTGATCTCGGCGACCAGCGCGTCGGTGCCCACCACCAACACCGGCGCACCGGCCGGCAACTGCTCGGCCAGCATCACCGCCGCCGCCTGCGAGCTCGTCACCACGTCCTGCTCGCCCGCCGGGAAGCCCAGTTCGACCAGATGCTCAGCGACGTCGGCCGGCCGGCGGGAAGCGTTGTTGGTGACGTAGACCGCGGGCACACCTCGCCCGGCTGCATGCCGCACCGCCTCCACCGCCCCGGGGATGGCCACCCGGCTCCGGTACAGCGTGCCGTCGAGGTCGACGAGCAGCGCGTCATGGCGGGCGAGCAGGTCACTCACGAGCCGTTGTTCTCCGGCTGCGCCGTGGCCCTCGGTTCTGCTGTGTCCGGCCCCGCAGACCCGGGTTCTGCTGTGTCCGGCCCCGGAGGCAACGGCTCCGCTGTCGCCGACTCCGCGGGCTGCACAGCGGCGCCGGCGACGTCGGTGTCTTCCATACCGAAGACGATGTGCTCGTCATCGGCGAATGGCTCCCCGGTCAGCTCCGCGATCCGTCGGGCGGCATCGGTTCCGCCGTCCTCGTCAACGTCGGCGGCGTGCACGAACCATTGCAGCGCCTCGGGCTCCCGTCCCGCGGTGAGCAGATTGTCGGCGTAGGCGTAGAATAGTCGACCGCTCCACGGTTCGCGCCGAGTGGGGTCGAGCTCCGGAATCTGCAATCCGACGACGGCCGCGTCGAGCTCACCGAGATCGCGCCGGGCACCCGCCGCGACGATCGCCAGCTCTATCGTCTCGGCCCGGCCCAGTTCCTTGACCTCTGGTCCACCGGCGAGTTCGAGAGCCCGCTCGGGCCGACCGAGCGCCCGCTCGATGTCCGCCATCACCGCCAGGTGGCCGGGACCTCCACCCATCCGACGGGCCGCGCGAAGCTCACCGAGGGCCTCGTTCCATTCGCCCGCGTGATAGGCCGCGATACCCGCGGCCTCCCGCACGACCGCGATTCGGGACGCCCGGCGGCGGGCGTATCGGGCGTGTTGCAACGCGAGTTCGGGATCCTCGTCGACGAGCGTGCCCGCCGCCACCAGGTGCCGAGCAACGGAATCAGCCGTGTCCTTCTGGAGACCGCGCAGGTCACGGCGCGCGTCGGTGTCGAGCGTCGCAGCGAGGATGTCATCCGACAGCCGCGGCTCCGAGACGGCGCTGCCCCGGACACCCTCGGTGACCCGGGACGCGCGAGACTCATCCCGAGCCCGTATCGGCAGTTTCCCCGTCGCCCGTCGCCCGTCGCCGGATGCCGCGAACCTCGAGCCTCCACGGTCACCGCCCGGCCGGCCGCCCCGATCCGGGGTGCGAGCTCCGATGGAAGATCCACGGTCGTCGCGGCGATCCCTGCCCGATACCCCTCGATCGTCGCGGCGATCGCCCGCCGAAGCCACTCGGTCGTCGGGGCGATCAACGGCAGTCGGCCCCCGTTCGTCGCGCCGATCTCCATCGCGACCGGCCCGATCATCGCGGCGTGGCCCGGCCGCTCCGACGCCCGCGCCGCGTCCGCCATCTTGGGAGCGTCGGTCGTCCATACGGCTCCCACCCGAACGCCCATCCGGGGCGCGACGGCTGCTCGCCGGACGATCTGCGCGCTGATCGCGAGCATCACCGCTGCGGCCGTCGCCGAAGCGGTCGGAACGGTGACCATCCGTACGCGGAGCACCCGGCTTCCCAGAGCCGCCGGCACGGGAACCGGACTCCCTAGAACCATCCTGACGATCCACACCATCCCGAAAGCCTCGGCCCGAGGACCGGTGTCGCTCGCCGGCCCGGCCGTCGTTCCCTCGGTCGCTGGATCGTCCGCCCTCGCGCCCACCACCCTCGCGACGAGACCCGCGAGCGTCTGGCGCTCGATCCCGCCAACCGCTCCCGGACCTGGTCTCGGGCGCGCCGCGCCGCGCCGTCCCACCGCTGCGCCGGGGCGCCGCACTCTTGCGGGCAGGGTTGCCGGAACCCTCCGGTAACCCTACCCAGCCACTACCGACGCTTCCGCCGGGAGCAGCACGTCCTCGTTCAGCCGGACCACCCCCGCCGGCCCGACTCCGGCGATCGCCATCACTTCGAGGAGTCGATGATCGTCGAGCATCAGCACCCTGGCCGCCGCTGCGCCCCGCCGAACCGGCCCGACCACGTTCCGTACCTGACCGGGACGGCTTGCCTTGACGATCTCCGCCTTCGCGATGATCTCGTCGCGGGCGATTATCGTCGGAACCATCCGCGATACTCATCCCGCCATGATACAAC
>JBOHEO010000274.1:0-5601 GCA_050701055.1 Pseudonocardia sp. | reverse complement strand
GACGCCACGGGCAACGCGTCGACCACGATCACCCGGACCTGCGGGTACTCCGCCGCGACCCGGCGGACGAGCGGCACGACGGAGTCGACGTCGGGCCCGGCGCCGGTTCGGGCGCGCAGCCCGAGCGGATCGAGCCCGAGCGTGCCGAGCAGCTCAGCGGGTGCCACGCCCCGGTCGGCGGCCAGCGCCAGGAACGCCTCGGCGGCCGCTGCGCTGTCATTCCCACCCGTCCCACCGGCATCGAGCACGACGGGGGCCAGGTCGAGGGAGACTTCCGCCAGCACGGCCGGCAGGTCGGCGACCGCGGTGCCACCCTCCCCCACCGCGAGCCAGATCGAGTTCACCCCGTTCTCGAGGTCGGCAGTGATCGCGGCGCGAGCCGGCTCCGGGTCGGGCTCGGCGTGCCGCTGCCGCACGTCCCAGCCGTCGGGCACCACGCCGGCGGCGCGGGTCCCGCGGACGAACGGAGCCAGCCCGGGCACGCCGGGCCGGTCGGGATCGCCGCTCTCAGCAACGTCGTTCTCGCGGGTGTCGTTCTCGCGGGTGTCGATCGCACGGGTGTCGTTCTCGGCGGTGTAGAGCGGCCGCACCCGGATGCCGTCCGGGGTGGACCAGGTCAGCTTCTCGACACCCGCCCCCGCCTCGGCTCCCTCCACGACTCGCCCGGCCTTGCGCAGCACCTGGTCGACCAGCGCCACCCAGGCATCCCGCTCCGGTGCCGGGAAATCCGCAGCCAGGGACAGGTACTCCGGCTCGGCCGGTGCGGTGGCGTCGAGCGCGTCCTTGTCGACGGCGCCATCGACCTTCGCGGTGTTCATCGATCGACCCTCCCCGAGGGGACGGAGTCTAAATGATCCGGACCACAGTGGGCACGACGAGTGACGGGCGCCTGAGACACGCCCGGGTGCCGAACGAAGCTCAGCTGATGGGTGTTAGGGCAGGCCGATGATCTACTCCGTCGCCTTCGGATGCGCGGGGCCCGCGGCAACAACCCAGACGATGCGGCGCTCCACGTCGGGGCAATACCAGATCCGCCCGCCAGCGGTCACCTCGTACTGCCACTGCTCCAGCGTCCGACCACCGATCTGGCGGTCGGCGAGGTGGCCGCGCAGCCGGTGCTGCCGCGTCAGGTTCTCCGGGCGTGTAGGGCGCTCGGTCAGCACGACCCACGCCTCCCAGGTGTTGGCACGCGCCACCCGGCAGAGCTCCTCCCACCCCTTCGCGGCCTCCGAAGTGGCGAAGCGCGCCTCCCATCCGTCCGGCCGCGCTGGAGGGGCGACCCGGTCGCCACGTTTCGTTGACAACGGTCAGGACCCGTCCGGCGCCGGGACTGTCCCGAAGTCACCGACGAGCGGCCGGGCCAGCTCCTCGACGAGCGCCGGGTCCGAGTGGATCGCGGCGGTGGCCTTCCACTCGACGAGCACCTGCGCCAGGACCGACCACTGGCCCAACTCGGCCGACGCCTGAACGGCACGGACGAAGTCCACGGCAAACCGGCGACGATCCGGCTCGGGAAGCAGATCAGCCCAGGGGAACTCCTCGGCCAGCGTGTCGGCAGCCCCGTCGGCCGACAGGTGGGCCAGCGCGTTGCGCAGCGCCCGCGCCGCGGTGAGCGCACCTTCGGCCGCGGAACTCGCCCTGTCCTCGCGGACGAGCAGTAGCGGCACCCCATCCCGCCGCCTGACCCGGACGTCTCCCCGGTCAGCGAGCGCCGCCACACCCCTCGGGTCCCGCTGCAACTCGCTCCACTGCACCTCGGTCGTCATCCCTCAATTCTGAACTTTTTCAGAAGTCCTGGCAAGCCCGCTACGCGCGCATCTTGACATGAGTCACCAGGGCCCGCGCCGGAAGATCCCTGCCTGAGCGCATCACGAGTCGCCAGGCGCAAGAGCTCCACAGATCGCCGGAGGAGCAACTGCGGCAACTCTGGCAGCCAGCACGTGTGATCGTGGGTCCGAGGGCCACGCCGGAGATACGGGTGGTGTCGCAGCAGTTGCTTGTCGCGGAGGCGTCGTGGATGGGATACCGGCGTCGCGGGAGCACCAGCGCGGTCTCCATGAGGACCGTCAGAACCGGGCCGTTACCCACGGTCGGTTGCCGCAGGACCGCGCGATGTGCCAGGATCTACCGATCCGGGGTCGATCCGGGGTTCGATCCGGGGTTTTCCGGCAGGGCTGGAGGCGTCGATGCGGGTGAGGATCTTCCTGAGCTGGTGCCATCAGGACAAGGCGCTCAAGGTAGCGTTGCTGCGCGATCTGCTCCCCGCCCTCGACGTCTTCACCGACCTCGACGTCGAATGGTGGGAGGACAGCCACCTGACCTGCGGGGAGGAGTTGACCGCGGGCATCGTCGACCGGCTGGACGAGGCCGATTTCGGCCTGCTCCTGCTGAGCACCCGCTTCTTCGGCCGCTCGTTCATCCGGACGCACGAGCTGCCGCGGTTCGCGGGTCCGCACGCCGACAGGGGGCTGCTGCCGGTCGCGCTGAGCCCGCTGCCTCCGTTCGGCCCGGAGCACGACCTGGGTGGCATAGAGCGCCGGCTCGTGTTCACCCTGGACGGCAAGAGCTTCGCCGAGCTGTCCGGCTCCCGGCGGACGATCTTCGCCAACGAGCTGGCGGCGGCGACCCGTCGGCGCGCCCTTTCCTTGAACGGGTACCGCTCCTTGAACGGGTACCGCGCGCTGTGACCGCCCGGCTGCTCCGCGACGAGGTCGCCCACCATCTCGCCACTCTGCAGAGGCGGTCGACGCTCACCGCGCTGCAGTCGGCCCGGCTGGCGGCCATCCTCGACACGCTGGCCGACGACGGGCGGTTCCTGCTCCGGGCCGCCCTGGAGGCCGCCGAGTTCCCGGCGGGCGACACCCGTGGCCAGGAGGCCTTCCAGGACTTCCGCAAGCGAGTGAACCAGGCCGCGATCGCGGTCGGCGTCGATCTCCGGCTCGAGCTGGACTCTCGCAAGGCGCCGCCGGACCAGCGTCACGGCTGGTTCACCGGCGGCGACCTCGTCGACGAGGGCATCGCTTCCTTCACCGGGGAGGCCGCCCGCCGGACGGGGATCGATCACCCGGTCGCCCCGGAGGTCGCGGAGCTCCGCCCGACTCGGGTGTACGTCAGCATCCCCCCGACGAACAACACCGCCATGACCCGGAAGGTGGGCATGCTGCTGCAGCAGCTGCGTGAGGCGCTTGACCTGGACGGCGAGCGGTCGTGGAAGGTTGCCGACTCGGGCTCGGTCGAGCTGGGCCAGGATCCCGAGGTGGTGCGCGACCAGCTCTGCGCCCAGGCCGACGTCCGGCTGGCGCTGGTGAGCCCCGCGTACCTCGCAGCTGCCGCACCGGAGCGCCGCCGGACGCTGGACTCGCCCGGTCGGGTCGTCGCGTTCGCGCTGAGCGGCTTGCCGGACGGCCCGATGGACCTGGGCCCGCTGCGCCTGCACGACGTCCGGCGCCGGACGGAGCCCTGGGACGAGCTGTCGCGCACCGACCAGCGCCGGCGCTACGTCGCCGACGTGGTGGACGCGATCAAGCGCACGCTGCGACCACCGCGGATCATCGCCGAGGACCGCACGCCGGACGATCCCCTGACGGTGTGGTCCGCGAGCCGGGCCCGGAGCAGGCGGGTCGGAGACAGCGCGGTCCTGATCGAGCCCGAGGGGGCCGAGACCACCCTGCGGGAGTCCCAACTGGACCGCTCGGGCTCCGCGCACGGTCCGGCGCTGCCCGCCGTCGCCCGGCTGGTGGACTGGGCCAGGGACGAGGGGACGGGGGCGCCGCGGCTCTGCGCGCTGCTCGGCGACGTCGGCATGGGCAAGACGACCACCGCGAAACTGTTCACCCAGCGGCTGCTCGACCTGCGCGCCGGCGGCACCGGATGCCCGCTGCCGATCCTGTTCGACCTGCGCGACGTCCGGATCGCCGGCCTGGTCGCGACGATGACGCTCGACCACATCCTGGACGGCATGCTCGACGCCAACCGGCCCGCGGGCGTCCCGCGAGACCGCCTCTGCGCCGATGTCGTCCGCGGGCGGCTGCACCAGGGTGACGCGGTGGTCGTGTTCGACGGGCTCGACGAGGTGCTCGTCCACCTGAGCCCGCACGACCAGCAGCTGTTCACCCGGCAGCTGTGGCGGGCGGTCGGCGAGGGCTCGGGCGCGAGGATGCTGCTCACCTGCCGCACCCAGTACTTCCGCACGATCCGCGACCAGGTCACGTTCTTCACCGGCGAGAGCCGCCACGGCCTGCGCGGCGAGGACTACCTGGCCCTGCTGATGCTGCCCTTTCGGGAGCAGCAGGTGCGGGAGTACCTGGCAGCCAACCTCGACCGCGACGCGGCCTGGGTGGAGGGGTTCCTCGCCACCGTCGCGGCCGTGCACGACCTGCCCGATCTGGCCCGCCGCCCGCTGACGCTGGCGCTGATCGCCGACCAGGTGGAGTTCATCGAGACGGCCAAGCTGGCGGGCCGCACGCTGCGCTCGGTGGATCTCTACGGCGAGGTCGTGCAGCGCTGGCTGTCGCGCGACAGCGGCAAGCACACCCTCACTCCCGAGCACAAGCAGCTGCTGATGGAGGAGATCGCGGCCGGGTTGTGGCGGTCCGGGCGGAACTCCTGGGAGGCGGCGGAGGTCGACGACTGGCTCCTCGACGTGCTCGACCGCCGACCCGAGCTGCGGCGGCACTACCGCGAGCGGGTGCCCGACCTGTGGAAGGCCGACTTCCGGACCGCCACCTTCCTCACGCGCGAGGGCGACACCTTCGCGTTCGGCCACCGGTCGCTGGCCGAGTACTTCCTGGCCCGCTACCTGAGCCGGGCCCTGGCCGATGCCGGCTCCACCGCAAGCCGGGGCCTCGACGCCCTCGCGATGCCGGTGCCCAGCCCGGAGACGCTGGACTTCCTCGGCCAGTCGATCGCGGGAGCGTCGGCCGAGCACCGGTCCGCGGCGCTGGCGGGGCTGGACCGGATCGGGCGCCGGTACGTGCCGCAGGCCTCGGAGCTCGCCCTCGCCTACGCTCTGCGGTCGGCCGAGCACGGGCACCCGCACCAGTCCCTGGTCGGGGCCCGGCTGGCGGGCGCCCGGCTGAGCGGGTGGGTCATCGGCACCGAAGGGCATGACGGCACACTGCTGCCGATGGCCGGAGCGGACCTGGCCGGAGCGGACCTGCGACGCGCGAGGTTCCACCGGGTGGACCTGACCGGCGCCGACCTGGGCGGTGCCGACCTGACCTCCGCGGAGCTGCACGGCTCGCGGCTGACGTCGGCGCGGCTCGCCGGGGCGCGGGCGGTCGGGACCGTCCTGCGGGAGTGCGCGATCGACGGCGCCGAGATCGCCCGCGCCGCCACCTACCGGACGCAGATCCTGCGGTGCACCCCGGCGCCGGAGCCGGCCGGCGGGCTGCTGGTCGCTCCGTTGTCGATCGGCTCCCGCCGGACGGTACGGGGCGTCTCACCGCTGCGCCCGCTGACCGGCCACACCGGCGCGGTGTTGTCGGTGGCCTGGTCCCCCGACGGCACCCGCCTGCTCACCGGCAGCGCCGACAACACCGCCCGGGTCTGGGACGCCACCACCGCCGAACCCCTGCACCACCTCACCGACCACACCGGCCC
>JBOHEO010000273.1:0-5606 GCA_050701055.1 Pseudonocardia sp. | reverse complement strand
GCGCAAGGCGATGCGGGACCTGGACCGGCAGGCCCACCTGACCGCTGCCGGTTGGACGATCCTCCGGTTCACCGCCTGGGAGGTTCTGCGGCGGCCCTGGCGCGTCGCCGTCCGGGTACGCCAGGAGTTGATCCGGTGCGGGGCCGTGTGATCATTCTGAGAGCTACCTCAGCGTCGTTCCGGCGGCGCTGAGGTAGCCTTCGGAAAGATCAGCGCGCAGCGGGAAGGATCCCGTCGAACACTGCCCGGACGACGTCGTCCGGCACGGTCGTTTCAAGATCGCTCCATGTGGCCCGATGCCTCCTCCGCGTACGGTGATCAAGGCGAAACACGTCGTGAACGACCGGCACGGCGTGAATCAGCCTCGACGCTGATCCTGGTCGCGACACAGCCTCCGCCCGGCGACCTGACGGGGCTCGGTCTACTACGGTCCTGTACGTGATGAGCTCGCCTGAAACGGATTACGTCATCTGGCTCGACGATGCAGGCGTCGAGGCGCTCTCGTTCGCACCCCTGCAGCAAGGAACCGGCTGGGCGCGCTACTTCCGTGAGTCGGGGACGTGGGCCGGTGTGCTGATCCGCTTCGGCTTCCGCCGTCTGCCGGAGCTGAGCGCCGGTGCCAAGCCGTCAAGGTCAAGGAGATGGCCGCGATACTGGGTGACGACCATGACCCGCTCCTCTCGGTCGTCGGCGATGTGCCGATGGCCGAGATCGAAGCCGCGGTCAACGAGGCCCGCCATTACGAGGCGTTGGCCCCATGGCTCAGCCACGAGATGCGGGTGCCGATTCCCGAGCGCGGATCGTGGAGCGCCACGCTGCCCCAGCAGTCCGGGACCGAGGACGACGCCTAACGCCGATCGCTGCCGGTCACCGGGGCTGGCGGTCCCAACCCCGGTCAGGATAGCTCGATTGCCGCCAGACGTTGTCGCCGAGTTCGACGCCCTGTCGCGGTGTTCCAGGGCTCGTGGGCAGAACGACGCGGACCCTGCTCGCCCGCGGGCGCGGTCCCAGCGTCTGCCTGAGGGCATCCTCGATGACCTGGCTCAGAGTTCGCCCGGTTCGAGCAGCAACCACCTTCGCCTCGGTGATCAGGACATCATCAAGCTGGCGTCTATCGCATCTGATAATCTATCCGACGTGTCCGAACCAACGGCGGGCCTGAACAACGATGTGCTTGGGCGCGTCCTGGAGGCCGCGGCGCGCCTCCAACGACTGGTACCCGACGCCGTACTGGTCGGCGGTTCCGCCGCGGCACTCCATGCAGGGCACCGCGACTCCTACGACCATGATCATGTGGTTGCCGACCTGGCCGAGCGATTCGACGCCGTCCTGGAGGCGGTCGAGTCCCAGGACGGTTGGGTCACCAATCGGGTCACCCCCGGCAAGATCATTTTGGGGGAGCTCGGCGGCATCGAGACCGGGATACGCCAGCTGATCAGGCGGACGCCGCTGGAGGTGGCCCACGTGAGGCTGCCGTCCGGTCAGCTACTCACCGCTCCGACGCCGGAGGAGACGCTGCGGGTCAAGGCTTTCCTCATCGTCCGCCGCAACCAGACCCGCGACTACCTTGATGTCGCCGCGCTCGCTGCGCGCTTCGGGACGGCCCGGTCGGCCGCGGCACTGTCCGACATCGACCGGTTCTACGCAGATCAGCACCGCGGCGGCGACGGGGTCGCATCGCAGCTCGCCCGCCAGCTCGCCGATCCGCGACCCAAGGACGTGTCGACCACCAGGAACCTCGGCCAGTACAAGAACCTCGCCCTGCGGTGGCAGAACTGGGCTGCGGTGGTCCTCGCATGCCGCGAACTGGCCGGTGCGATGCTCTCCGCGGAGGACGCACCGTGACTCTCTCCTTCCGCAACATCGCCGTCTCCCCGAACGACCCCGTCGAGAACTGGCCCACTGAGGCCGTACTGACCGCCCTCGAACGGGGCGGCCTGTCGCACTGGCGACGACTGGCCGCCGCCATCCGCAACGATCCGTGGGGTCCGGTGGCCAGGATCGTCGAGGAAGCGCTCACCCTGTCGGAGGCGTACGGGGTCAACGAGCTGATGGCGGACGCGATCGCCGGGGCACGTGCCCGGGCCGGGCGTGCGGAGCGCGCAGCGGTCGCCGCCGAGATCACCCGACGGGTGGCCGCATCCGGCCTGTCGCGGGCCGAGTTCGCCAGCCGGATCGGCACCTCCTGCTCGCGCCTGTCCACCTACCTGGCCGGCACGGTCACGCCATCGGCCGCGTTGCTGGTGAGAATGCGACGGGTGTCCGGCATCGGCTCCCCACACCCGTTGCCGGGCGCTTCCGCACAGGCGCCGTTCGGCTCCGAAGTACGGTCAGCCAGCAGCGGGAAGGATACCCTCGAGCACCGCCCGGACAACATCGTCCGGTAGCGCGGTGCGGCCCGGCCGGTACCACTCGACGATCGAGTTGACCAGTCCCGACAGCAGCCGCGCGGCCAGCGCCGGCTCCACCCCGGGCCGGATCTCACCCGCCTGGACGGCCGCCCGCACCAGGGACGCGATCTGCGCGTCGAACGCCCGACGCCGCTCCAGTGCCCACCGTTCGGACTCGGTGTTGCCCCGCACCCGCAGCAGCAAGGTGACGTAGGGCAGGTCGTCCTGCAGCACGGTCACCTGGCCGCGCACGATGTACCGCAGCCGGGTCAGCGGCGATCCCGTGGTCGCCTCGGGTTCGTCGAGGATCGCGAAGAGCCCGTCCAGGGCCCGCTCCAGGGCGGCCCGCAGCAGCGCGTCCTTGCCGGCGAAGTGGTGGTAGAACGACGACTTCGTGATCCCGGCGGCGCGCGCGAGGTCCTCCATCGACGTGGCGTCGTAGCCGCGGGTGATGAACTCCCCCACCGCCACCTCCAGCAGCGAACCCGGACCACGGCTCGGTCGGCGCTCCCGGCGCCCGGTGGTCTCCCCGCTCGACGGGGCCGATGCTCGGGCCCTGCTCATCGGCCGTGAAAGGTGGGCCGGCGTTTGGCGAGGAAGTCCTCGACGGCGCGGCGGTGGTCCTCGGTCGCCGCCAGCCGGGTCTGCGCGGCACCCTCGGCGGCGAGCACCTCCGGCAACGCGTTGACCGCACCGAACCGCACCGCCCGCTTGATCTCGACATAGGCCCTGGTCGGCCCGCTCGCCAGGCGTCGCGCCAGCTCCAGCGCCGCCGCCGGCACCTCTCCCACCGGCACGGCCGCGCGCACCAGCCCCCAGGCAACGGCGTCCTCGGCGGTGAAGGGCTCGTTGAGCAGCAACAGCTCGGTCGCCCGGGAGATCCCCACCGCGTGCGCCAGGCTTGCCGAGAGCCCCGAGTCCGCGGTGAGCCCGATCCCGGTGAACGCGGTGCTGAACGTCAGGCCGACCGCGGCGATCCGCAGGTCACAGGCCAGTGCGAAACCCAGCCCCGCCCCGACGCACGGACCGTTGATCGCCGCGACCACCGGGAACGGCAGGTCGGCGAGGCCGGCGACGATCGGGTTGTAGTGCTCGGTGACGGTGTCGAGCGCGGTGGACGGGTCGCCCAGGGCTGCGGCGTGCTCGCCGAGGTCCTGCCCGACGCAGAACGCCTTCCCCGCGCCGGTGACGACGAGCGCCCGCACCTCCGCCGCCCCGGCCAGCGCGATGATCGCCTCGCGCAACGCGACCTTGAGCTCGACGGTGAGGGCGTTGTACCGGGCCGGGCGGTTGAGGGTGAGCACGGCGACGGCGGGGTCCTGGGCGTCGCGCTCGACCAGCACGGCGGGGCCGGGGTCGACGGCGGTCTCGGGCACCGCGTCATGTTAAGGCACTCGGACCGAACGATCGGTCGGTCCGGTGCGGCACGCCGTAGTCGGGTGATCTGCCCACCGTTGAGGGCCCGTCGTCTATCTTGTGGCCATGACCGAGGTTGAGCCCGTCGACCATGAGGCAGTTCGCGAGCGGTTCCCATGGGTGGGACTCGCCGACGATGAGACGATTCCCGCGCCGCCCTGTACCGCGAGATCATGGCTCGTGCCCGCTTGGATCGTGAAGCCTCGATCCCGTCGCGGATGACCGTCGACGCGCCGCCGACCTCGTGGCCAAGCTCGTGACCGGACCTCTGGGCTACGTCGACGCCACCCTCATCGCCATGGCCGAGCGGTTGCAGATCGCTGACATCGCCACGGTCGACTTCAAGCTTCTCGGCATGGCCGGCCCGGTGAGTCGGCTGAAGCCGCTGCGCTGGGTGCTCCAGGAGAACTGGGTCCTCCAGGAGAACTGACAAGCTCGGGCGCGCACCCTCTGCTACGTTTCGCTCGAACGAACGGTCGGTTGAGCCGCATCCCGGAGGCATCGTCGATGAGCCTGCTGCGCAGCTATGTCCAGAGCGGATGGCACACATCGAGCGACGGCGGCCGGCCACTCCACGACGCCGTCACCGGCGAGGAGGTCGCCCGGATCTCCTCCGCCGGCATCGACATGGCAGCGGTGCTCGACCACGGCCGCCGCGTCGGCGGCCCGGCCCTGCGCGAGCTCACCTTCCATCAGCGCGGTGCGCTGCTCAAGGCGCTGGCCGGGCACCTGCGCGAGCACCGCGACGAGCTCTACGCCGTTTCCGCGCGCACCGGCGCCACGCTCGGCGACTCCAGGTTCGACGTCGACGGCGGCATCGGGGTCCTCCAGGCGTTCGCGAGCAAGGCCCGCCGCGAGTTACCCAACGACACCGTCTACGTCGATGGTGCCGTCGAACCGCTCAGCAAGGGCGGCACGTTCGTCGGCCAGCACATCTGCACCCCACTGCGCGGGGTCGCGGTGCAGGTCAACGCGTTCAACTTCCCGGTATGGGGGCCGCTGGAGAAGTTCGCGCCGGCGTTCCTCGCAGGCGTCCCGAGCGTGGTGAAACCGGCCAGCCCCACAGCGTTCCTCACGGTGAAGCTCGTCGAGCTGATCGTCGCGTCGGGTCTGCTCCCCGACGGCACCCTCCAGCTCGTGGCGGGCGGCGTCGGCGACATGTTCGACCACCTCACCGAACAGGATCTCGTGTCCTTCACCGGCTCGGCCGCCACCGCGGCCACCCTGCGCACCCACCCGGTGATCGTGCGGCGTGGCATCCGGTTCAACGCCGAAACCGACTCGCTCAATCTCTCGATCCTGGGCCCCGACGCCGTCCCCGGCACGCCGGAGTTTGACCTCTACGTCACGGCCCTGGTCGTCGAGATGACCGTCAAAGCCGGGCAGAAGTGCACCGCGATCCGGCGCGCGTTCGTCCCGGCCGCGCACCTGGACGCGGCCGTCGAGGCGGTGTCGGCACGGCTCGCGAGGACCGTCGTCGGCGCCCCGGCCGCCGAGGGCGTGCGGATGGGCCCGCTCGCGAGTCTGGAGCAGCGCGAGGAGGTCCGGCGTAGCGTCAAGGCACTCGTCGACGCCGGCCGCATCGTCTTCGGTGACCCCGAGAAGGTCGACGTCGTCGGTGCTGACGCCGAGCGTGGCGCGTTCGTCTCCCCGATCCTGCTCACCGCCGACCCCGACCGCGCCGAGCCGCACGAGGTGGAGGCGTTCGGTCCGGTCTCGACGGTGCTGCCGTACACCTCGACCGCGCAGGTGCTCGAGCTCGCCGCCCGCGGGCAGGGCAGCCTGGCCGGCTCGATCGTC
>JBOHEO010000272.1:0-5619 GCA_050701055.1 Pseudonocardia sp. | reverse complement strand
GTGCCGGCCTCTTGAGCACGACCCGCGGCGCAATGGTGGCATCGGGCGCCGGGATCGGCACGGCGGCGAGGTCTACGCCTACCGCCGGACCGGCCGGCCCTGTCTGGTGTGCGGCACGCCGATCGCGCATGCCGAGCACGTCGCTCGCAACCTGTTCTGGTGCCCCACCTGCCAGCCCGCCGCCGGTGCCTGACGGTGTTCCGGCCGTTGCGTGAATCCGAGGATCAGAAGCCGAAGCCGTCGACGTCGCCCGCGCCGACATCGCCGCCGCCCATGTCTGCGCCCGCGTCACCGGCGTCGTCCGCAGCGGCGCCGTCGGCGAATCCGTCGGCGTAGGCCACCCCGGACATTCCGCTGAACATCGCGCTGAACAGCAGCACCGAACCGAGTCCCCACGCGCCGGCGACCAGCGCCGGCTTCCACCACGGCTCGGAGTACCAGCCCTGGGGAACGGGACGTCCGGCGACCTCACCACCGGGGTAGTAGTGCCGGTTGCGCCCGGACGGCACCGGTGAGGCACTGTAGGAATGGCCTTCTACCTCGACGTCGCGGTCCTCGCTGACCGCGCCGGCCCGCCGCTGGCCGGGCAGCGGCGGCAGCTCCGGGCCGGGGTCCAGGCCCATCGCCGTGCGGGCGGCGCGAATGTAGTAGAGACCTTCGTAAGCGGTCTCGGTGACCTGCCGGGCCTGCTGGGTGGTGCGGGCCTGCTCCATCTGCGATCCGGCCGCGTTGTACCGCTCGGACGCGTCGGCGAGTGCCTGCTTGGACGCCTCGTCGGTGCCGATCAGGTTCAGTACCTGGCCGCCCAGCCGCTCCACCCATCGGCGGGCCTCGGACTTCGCGTCCTCCAGCTGGTGGGCCTTCGAGGCCTGCTGTTGGCGCACCAGCCAGACCACACCGGCGATGATGGCGACCACTACCAGCATGGTCACGATCGTGCCCACTCGAACCACTCCCTACCTCTTGTGCCCCTGCCGGCTCGCTCACCGGTGACAACGGGCACCAGAGATGGAACGTTCCCACCGCCGGTTGCTCGCGTTATCGGTTGATCGGTAGACACGCGCGCACACCCCCGTTCCGGCCCAGGGTGAAGGCGGTGATGCGCTCGGCCGGGTTGCCATGGTCCTCGCTGGATGTCCACGGCGTGTCGTCCGCGACGGCCGCGAGCGTTCTCGTGATTTCTTCCGCGTCGCCCTGCTCGAACTTCAGCGTCCCGTCCGCGACCGCACCGAAGAGCGCCGCGGCCGCGAAGCAGTCGGCCTGCAGCTCGCTCTGCTGGGCGTTGAGCGTTACGCTGATCTGGTCCTGGATCGCGTGTCCCCACTCGTGGGCGATGATCAGGTAGATCCACGCGTCGCCGATCCGCGAGCCCGCGGTCATCAGCCCGACGTCCCAGGCGATGAACTTGCCGGACGGGCAGTACAGCGCGTTGTCGGGGGGTAGCACCACTCCGGCGCAGGTGGGCACGTTCGGGTCCGGGTTCGCGCCGTCGTAGAGCCCCACGATGTTCGGCCGCTCGTACTCGCCGGTGAACGTATCGCTCCAGTGCCGGGTCCAGAACTGGTCGACGACCCGCTGTGCCGTGGTGATGTCCACGGCGAGGTCGGCGGAGTTCACCCCAGGTGGCACCGCCGGAGGGGTGCGGGGAGCGTTGCCGTCGGTCGGGAACTGCTGAGGATCGGCCGGAGACGGCGACCCGGTGACCGGGATCGCGCAGCCGGCCAGAAGGAGCACCAGGGTCAGCAGCATGCCGAAGCGCACCCACATACGTTCTCCCTCGTCCGCCATCTACCCGGTGCACCCCGCCGTACCAGCCTTGATGGCGCCACCGGCAGACCGGTGGCCGGTTTCGACGTGTCCCGGTGGGAAAATGACATGGTTGTGATTTAGTATCGACTCATGGAGACGACCAACGCGACCGAGACGACCAACACGACCGGCTGGTGGACCTGCTCGGACTGTGGCACC
Organism: Pseudonocardia sp.; assembly: GCA_050701055.1. Taxonomy (GTDB): domain Bacteria; phylum Actinomycetota; class Actinomycetes; order Mycobacteriales; family Pseudonocardiaceae; genus Pseudonocardia. The sequence goes on along the minus strand of JBOHEO010000272.1, from coordinate 3,651 downwards.
GACGCCGAGCTCCCCGACCATGACACCGCCACCTTCCGGGTGGCCTGCCCCGACTGCGCCGGCACCATGGCCGAGCAGTGGCGCTGGGAGACCACCGCCGCCTGAGCTCGACATGGCTCGATGTGTCGGCATGTCACGGCTCGAGCCGTGGGGGCAGGCCGAAGTGCGGGAACAGGATCGCGGTGTCGAGGAACGCGTTGAGCCCGGTGATCCGGCCCGCCGAGATCTCGATGACCTGCAGCGCCCACGGCTCGTGACCGCCACCGGCCGCGGGCCGGTACTGCCCGAACGCGGGTGATCCGTTCGCCGCGGTGGGAACCAGCCGAGACCCACGGCAGCCCGACCCGCGCCCGAGGTGCCACTGAGCGATCTCGGCCGGGCCCTGGAGCCACAGTTCGTAGGGCGGCATCGACAGGGTGGCGTCCTCGTGGAGCAGCTCGGTGAGCGAGGCGATGTCGTACCGCTCGAAGGCATCGACATAGCGGGCGACGAGCGCACGCAGCTCGTCGTCCATCGGCTGGGCGGGATCGGCCGAGGTGGGACTGACGGCCGACATCGTGGCTCGTGCCCGCTGGAGCGCGCTGTTCGCCGACGCGACTGTGCCGCCGAGCAGTTCGGCGACCTCGCCGGCCTTCCACCGCAGGACGTCGCGCAGGATCAGTACCGCGCGCTGCCGGGGTGGGAGATGCTGGAGCGCCGCCACGAACGCCAGCCGGATCGTCTCCCGCTGGACGGCCAACTCGGCCGGATCGGTGTCGGCAGGCAGGACGTTGCGGTCGGGGATCGGCTGGACCCACGTCGCTTCCGGCAGCGCGGGACCGATGTCCGCCTCGTCCGCCGTCTGTGCCGACCCGAAACTCATGGGCCGTGCGCGCCGCTCGGCGCTGCCCAGCATGTCGAGGCACACGTTCGTCGTGATGCGGTAGAGCCAGGAGCGCAGCGACGACCGACCCTCGAAACGGTCGTGGCTCCGCCAGGCCCGCACGAACGCCTCCTGCACGGCGTCCTCGGCCTCGAACATCGAACCCAACATGCGGTAGCTGTAGGCGGTGAGCTCCCGCCGGTGTTGTTCCAACTGGAACTCGAGCTCCTTGGTCTCGGTTCCGGCTGGACCTTTGGTCGCTGCAAGATCGGTCATTCGCGGTGGCTCCTCATCTGCACTCGCTGACTCCGGCGTGGACAGGGTAGGTGCCTGCACCGACAGTTCGCCGGGGCCGGCGCGACGCAAGCTCCGTCCGGTACGTCAGCAGGTACGCGCAGTGCCTCCTCGTCGGCCGGTCCCCACCAGGATCCGGCCGACGCCGTCCCAACCGGACAGGCGGACTCAGGCCCAGATCTGCCGTGCTCCCGTGGGTACGGTAGGTCACAAACGGGGGAGTTGACACGCGCCTTGTCGACCTATCGGGTCGGACCGGCGAGAGGGGCTTGAACGCGTGAATGCGCAGTAGGCGCCCGTTGACCTCCCTCCCTTGCCATGGCAGTTACTGTACGTTGCTTACAGCGCCGCGAGTGCGCGTTGGATGAGTTCTCGTGCTGGGTGTCCGTGTATCGCGGATTTTTGTAGTAGGGCGAATGCTTTGGCGTGTACGGCGATCTCGCGGGGTTGGGTGATGTCGAGTCCGGCGGAGACACTTTCGGTTTGCACTCGTTCTTCGTCGAATATCCAGAAGCTTCCTTGGGTGAGGCAGTGCCGTTGGCCTGCGGCTGGGATGATGCCCAGGCTTACGCGTGATAAGGACATGACGGCCAGGAGGCGGTCGAGTTGTCCCGCCATCACGTCGGTATCGCCTACGCGTGTGTATAGGGTTTGTTCTTCTAACACGAATGAGAAGCGTCGGTGTCCGGTGTAGAGGACGTGTTGCCGTGCCATTCGGATAGCGATGGCGTCGTCCACATCGTCGGGTAGGTCGAGAAACGTGTTCCAGAATCTTAAGATCGCGGCGGCGTATTCGGCGGTGTGGAACAGTCCGGGTATCACGGTGTTTTCATAGCCGCGGAACAGTTTCGTTCGCTCATATAGTGGCACGGACGTCGTTTGGGAATGTTTCAGTCCGGCACGCATGTGGCGCTGCCACTCGATATACATCGACTCGATGGCGCGCACTGTGGCGATGAGATCGGGTAACTGATCTTCGGCGTTGCAGGCTCGGCCCCACGTTTTGATGTCGTGTTCGCTGGGGGCTTGGGCGCCGTGTTCGAGTTTGCTTACCTTCGTGAAATGCCACTCGCACACGTCGGCGAGCGCCCGGCCCGTGAGGTTTGCCTCGGTACGTATCTCTCGCAGGCGGGCTCCAAGCGCCTGGCGGGCCTGTTTAACGGGAGTGATGGACACCTTTAGGGCGGCGTGTACTCGGCGTGCGGGATAGCGACATTCCACGCGGCCTCGAACGCTGCCGCGCATGTAGCAACAACGTCAGGGTCGGTCGTCACGTCATGGTCGAGAACATGCCCGCCACCGGAAAAGTGCGTGAACGCGACGGTCTGGCGGTCGAACATCCAAAAGTCATTGCCCGGCAGCAGGAGCGTGGAGGTGTTTCGTCGGGGTAGCCATCGAACGTCTTCACCGGCGCGTACAAGTTGCACCGCATCCAGCCACTCAAACCGGATGTAGTCAGTGACCGGCTCAGACACGATACGGAGCCGTCGCAGCGTCTTACCGGCTTCATTGTGGCGCCGCATCAACTCAAACCAGGGTCGCCACCATTGTGCTTCTGCATCGGGGTCCAGTGGTTCGCCGCGAAGCCAGGTGTCGAACCGGTCCTTTTCGATGTTCGTGGCGTAGATGTCCCGCATTTCCAGGTGCACGGCCTCGCGCTGAAACGTCGTAAGGAACTGGTCTCGACTCTTTTCTGGGATTAGCTCCAATGTTTACCCTCCCACCAAAAGTGACATGACCGCCGACTTTGCCACATGCACGCACGTTTCGTGGTCCGGGATGCTCATCTGGCCTAGCGCCTCAGCGTCGGTGACCCGCTTGCCTTGGATGATGTAGTTGCCGCTGGGAGTCACATCGACGATGGGCGGCACGAGGTTGGTGACCTCACCGTCCAAGCCGTCTAAGCTTGGTCTCAACTGGTCAGAGCACCACCGGGTATGATCATGATGGAATCATGACCCGTGGAGCGATGTACGTGGCAAGTGGGAATGAACTGATCGACGATGAGCGTGACGCAATCATGATTGGAGTTGCACGAAACGAATCGTTTCGTGAGATCGGCCTCAGGCTGGGTCGGTATCACTCGGTCATCGCTCGCGAGGTCCGTCGGAACGGTGGCCGAGAAGACTATCGGGCGTGTGCTGCGGCGGAACGAGCCGGGGTGATGCGCACGCGGCCCAAGGAACGGACGTTGGAGAAGAACACGCTCTTGCATGATACGGTCGCGGGCGGTCTGCGGAAGGAATGGTCGTCGCAGCAGATCGCGACGAGGCTTGTGTTTGATTTTCCTGACGATCTGGTGATGCGTGTGTCGTACGAGACGATTGATGAGACGTTGTTCGTCCAGGCGCGTGGGGAGCGCGCGACGCAGCTGCGGCTCGCGTTGCGGACCGGGCGTGTGCACCGCAGGCCACGGGGCACGTCACGACCCAAGACGGCCCGGATCACCGGCATGGTCACCGTCAGCGAGCGGCCGGCCGAGGCGGACGACCGGG
>JBOHEO010000271.1:0-5652 GCA_050701055.1 Pseudonocardia sp. | reverse complement strand
GCGTCGGATCCCCCAACCGCCGCTTGAACTCCCGCACCACCCGATCCGGATCCGTCACCGCCCGACGCTCCGCAACCTCACCCACCAACACCGAACCATCCACACCCAGGAACAACACCGAGGGAACCGAGCTGGCCCGGTCGCCCAGGTTGACCATCTCGAGCTCGCCCGGGTTGGCGCCCATCCGTCCGATCGCGGCCGCGGTACGGGTGGTGCCCACGTCGATTCCGAGCAAGTAACTCATGATCAACCCGTCTGGTGCGGAGGGCCTGCTCTGCGTATGCATGGAGCCGGTCGGGGCTCACGTTAACGATCCGGTCCGACACCGCGGATTCGGCTGACCCCCTGCGGGCTCAGAGCCGGTGGTGCAGTGCCTCGGCCGCGGCCAGCAGGTCGGTCGCCCACCGGCCGCCCGGGCGGCGGCCGATGCGGTCCACCGGTCCGGACACCGAGACGGCCGCGACGACCCGCCCGGCGGTGTCGCGGACCGGCGCGGACACGCTCGCGACGCCCGACTCACGTTCGGCGATGCTCTGCGCCCAGCCGCGGCGCCGGACGTCGAGCAGCACCCGATCGCTGAAGGTGGCGTCGGTGAGCACGGTCCGTTGCACGGCGGGCTCGGCCCACGCGGCGAGCACCTTGGCCCCGGAGCCGGCGGTCATCGGTAACCGGGTGCCCACCGGGACGGTGTCCCGCAGGCCGCTGGCGGGTTCAGCCGCGGCGATGCAGATGCGGTGGCTGCCCTCGCGGCGGTAGAGCTGGACGCTCTCGCCGGTGATGTCGCGCAACCGGGGGAGGACGGCGGCCGCGGCCTCCAGCAGGGGATCGACACCGCCGGTGGCGAGCTCGGTGAGCGCCGGGCCGGGACGCCAGCGTCCGTCGGAGCCCCGGTGCAGCAGGCCGTGCACCTCCAGGCCGACCGCGAGCCGGTGGGCGGTGGCCCGGGGGAGTCCGGTCCGCTGGCAGAGCTCGGCGAGTCCGCACGGCTCGGCGGCCGCGGCCCGAAGGACCCCGACGGCTTTGTCGAGCACTCCGATACCGCTGTGAGCACCGGACGAGCTATGCTGTCTCACGGTTCGATACTAGCTTCCCAGGATTTGGGATGTCGAGTACGCCGCTACCGAGACGAGGAGGAGACGGCCGTGGCACGCACGCTGGCCGAGAAGGTCTGGGACATCCACCTGGTGCGCAGGGGTGAGGGGGCGGAGCCAGATCTGCTCTACATCGATCTCCACCTGGTGCACGAGGTCACGAGCCCGCAGGCGTTCGACGGGCTCCGCCTCGCCGGCCGCCCGGTGCGCCGGCCCGACCTGACGCTCGCCACCGAGGATCACAACGTCCCGACCACTGACGTCGACCAACCGATCGCCGACCCGGTGTCGCGTACGCAGGTGGAGACGCTGCGGCGCAACTGTGCCGAGTTCGGCGTGCCGCTCTACCCGATGAACCACGCCGAGCAGGGCATCGTGCACGTGGTCGGCCCGCAGCTCGGGCTCACCCAGCCGGGGCTGACGGTCGTGTGCGGGGACAGCCACACCTCGACGCACGGCGCGTTCGGCGCGCTGGCCCTTGGCATCGGAACGTCCGAGGTGGAGCACGTGCTCGCCACCCAGACGTTGCCGCTCAAGCGGTTCAAGACGATGGCGATCAACGTCAACAGCGCCGACGGCACGCTGGGCGAGGGCGTCACGAGCAAGGACGTCGTGCTCGCGATGATCGCCCAGATCGGCACCGGCGGCGGGCAGGGCTACGTGCTGGAGTACCGCGGCAACGTCATCGAGAACCTCTCGATGGAGGCCCGGATGACGATCTGCAACATGTCGATCGAGGCCGGGGCTCGGGCCGGCATGATCGCACCCGACGACACGACGTTCGCGTACCTGCGGGGGCGCGACCACGCCCCACGCGGCGCCGACTGGGAAGCCGCGGTCGCCCAGTGGCGAGCGCTGGGCACCGACGACGACGCCGTGTTCGATGCGGAGGTCGACATCGACGCCGACGCGCTCACCCCGTTCGTCACCTGGGGCACCAACCCTGGCCAGGGCCTTCCGCTCGGGTCGGACGTGCCGGACCCGGCCGGAATCGTCGACGATGACGAGCGGGTCGCCGCGGAGAAGGCGCTGACCTACATGGGTCTCACGGCCGGCACGCCGCTGCGGGAGGTCGCCGTCGACACCGTGTTCGTCGGCTCCTGCACCAACGGCCGGATCGAGGACCTCCGCGCCGCCGCCGCCGTGATCAGCGGTCGCCAGGTCGCCGACAGCGTCCGGATGCTCGTGGTCCCCGGCTCGATGCGGGTGCGCTTCCAGGCCGAGGAGGAGGGCCTGGACAAGGTCTTCCGCGATGCCGGCGCGGAGTGGCGCTCCGCCGGGTGCTCGATGTGTCTGGGGATGAACCCCGACCAGCTCGCCCCGGGCGAGCGCAGCGCGTCGACGTCCAACCGCAACTTCGAGGGCCGCCAGGGCAAGGGCGGCCGCACCCACCTCGTCTCCCCGCTGGTCGCCGCCGCGACGGCCGTGCGCGGCACCTTGAGCTCACCGGAGGATCTGGACTGATGGAGTCGTTCAGCACCCACACCGGGATCGGCGTCCCGCTGCGCCGGTCCAACGTGGACACCGATCAGATCATCCCGGCGGTCTATCTCAAGCGGGTCACCCGCACCGGGTTCGAGGACGGGCTGTTCTCGGCCTGGCGGGGCGACGAGAGCTTCATCCTCAACCAGGAGCCCTTCTCCCGGGGCTCGGTGCTCGTGGCCGGGCGGGACTTCGGCACCGGCTCCTCGCGCGAACACGCCGTGTGGGCGCTGATGAACTACGGGTTCCGGGTGGTCATCTCCTCGCGGTTCGCCGACATCTTCCGCGGCAACTCCGCCAAGCAGGGCCTGGTCGCCGCGCAGGTGACCCAGCCCGACGTCGAGCTGCTGTGGGAGCTGCTGGAGAACGAGCCGGGCACGAAGATCACGGTCGATCTCACCGAGAAGACGGTGCGGGCGCGCGACCTCACGGTCCCGTTCGAGATCGACGACTACACCCGCTGGCGGCTGCTGGAGGGGCTCGACGACATCGGGCTCACCCTGCGGCACGCCGACGACATCGCCGCGTTCGAGGCGGCCCGGCCGGCCCGACTGCCCACCACCGTCGCAGCGCAGAGCTGAGACCCGGCGCCGGGTCGGACGGAGACCAGCGCGCCTTCGCGGAGCCTCACCGTGGTACACGGCAGATTCGGTTGCTTTCGTGGCACACGATGGCTGCACCAGGGTCGCCATCGAACCCGAGCGATACCAAGCTCGCCACGAACCGGCTGGCAACGTCCCAGTGTGGTACTGGGCACCCGACAGTTTCTCGGGTGCTGGATCCGTTACTCGGCAGGACATCCACAGCGCGTGGTGGCTGGCGCAACCCTCTGAGCAGCGTCTACCGTTTCGTTCCGTGAACAAATCCCAGCTCGTGGACGCGCTCGCGGTGCGCATCGGCGACCGGCGCACCGCGGCGATCGCGGTCGACGGGCTGCTCGAGACGATCGTGGACACCGTCGGTACCGGGGAGCCGGTCACCCTGACCGGGTTCGGGGTGTTCGAGAGCCGGGCGCGCGCCGCCCGGGTGGCCCGTAATCCGCGCACCGGGGAGACGGTGGACGTACCGGCCACCAACGTGCCCGCTTTCCGTCCCGGCGCCGCCTTCCGCAGCGCTGTAAGCGGCGCCGGAGCACCGCGCGTCGCGTCGGTGCCCCGGCCGCGGCCCATTGTGGCCACCGCTCCGGCCGAGTCGGCGACCGTCCCGGCCGAGCCCGGCGTCACAGTGGTCGCGGAGCCGGGGTCCGAGGCCGTGGTCGCCGAGCCCGAGCCTGCGCACAAGCCGGTGAAGCGGCCTTGGCCCAGGGCCGTGCCGGTCACGGTGCCCGCGGACGAACCGTCCACTGAGAAATCGCGCCCGGGGAAACCGCCTCCGGCGGACTCGACCGGGAAGGCGGTCAAGGCGAAGGTCAGCGCACCGTTCGCCGTGAAGGCGGTCAAGCCGGCCGCGAAGCCCGACAAGAGCGCGAAGCCCGCGAAGAGCAGGAAGGCGAAGTCGAAGAAGTAGCCTGTACCCGGTGATCCGAAAGAACGGTCTGCTCGGCCAGTGAGATCACAGCCGCCGGAAGACCCACTCCCGGTGTCCACCGACCAGATCGGCGGCCGTGTCAACAGCACGTCGAACCGCGAGCTCCTTGATGCGCTGACCACGATCTTCGACGGCGGCCTCGTGGTGCTCGTCCTGGGCCTGCTCGCCCTGCTGCTGCTCAAGATCCGCCGCATTCGAGGGCTCGTGCCCGGCAGACCGGCCGGACAGCGACCGACCAGGAGGAGGAATCGTGGCGACACTGCTCCAGCAGGCCTTCCGCCGCAAGCCGGTGGCGGCGATGTCCGCCGAGTCCGGCGCCGACTCGGGTGGCGGTGAGCTGGCCCGGTCCGTGGGGTTGTTCCAGCTCTCCATGATCGGCATCGGTGCGACGATCGGTACCGGGATCTTCTTCGTGCTGTCCCAGTCCGTACCGGTCGCCGGGCCCGCCGTCATCTGGTCGTTCGTCATCGCCGCCGCGGTCGCGGGCCTGACGGCGCTCTGCTACGCCGAACTGGCGAGCGCCGTGCCCGTGTCCGGGTCGTCCTACTCCTACGCCTACGCGACCCTGGGCGAGGTCGTCGCCATGGGGGTCGCGGCGTGCCTGCTGCTGGAGTACGGGGTGTCCTCCGCCGCGGTCGCCGTCGGCTGGTCGGAGTATCTCAACCAGCTGCTGGGCAACCTCTTCGGCTTCCAGATCCCCGACGTGCTTTCCCGGTCACCGGAGGGGGGCGGGGTCTTCAACCTGCCCGCGGTCGTGCTCGTGGCGCTCTGCGCGCTGCTGCTGATCCGCGGCACGAGCGAGTCGGCGCGGGTCAACGCGGTGATGGTACTGATCAAGGTCGGCGTGCTCGTGCTGTTCGTCGTCGTCGGCTTCTCCGGCTGGAACTCCGACAACTTCGCCGAGTTCGCCCCGTTCGGGCTGGCCGGGATCACCTCGGCGACCGGCGTCATCTTCTTCGCCTACATCGGGCTGGACGCCGTCTCGACCGCGGGCGAGGAGGTCAGGAACCCGCGTCGGACGATGCCGCTGGCGATCCTCATCGCGCTCGCCGCGGTGACGCTGGTCTACCTTGCGGTCGCCGTGGTCGCGGTCGGGGCGCAGCCGGCTGCGCAGTTCGAGGGTCAGGAGGCGGGGCTCGCGGCGATCCTGCAGAACGTCACCGGCGCCGCCTGGCCGGGTAGCGTGCTCGCCGCCGGCGCGGTCATCTCGATCTTCAGCGTCACCCTGGTGACGATCTACGGGCAGACCCGCATCCTGTTCGCCATCGGCCGGGACGGGTTGCTGCCGCCGCTGTTCCGCAGAGTGAACCCGCGAACGCGGACGCCGGTGAACAACACGATCGTCGTCGCCGTCGTGGTGGGGCTGCTGGCCGGGCTACTGCCGATCGAGTTCCTGGCCGAGATGACGAGCATCGGCACGCTGGTGGCGTTCCTCGTCGTCTCGATCAGTGTGATCATCCTTCGACGGACCGCGCCGGACCTCCCCCGCGGCTTCACGGTCCCGGGCTACCCGGTGGTCCCTATCCTGTCGATCCTCGGCTGTCTCTGGATC
>JBOHEO010000270.1:0-5715 GCA_050701055.1 Pseudonocardia sp. | reverse complement strand
CTTACGCCTACGCGGTTGACGGCCAGCGAGATGCTTGCATGGGTAAGTTCGAAGACGCCAAGAAAATCTTATCGATGTCAACCCGAACCGGCTATCCAGAATCGCCGGTATACTGGTACGACGAGGGAATTATTGCTATTCGGGAGAGCCACTGCCTGCTGCAACTAGGTCACCCCCGGGAAGCGGCCGTTCGTGCCAGCGAAGGGCTGGAACTCTACGACACATCCCGCGCCGATTCTTATGCCTACGCCAGGCTCGGGCTCAGCGCCGCACACCTGCAATGTCGCGAGATAGAAGAATCCGCACGGGTGCTTAGTGAGGCTGCCGAACTCGCGGCCCGAAATCGCTCAGCACGGTTGGTGAAGGAAATCCTGGCGACACGCATCCAGATGAAGACGTGGGGAACGACTGAGGCGATCAAGACACTCGATGAGAAATTGGCGTCCTATGCGTTGGCGTGAAAATCTCCGGACTCGCTGTGGCGAATGGCACACCGCCGGTTGACGCGGGCAGCGTTAGATCGTGCCGTCCTCGGTGGGGAAGGTCTGCGCCATCAGCGCGCTCCGATCAGGAGTTGCCGTAAACCCGTCGCGGCTCCACCAGCACCACGACGCGACCCCTCGTCACGCATCGCCTGGTCGTAGGCGTCCCAGTCGTCGTGCGTGCCGCCCGCGGCGCTGAAGACCCCGCGCAACAGCAGCCGAAGTCCTTCCGCGTCGATGCCCTCGGCGGGGTCGTCCGGGCCGATCAGCTCGCTGTCGCCGTCGACGCCGACCCATCGCCACCCCGATCGCCAGACGATCGAGGTGGCCGGGCGCACCCGCAGGTTGCGGAGCTTGACCAGGCCGTAGGTGACGTAGCCGACGACCGGGTGACCGCTACCAGGGTGGTTGAGCACGCCCGCGTTGACCAGTGACGCGTGCGGGGTGCCGTCCGCCCGCACGACACTGATAGTGGCCAGGCCGTGCTCCTGTGCGGCGAGGCGGCGGACGGGCTCCAGGTCGGGGGTCATGGGTGTGAGTCTGACAGCTCCTCTGAAGAAGGTGCCTTGTCATCGGATAGAACATGTGTTCGAATTATGTTCAGCTAACCTCGTGGATGTTGCGACCGTTGAAGAAGAAGGGCTCGAGGGTAAAGATGGTGCCGATGGATCGGCTGCGCGGCCACCTAGTTTGGACGGGAGGGTAGATGGCTAGCGGGCATGTCTTGAAGCGCTTGTTTGCTGCTTACGCTCGAGGTGACGACGCCACATTCCGCCAAGTGGCGGCCGACATCGTTGCTGCCGAGCGGCAGAGGAACCATCGAACACTTGCGGCAGACCTCGAGCGCGAACTCGACCACGGCGCGAGCGCTGGCGGCCTACCGCCGGTGACGTTGCGTCCGGTACCTCGTGGCCGTGACGACCAGCCACTGCTCCGTCTGGTCAAGCCGGTTCGCACGTTCGATGAGGTGGTCATCGCGGCGGATACTCGCGCCGTACTCCTGGCGGTGATCGAAGAAAGTCTCCGCCGGGGTGCACTCCTCGACCACGGGCTGCGTCCACGGCAGCGATTGCTTCTCCTCGGACCGCCTGGCACCGGCAAGAGCGTGAGCGCGCATGCCATCGCCGCCGAACTCAGCCTGCCCATCGCGGTAGCCTCACTCGCGGCGCTGACGTCGTCATTTCTCGGTGAGACGGCCCGCAATATCGAGGCTGTCATCCGATTCGCCGAGCAGGTGCCATGCGTGCTGCTCTTCGACGAATTCGATGTTCTCGGCCAGGAGCGATCCCAGACCGGTGATCATGGCGAGCTGCGCCGGGTGGCGGCTACCGTGCTGCAGCTCCTCGAGGACGTGCGAGGTGAGTCCCTCGTGGTCGCGACATCGAACCATCCTGAGCTCGTCGACAGCGCCCTCTGGCGGCGCTTCGATGAGATCGTCACCTTCGGCGTCCTCGACGTTCATCAGGTGGTCGAGCTCATCGAGCTCAGGCTGCGATCGATGGGCCGAACGTTCGACGTCGAGGATTGGGGTGCGCAGATGCAGGAGTTCTCCCCGGCGGAGATCGAGCTCGCCTGCTTCGACGCCCTTCGCGGTGCGGTGCTCGCGGACGGCGTGCTGACGGAGCAGGTATTCGAGGCCGCTGTCACCCGGATGCGCGTCCGGCGTGGGGCAACGCCGTAACGGACTCTTCGGGTCGAGCCAGCGAAGAGATCAATCAAACGTCTCGAGCACCTAAGCTCTGATGATGGCCGGAACCGGTGAGCAGTGGTCGCTTTTTCCCCGGCACGCCCACGCCCACCTTGAACTGACCGCCGCCCTTGCTCCCGAGCCACGTCGACGTGCTCCTCGTGCCTTCGGGGTCCCTCATCATCCGGACTATCGGCGGCACGCTGCTGACCTTCGAGGACAAGCGACCCAGATCCGTCTTCGACACTGCAGACGCATCACGGTCCTCGGGGTCGAGCCAGAGCTGGTCCTCATCCTGGAGCTGAACAGGCCCATCGACCCCGATGCCATGGGGCCTCGTGGACTCTTCGTCCTGGAGGCCACCGATGACACCGCGATGGTGGTATTCGCTTCCGACCCGGAGCTCACGCGGTTCTTGAGCGATCTTGACCGGTACTCCGCCGGACCGCCGGCCGGCAAGCAGAGCCCGCCGTTTCTGCGGATCTTCGACGCGATCACCGAAGTTCGCGAGCTCAGGCCGGACGACGTCATCGATAATGATCTACGGGAAGGCTTGCTGTCAGCGCCGGACCAGATCATGCGACTGGACATTGAATGTTGGTGCCCGGAAGACGAGCCGGAGGCTCGCCGGCGCTTCGAGGAAGTCCTCAAGGCTGTCGCACGAGTGGGCGTGGTCATCGACCGGAGCTGTCGGCCTGTCGTCGGCTTTTCGATGATCCGCGCGGACGTGCCCGCAGCCGTAGTGGAGCAGATCGCCGACACCACGCGGGTGCGGCGGATCAGTCGCCTTCCTCGCCCGGTATTGAGCCATGTTGAGGTCAACCGCGCCGGCGCTACCTCGCTGCCCGATGTATTGGCTCCGGCACGCGATGCTCCGCTTCTTGCAGTGATCGATTCAGGGGTCCGCTCGGAGCACCCCCTGTTACGACCGGCAGTTGTCGACATGCTGTCGTTCGGCACCCTTGACGCCATCACCGACGAGAGCGGCCACGGAACGATGGTGGCCAGTCTCGCGCTCTATGGCTCGCTGGAGGAGAGAATCCGCGCTCGGCACCCTGTGCGTGCCGTCGGCCGGATGATCAGCATTCGGGTGCTGGACTGTGACTGCAGTTTCTCCGACGACCGGATCTGGCAAGAGGATGTGGCCCGGGCGCTGGATATGGCGGGGGCTCGCGGGGCACGAGTCGTGAACCTGTCACTCGGGGACGGACGTCATCCCTACCGTCCACCTGGACCAGTGCCGGTGGCCGCGGTCGTCGACGAGCTCGCCCGTCAGCACGACATGGTCGTAGTGATCAGCAGCGGCAACCTCTCACGAGACGCCTTCCCGCGTGTCGCCGAGATCGTCACCGAGTACCCGCGCTGGCTGCTCGGTGATGACCAACCAACGCTCGCTCCGTCAGCAGCCGCTGGGCTTGCTCCGCCCGCGATGGCGGCGCTTGCCCTCACGGTCGGCGCGACTGTCGGTGCTACCGGGCAGGGTGTTCGTGGCCACCAGTCGGTGGTAGACCGCATACCGATGGGCAATCCCGGTGCGACGAGCCCGTTCAGCCGAGTTGGCCCCGGGATCGAACGCAGCATCAAGCCCGAACTCGTCGCACCAGGCGGCTCGTACTGCTTTGATCGTGGAGGCAGCCGGATCGTTCCGTCCCCGGATACGAGTGTTGTTGGTGCCGGCGGCACGCAGCCTGACCAGCTCCTGGCCGACGGCGCGGGGACCAGCTTCGCTGCCCCGCTCGTGACGCACGCCGCGCTTCGGGTGCTGCTCCGCTACCCGACGCTGTCGGCCAACGCGGTGCGGGCCCTCGTGCTCGCGTCGGCGACGCCCGTTCGAGAAGTGTTCACCGAGGGCAAGCGCAGTGACCGCGCGGACGCGCACCGCAGGCTGGCTGGCTTCGGTACGGTCGACGCGGAGCGGGCTGAAGCGTCATCGGATCACCGTGCCGTGCTACTTGCGGATAGCCGGATCAACGTGGACGAGGTGCATTTCTACGCTGTACCTGTGCCCCGCTCCTTCTTCGGCGGCGGACACACCTGGATTCGGGTTGCGATCGCCCACGATTCGCCGGTCCGTGCCACGCGCGTGACCTACATGGCCAATCGCATCTCGGTGTTCGCGTACCGCGGAGTCCCGATCGCCGAGGTCCGCCGTCGCTTCGCCGCACATGAGGGTACCGGCGAGGATGAGCAGGCGCCGACGTTTCCGGCCCGCAACACTATAGCGCTGGACCCGGCCGACCAGGTGCGATGTCGTGGTGCCAACCAACTCGGGTCCCGGCACTACCAGCGGCGCTGGGATCCTGAGTTTCGGGACACCGAGATCGTCCTGGCCGTGCGCTGCACCAGCCGTTGGTCGACTGGCGATCCGGTCCAGCGCTACGGCTTGGCAATTGTCTTGGAGGCTGACGAGTCTGCCGAGCCGTTGTACGCTCAACTACGGGCCCGGATGAGGGCACTCACTGAGGCCGAGGATGAGATCCAGCTGGGTTGAGTATTACCTCCGCTATCAGAGCGGTGCTCAGGACCCCGCCCGGTTCATCTCTGGTCGCTCAGCCGCCGTACTCCCCGTTCGGTGCTCATGTAGATCCCGCGCAACGTAACTTCGGCTTCCGCGCAGGTCTCGCTGAGGGCGTCCGCCCAGGTCCGGTCGGTGGGCAGCACCCCGTCGAGGCCCCGGCGCTCCAGGGTGAGGATCACCGAGCCGGGGCCCGCATCGGTTGCCAGGTCGGGGCAGACGCCGGCGAGCACCTTGCCGAGGTTGCGCAGCGTTCGCGGCTCGGGCTCCCGAGGCACCTGGGAGATCGGCATGAGCACCGGGGCCTGCCGGTTGTCGCCGTCCACGAACATGATCCAGAGCTGGCGGTCGGTGGTCGCCGGGCCGACGAGCGCGCGTACCCGCTCGTGCACGTCGGCGTCGGTGAGCAGGGGCGGGGCGTTGTGGGCGTTGAGTGTGGTCATGGAGGAGATCGTGACCGTGCCAGTCCCGCGCCGTGGGTGTTTCGCGCAACCTGTGGATAACCGCTGGCGCGGCCGGGTCCGCAGTCGGTCGCTGCGTCTTACTGCAACCCGGCGACCGGCGGTGGGGAAGACGGCCGGGCAGGATCTGTGCAGCTTGGCCTCGTTTTCCCACAAGTGGTGAGCGCCGGCGCGCCTGCTTCTTGGCGGTGCCAGATCAACACGGTTCTCAGCATCCAGATATTGAACGCAAGGATTCGCGGAATCCCTTGAGGTTGAGTTCGGTGGCAAGTCTGTTCAGTTGGATGCAGTGCTTGCCTCTTTGCTCGCCGCTGGTTGTGGCTGCGAGCCACGCGTGAGCCACGGCTTGGGAGTAGCGGTCTCGTATCTGCTGGTAGAGCGGCAGTGCCTGGCCGAACAGCTCCCGGGCGCGGTCGTTGTTCGACTCGCGGAACTCCACCTGGCCGAGGTTGCTCAGGCAGTTGGCCTCGCCCAGCACCGCGCCGACTCGCTGGTAGAGCGGCAGTGCCTGGCCGAACAGCTCCCGGGCGCGGTCGTTGTTCGACTCGCGGAACTCCACCTGGCCGAGGT
>JBOHEO010000269.1:0-5719 GCA_050701055.1 Pseudonocardia sp. | reverse complement strand
ATCTTGCACCGGGGCCCCAGGGTTAGCACTTCACACGATCAACCGACTCAACGTCGGTTCCTCGCCCCGCAGAGATCGGACACAACGCTCCTGCGGGGGGTATCGCATCTGCGTAGTAACCGAAAATCACCTTTCGTTTTGACGAGGCGGCACCCACCCGGAACATGAATCCGAGTGGCCTGACTGCGCGAGCTGCTTCCCTTCTCCTCGATGGTGCGTCTTGCTGGTGGTGCTCCACGGGTAGTTACGTCATCTCCCGTGCCTCTGAACCTCTTCGTTGACGCGGAGGAGACTACACACACCCGTCATCGAATGTCTAACGGGGTGGGGTGAGGTTTTCTGCCTGGGGTGCGCCTGGCTCCGCTTCGATGTCGGTCATCCCCACGACACGCCGCCTCGGCCCCGGCGCAGACCTTCCACTGAGGGGGTTGCGGTGGCTGGCTGATCAAGGCGGACCGGTTCGGCGCGGATCAGACGGATCCGGTGTCGCAGAATCGCTGGGGCCGCACGGCGTTCGAAAAGGTTCCTCCACTGGGACAGGCGGGGGATGTCGGGACAGGCGGATGTCGGCTGAACTCATCGTGCCCCGAGTAAAGATGTCCGTACTACTGTTCGTGTCCATACCTGCGTTCCGCACAATTCAGACAGGATAGAGGACTTGATCTAGGGTTTGACCTGGGGGAACACGACGAGACACGCGATGGACGTGTGTCTCTATGTGGTGGGGTTGGTGCTGGTCAGCGGCTTGCGGGGGCGATTTCGACCATCTGCTTGGGCGGGGGGATGTCGAGCTTGGCGAGCAGGTCGCGTTGGGGCTTGGACAGCTCGGTGCGTTGGCGGAACAGGCCGGCGGGGCCGGTGAAGGTGCCGACGTGGAGCCGGTCGAGGTGGCGGCGGATGTGGTGCCAGGTCTGGCCGGTGGTGGTCTCGATGATGCGGATGAGCAGCAGCGCGAGCCAGCACAGGATCACGTGGGCGCGGATGCGGTCTTCGAGGCGGTGGTGGACCGGGCGCAGGTCGAGAACCGACTTCATGTCCCGCCAGCCGCGCTCGACCTCCAGGAGCTGCTTGTAGCCCACGGCGATGTCCTCGGCGGAGAGGGTGGGGTCGGAGCTGCGCAGCGGGTACTTGCCGTCGAGGTTGGCCTCGGTCTTGACCTTCGCGGCGTCGATGCGCAGCTTCCCGGTCTTGGTGGTGCGCAGGAACCGGTTGAGGCCGGGCTTGGTGCAGATCCGCCCGGCCAGCTCCCCGCGCTTCTGGTCGGTCAGGGCGTCGGACCCGTCGATGAGCTCGCGCGGCCGGGCGAGGAGTTCGGCGCGGACGTGGGCGTCGCGCTGCGCGGCCTCGGGGTTGTGGCAGATCACGAACCGCTCGTTCTCGGCGACCTTGACCTCCTTGACCCGCATGTTCGCCGCGACGGTGGTGTATCTGCCCTGCCGGGACAGGGCCGCCTTGATCTCCGGGGAGTCCGAGCGCAGCTTCTCCCCGATGATGTAGTGGTGATCGCCTTGGCGCAGGTAGCGGCGGTTCGCCGCGGAGGAGAACCCGCGGTCGGCGACCCACACGATCCGCGACAGCGTCCAGTCCCGCATGTCGTCCTTGACCTGGCCGATGAGCGCGGAGTCGGTGGTGTTGCCCGGCCAGCACCACACCCGCACCGGGATCCCGTCGCGGGTGACCGCCATCCCGATCACGATCTGGGGCAGGTCGTCGCGGGAGTCCTTGGACTTGCCCCAGGTACCGAACCCGACACTGTCACCCTCGGTCCCGCCGGCGCCCTCGGTCCCGCCGGCGTCGGTCGCGGTGTCGTCCTCGGTGGGCAGCGGGTGGCCCCGCTCGTCGCGGGCGACGGGGGGATCGGCGTCGTCGAGCTCGAAGTAGGTGGAGGTGGTGTCGAAGAACAGCAGGTCGACCTCGAGGTTGAGCAGGTTCGCGACCTGGTGGAACACCTCCTTCTCCAGCTGTTCGCGCACGTCGTGGAGCCAGTCCATCGCCCGGTAGCAGGCGTCGTCGCTGGTCTGGGCCAGCCCGTCGATGTGCACGTCGTTGGTGATCCAGTCCGCGGCGGCCAGCTTCGAGGACGGGGCCAGCGCCCGGTTGGCGACCAGCCCGAACAGCACCCGCTCGGTGACCTCGACCTCACGGGCGGCGCGGCGCGGAGTCCGCGGCCTCGATCAGGGTGTCGATGCCCAGGCGACGCCACAGCGCGTCGAGGGTGAACGCGCCGCCGTAGGGGCGTGACTCGCAGAACGTCAGCTCCGCGCCCGCAGTCGCGCCCAGCGCGTCGGCCGGGTCCAGCAACCGGCTCAGAGAGGCGACCAGCCGCTTCACGGCGTCGCGGTTGAGCTGGTCCTCCCGCCCGAACCCGTAGAGGATCCTCGGGACCGACCGGCCGGCGACCGGATCCCACTCGTTGTGGGCCAGGTGCAGGTAGCGGACCGGGCCGCTCCTGGTCTTCCGCGCCGTCGTCTTCACATACACCGCCCTAGACCACACACCCTAAAGAAACCCCTGATCAGGGGATATCTTCACCACCCGTTTCTCTAGGCGTTCCCGGGCTGCGCTGTCCCCCGAACGGCCCTGACCTCGGACTTCATCCGGCCAGGATCTCTAGACGACATCGATTACGCGGAACGCAGGTCGGCGGATGCAAGTGATAGAAGGTCTACTGCCGCACCTGGATGAGTGGATCGCACGGGGCAGCTCACACCGAGCCTGGACTCCAGGTTGAGGAGGTTCGGTTGTCACGGGTCCGGCGGGCCGAATGAGCCCGATCAGCCGGGGATCTGGTTGTCGGGGTGGTCGAGCCAGATCTGCTGCCCCCCGTGACTCGTGACGGTCAGGCCGAAGCGTGAGCGCTGCGGTTTGCCCAACGTCGACCATTGCCTGGCCGCACACTCAACCTCATCCCACACCGATCGGGCGCCGGCCTGCGTCGTGCGGTGGGTAGCGACCTCGACCTGCGCCCAGGACCCGTCGCCCGTGCGCAGGATGCGCACGTCTGGATCGAGCCGCCGGTAGGAGCCGGTGACGTCCGGCACGTGGAGCGCCAGCGCGAAGCCGAAGTTGGGATCGTCGAGGATCGACGGGTCGAGCGCGGTGTGCGACTCCCGCGCGCCGCGGACGTCGAACACGAAATCGAAGGCACCGTTGCGCAGCGGGTTGCCGGCCTCCGGGCGCAGCCACATGAAGTGGCCGGGCACGGCGTGGAACCGGCCGAGCGCAGTGTCCGACCCGACCTTGGTGAGAGTGGCCAGCGCCGTGCTGGTCTCGGCACGGATGTCGGTGACGATGACTCCGCGCTCAGCTAGCTGGTCCACCCAAGCGACCGGCACCCGCGGCACCGCACAGGTTGCGATCACCCGGTCGAACGGGGCCCGGTCCGGCAATCCACTGGTACCGTCGCCCGTACTCAGGCTGGGCTCGAAACCGACCTCCTTCAGCGCGGCGGCGGCCGACTCGACGAGAGTGCGGTCGATGTCGATGCTGGCGACGCGGTCCGCGCCGAGCCGATGCGAGAGGAGCGCAGCGTTGTAGCCGGTCCCGGTCCCGATTTCCAGCACGGACTGACCGTCTGCGACGTCGAGCAAGCCAAGCATCCGGGCCATCAGGCTGGGCCGAGTCGACGAGCTGGTCGGGACGACCAGACCGGTGCCCGGCATCGTCACCTGCTGGGTCGTCAGCGACTCGTCCCGGTACACTGCGGCCATCCACTCCTCATGCTGGTCCGGGTGGGCGCGGTCGACCGTCGAGCCGTCGTGGTTGTAGAACTTCGGGACAAAGACGTGCCGCGGCACTTCGCTGAACGCTGCCCGCCACGCAGGGTCGAGGATCCCCTGGGCCGCCAGCCCATCGGTCATGGCGCTGGCCATCTCTTGCCAGCTCAGCACGGGCCGGTGCCGGTCAACAGCGTGGCGAGGGCCCGCGCGATCGGGAGGCCTATCTCGTGCTCCAGCCACAGCCATTGCCCGTTCGGGTTGCACTCGAGGAAACGCCAAGCACCGTCAGGCTCGACCACGAAGTCGAAAGCACCGTAGTTGAGCTCGAACACATCGAGATACTGGCAAATACTCTTGGCGACGTCTGGTGGGAGGTCGATCGGCTCGTAGGTCAACGACGCGTAGTCGGCGCGCCAGTCCACGTGCCCGGCATCGGAGCCAGCATGGATGGCCGCAGCGTATGGCGTCCGGCCGACCATCGTCACCCGAACCTCGAACGCCTTGGGAATCCACTCCTGCACGAGGTGAGCCGTAGCTGCAAGCTGCTGCGGGTCGATGGTGTGCGCATCGATGAACGTCGTGTAAACGGTCTGTGGGGTCGGCCCCTCATTGAGCACGAGAGACGAGAACGCCTTGCAGATCACCGGCCCGTGGAGGGAATCGGCGAAGGCACTCAGCTCGTCGTGATCATTGGTGATGATGGTCCGCGGGACTGCCATACCCGATTCTGCGGCGACCATCAGCTGCATCGGCTTGTACTCCGCCATTGCGACTTTGGCCGGATGGTTGACCCAGATGGCGTGCAGCGTCGCGAGCGCGCCGCCGAATCCGAGTCGCGCTTCGGCCATCGCGAACGCCGTGTCGCCGTCGGAGAGCCCGGCCGGCATCCGGAACCGGGTCGGCCGCCGGTAGTACACCGACCGGATGCGGTCGACGTCGACGCACACATCCTCGGTCCACAGCCGGCCACGCCACCCGACGTCGGAGTGCCGCACGGCTATCCGCAGTTGGTCGGGAAAGTCACCCAGGTCGATCCGGGCTGTCGGCGTCGACATGGCGTACAGCTCGGCCTCCACGGCCTCCGCGGTCGCGTCGCCCGGCGTGGTGACGACCAGCACGACACCGGCGATCGACGCCTCGTCCTCAATCATCGACAGTGGTGTCGACGACCGTGTCAGTGACCGACGTGCCGTCGTTGATGGTCACGCTGTTGGTGCTGTACGTCGACTTGGTGGCGCTCGTGTCGTGCTTTTTGCCGTCCAGCTCGCTGGGCACGCCGAGGGTGGCGACGAACGGGCGGAGTCGTCCAGGCCGGTGCGGGATCGACATCTGCACCCCGCCAGGATCGCTCAGCGGCAGCAGCACCGTCGTCGGGAAGATCGGGTCGGGCGCGGCCATGTCGGTCTCCTTCGGGACGATCGATGCCAACCGAAGTTCAGAGGCGGTTGCTGTGCGCGCTTGAAGTGTAACCATCCGAGGCGTGTTCACCCTCGTCGCAGGCCTGGTCAAGCCGCTGTGATCGCGAATGTCGCCAGCTGCGGGCCGCCGCTGTTCACGGGGTGGGCCGGGGGCGACCGGGCGGTCTTACTCCAGCTTCGACACGATCATCGAGTCCATCCGGGAGAAGCTGCTCGCCCTGCCCGGTGAACACGACGGTGTGCACCGGCCATGGCGGCTCCACGACGATCGGCGCCGAGCTGCCGCACCTGGATGAGTGGATCGCCAGGGGATCCTGAGACTGAGACCTCAAGGTAGCACCTGTGTGCTACCTTGAGGCCGTGGAGCAACCCGACAGTATCGGCATCCGCGAGCTGCGCCAGCACGCCTCTCGCTATGTGGCCATGGCGAAGGCAGGCAAGCGCGTGCCGGTGACCGAACGCGGGAAACTCGTCGCCTACCTGGTCCCGGCCGAGGAACCCGGCTCGATCCTCGACCGGCTGGAGGCAGCCGGCCAGCTCCGGCGGGGCCGTGGCAACCTCTCGGACTTCCTCCCCCCGCCT
>JBOHEO010000268.1:0-5735 GCA_050701055.1 Pseudonocardia sp. | reverse complement strand
GCGCCGCTGCCGGCGGTGCCGCTGCCGGCGGTCTTCGCTCCCCGGTCGGAGCCGGTTCCGACGCGGCTCCGAGCGCCGCCCGGACCGGTGGGCAACCGGGCGTGAGCCGCCCGGTGCAGCCCGCGGCAGCACCCGTCGGACCGCCGCAAAGGCGGGATCCCGTCCACCAGGATCCACCCGTTGCCCCACCAGGGAACTCCTCACCGGAGGAGCTCCCGCGCAACTCACGGAATCCGGCGGTACTGGTGGCCGTCGGGGGCCTGGCTGCGGTCGCCGCGGTGCTCACCGTGGTCTTCCTGCTCTCCGGCGGGCAGGACGAGACCGGCACCGGCCAGCCGCGAACTGTCGCGCCGGCGACGAGCTCCGCACCAGACACGCCGCCATCGACCGAGGTACCGGCGGTCCCCGACGCGCCGCCGTCCACCAGGGCCACTCCCCGCGCAATCCCGCCGCCCGTGTCGACGACGCCGCCGTCCACCACGTCCACAGCACCGACGACGACAACACCGACAACGAGCACGCCCACCTCCACGTCGGAATCGAGCGAGCCGGCGACCCCACCCCCCTGAACGACGTCCACCGCCGCGCGTTCCAAAGCCGATGCCACGTAGTGGCCTGTGCCGGAATTTCGGTGGGGTCAATGCCGCCAAGCCGCCACCCCCGCTCAGCATCCAAGGCCGCCAGTGTGCCGCGCCGCAGAAGTTCATCGGGGTCTGCAGCACGCCGTCAGCGTCATGATCGCCGAAAGGGAACGCGGAGCCTCATCCCGTGCGGCTCCCCGTACCGAAACGGTGACCTTGGCAGGTCACCGCGACCCCCGATGGTGCCATCGTTGATGGCAGCCGGTCCGTCGTGGCGGAGACACCCCGAACTGCCGGCATCCTGTCCATCGGCCCAGCCGTTGCCCATCCGAGCGCCGGAAACCACCGAAGATCAACCGGTAGCTCGACGCTCGCGGAGGGCAAACGGTAGCGCAATCCTCTCTTGATAGGTGATACTCGATCGAGCGATCACCGACTGTTCATGTGCAGAAAGTGATCGTTCGCGCCTGAGGGGGTTCGCGGTGACGGCAGCACAGTTCGGCGCGTCGGGACTCGACCGGATGCTCGCCCGCATCGTGCTGGCGGCAATGGACGCGCTGCGCGGCCGGGCCGCGGTGATCCGGCCCTGGTGGAGGCACGTTGCGCCGGCCCATCCCTGGGCCACGCTGCGGGCGGCGAGCACCCGGCCCGACGAGCATCCGGCGGAGGTCCCGCCGCAGCAGCCCGGCGGCGTGCACCCGGAGCCATCGTCACCGGGGCGCGACCACACAGGCGAACCGGCCGTCGGCCGCGAGATTCCCACGCCCCGTCAGGCGGGGGACAACCCGACCGTCGGCGGCGAGACGCCGGTGGCGCCGCCCGACATCCCGCCGGCTCCGCAGTACCCGTCCCCCCAGTACCCGTCCCCCCAGTACCCGGCTCCGCAGTACCCGGCTCCGCAGTACCCGGCCCCCCAGTACCCGACGGAGCACGACCCGAGCCGGCCCGGGGTCGGTCTGTACCCGGGCGGCCAGTACCCCACCTCGCCGCCCGACCGGCAGCAGCCACCGGCCCGGCGCGGCCGAGCCCGAAAGATCGTCGCGATCGTCGCAGTGCTCGCGCTCGCGGTCGGTCTTGCCGGTGCGGGCTACTACTTCTACGAGCGTTCCCAGCGCACCGTCACCCTTCTCGAGGCGAACATCCCCGGCCCCAATCCGTTTGGACCGAACCTCGCACTCGGTGGCAGCGACCTGCCGACGGTGCCGCTCGACATCCCGTCGGGTCGCACCCCGAGCGGCGATGTCGAGGGGCTTTACCTGGACACCCGCGGGACGGCCGGGTGCAACCGAGCGCAGCTGCAGAACGTGTTGCAGGAGAATGCCCCGCTTACCGGCGCCTGGGCCGCCCCGCTCGGGATCGGTCCGTCCGACGTGCCGGGCTTCGTCGCTGCGCTCACCCCGGTCCGGCTTCGTGCCGACACCCGGATTACCGCGCACGAGTATTCCGGCGGCCGGGCCGAGCCGTATCCGGCGACTCTCCAGGCGGGGACCGCGGTGCTGGCCGACGACCGCGGCATGCCCCGCGTCCGGTGTGCCGACGCTGCACCGCTTGCCGTCGCGCAGCCTGTCGCCGACCCATACTACGGGGGCACGAACTGGGCGGGTTTCGAGCCGGCGAGGATCGTCGAGGTGCGCCCGTCGGCCGCGCCGATCCGCGAGTTCGGCCTCGTCGACGTCGCCGCAGAGCCGTTCCGTCGCCCCACGGGTACGACCGGGGCCGAGGACGTCGCCCAGACGCCCGATAGTGGCCGGCTCAACGGCGCATATGCACTGACGGGCACACAGTCGGAGTGTGAAGGGCTCGAGGACTGCTCGCGCAGCACCCAGCGTACGTTGGTGCCGCAATTCAGTGGCTGCCCGACCCAATGCACGGCCACCGAGCTCACCTGGGCCGACACCGTCACGCTGGCCCGTGACGGTGCGACGTGGCGTGCCAGCGGCAGGACACAGGATTTCCGGGGGGGCTTCATCTGTGACGGCCGGCCCAGCCCCACGGCGTTCGAGGTCAGCTTCACGCCGACCGGCTCGGCGGTCATCAACGGGCTCTGGACGGCGACCCAGGTCAGCGCCAGCTACCGGCAAACCGCCCCGAGCAACGAAACCTGCGTCAATTCGGTGCTGGCCTGGACGATGAGCGGAAGCGGTGGCTGATCAGTCGGGTGCCTGCCGCCCTGGCGTCGCGCTGACCAGGAAGTGAATCTTGCGGACCGTGCTGCTGCTCAGCGGCCGGCAGGCGGGCCCGCCGTTCGGCCGGGCCATGCACAACTGCCGACACCGCTGCAACCGGGCGTAGAAGCGCTCCAGCAGCTCGGCAGCCAGCTTCGCCGCGGGCAGCGCCCGAACATCGGTGTGTGCAAACCTCTGGCCTGGGCATTCGCCCAGACCAGAGGTTGTAGCCCCGACGGGATTTGAACCCGCGCTACCGCCTTGAGAGGGCGGCGTCCTAGGCCGCTAGACGACGGGGCCATGGAAACGATGATGCTACTTCCGCTGGGGTACCAGGACTCGAACCTAGACTGACTGAACCAGAATCAGCCGTGCTGCCAATTACACCATACCCCAAGGATCACGAGCCACCAGGCTGTGCTTCTGGCATCGCAGCGCTCCAGCTTCCATGTCCCGCAGCGACCACTTTAGCCGAGGCGTCCGGTACGCTCCACACCGGCCCGCAGCCGCCGCAGTGATCGCTCCCGTCCGAGCAGCTCCATCGACTCGTAGAGCGGCGGCGAGACCGTGCGCCCGCTCACCGCGACCCGCACCGGAGCGAACGCCTTGCGCGGCTTGAGCCCGAGCCCGTCGATCAGTGACGCCTTCAGCGCCCCCTCGATGTCCGCGGCGCACCACTCCGGAATCGCATCGAGGCTGCTCAGCGCCGCATCGAGGACGGAAGCCGCGTCGGGGCCGAGGTTCTTCGCAGCGGCCTCCTCCTCGACGGCGAAGTCGTCCTCGGCCACGAACAGGAACCTCAGCATCCTGGCGGCGTCCGACAGCACGGCGCTGCGTTCCTGTACCAGTGGCGCGGCCGCGGCGAGCAGGACGCGCTGGTCGTCGGTGAGCGTACCCCCGATCTCCGGACGGCCCATGAGCTCGGCGACGAGATACGGCTCCATCCGCCGGGCGAACTCCTCGGGCGGAAGTGCCCGAACGTGCGCCGAATTGATCGACTCGGCCTTCTTCAGATCGAATCGCGCCGCATTTCCCGACACCCGGGAGATGTCGAAAGCAGCGACCATCTCGGTCATCGTGAACACGTCCCGATCGTCGGCGATCGCCCAGCCGAGCAGCGCGAGATAGTTGAGCAGGCCCTCGGGGACGAATCCGCGGTCGCGGTACAGAAAGAGGTTGGACTGGGGGTCACGTTTCGAGAGCTTGCGATGTGCCTCCCCCGTCACGAGCGGCAGATGTCCGTAGACGGGCGGGCCGGCGCCGATGCCGACGCGGGCGAAGGCCTCGAACAGCGCGATCTGGCGCGGGGTGGAGGAGAGCAGATCCTCCCCGCGCAGCACGTGGGTGATGCCCATCAGCGCGTCGTCGAGCGGGTTGGTCAGCGGGTAGAGCGGGGTACCGTCGCCGCGGGCGAGCACGAAGTCGGGCACCGTGCCGGCCCGGAAGGTGATCTCGCCGCGCACCAGGTCGGTGAAGGTGATGTCCCGGTCGGGCATGCGGAGTCGGTGAACGGGTACGCGACCCTCCGCGCGGAATGCGTCCCGCTCGGCGACGGAGAGGTCGCGGTCGACGCTGTCGTACCCGAGCTTCGGGTCACGCCCGGCCGCCCGGTGCCTGGCCTCGACCTCCTCCGCGGTCGAGTACGACTCGTAGACCTCGCCCGCCTCCACCAGCCGGCGCAGCGCATCGGCGTAGAGCCGGCCACGCTCGCTCTGCCGGTACGGCCCGTGCTCGCCACCGACCTCGGGGCCCTCGTCCCAGTCCAGACCGAGCCACCGCAGGGCGTCGAGCAGGGCGGCGTAGGACTCGGCGGAGTCGCGGCTGGCGTCGGTGTCCTCGATGCGAAAGACGAACGCGCCGCCGGCATGGCGCGCAAATGCCCAGTTGAACAGGGCTGTGCGGATGAGGCCGACATGGGGCGTGCCGGTCGGTGAGGGGCAGAACCGGACCCGGACCGGAGAAGAGGTGCTCATGATGCGGTCAGCGTATCGGGGAAAGGACTGGCCCTGAGACGTCGACGGCGGTATATTTCAACGTATGATGAAAAATGAGCGCACCACCTGCCTCGTCGTCGGTGGCGGTCCGGCCGGGATGGTTCTCGGGCTGCTCATGGCCCGGGCCGGGGTCCACGTCACCGTCCTCGAGAAGCACGCCGACTTCCTGCGCGACTTCCGCGGCGACACCGTCCATGCATCCACGCTGACCCTGCTCGACGAGCTCGGCCTCGGTGCGAAGTTCGCCGCATTGCCACAGCGCCGGCTGGAGCTGATGCAGGTCCAGCTCGACGGCGGCAGCGCCAACGTCGCCGACATGCGCCGCTTGCCCGGAGCGCACCAGCACATCGCGCTGGTCCCCCAGTGGGACTTCCTCGACCTGCTCGCCGACGCAGCCCAGGAAGAACCGACCTTCACCCTGCGCCGCAACGCCGAGGTGATCGGGCTGCTCCGCGAGGGCGGCCGGGTGAGCGGCGTGCGTTTCCGCAACCGGGAGGACGGCACCGAACACGAGCTGCGGGCAGCACTCACCGTGGCCTGCGACGGCCGGCATTCCGCAGTACGGGCGGCGGCGGGCCTGCGGCCGCGCTCGTTCGGCGTGCCGATGGACGTCTGGTGGTTCCGCCTGCCCCGACGCCCCGACGACCCGGCCGGCGGTGTGGGCCGGTTCTCCACCGGGCACGTCGCGGTGATGATCGACCGGGGCGACTACTGGCAGTGCGCCTACCTCATCCGCAAGGGCACCGACGCGCAGCTGCGGGCCGCCGGGATCGGGGAGCTGCGCCGGCGGTTCGCCGGGCTGCTCCCCTGGTTGGCCGACCGGGTCGACGCGCTTGGCTCGTGGGACGACGTCAAGCTGCTCGACGTCCGGCTGGAGCGCCTGCGCCGCTGGTACTCCGCCGGGCTGCTGCTGATCGGCGACGCGGCACACGCGATGTCGCCGGTAGGCGGGGTGGGGATCAACCTTGCGGTGGCCGACGCCGTCGCGGCCGCTC
>JBOHEO010000267.1:0-5800 GCA_050701055.1 Pseudonocardia sp. | reverse complement strand
GCTGCTCAAACAGATCCGGGAGATCCACGAGGAATCGTGCGGCACCTACGGTTCCCCGCGGGTGCATGCCGAGCTCGTCCTCGGGCTCGGTCTGCCGGTGAACCTCAAGCGCATCGCCCGGTTGATGCGCGAGGCCGGCGTCCAGGGCCTCTACCGGCGCCGACGCCACGGCTGCACCATCCGCGACCCGGAGGCACAGCCCGGCGCCGACCTGGTTAACCGGCGGTTCGCCGTCGACGCCCCGAACCGGCTGTGGATCACCGACATAACCGAGCATCCCACCACCGAAGGCAAGGTGTACTGCGCAGCAGTAAGGGATACCTATTCCCGGCTGGTCGTGGGCTGGTCGATCGCCGACAACATGCGTACCGAGCTCGTCACCGATGCCCTCGGTATGGCCATCATCCGCCGCCAACCCGAGAAACGAGATGACCACGACCGAACCATCCTGCATTCCGACCACGGGTCGCAATACACCTCATGGGCGTTCGGTCGACACGATCGACTAATCTGACCTAAAGATCGACCTCTGAAGATCGACTTGGGTGTTCTGAATAAGCCTCAGAACCTGACGCCGCAAATGCAATTGCCTGACGGGCAGCCGCGAGAGCGTGGAGGCGCGACGACGACTCTGTGCGTGCAAGGTCCGTTAGACGTGCGCCTAGCCGCAATGCCTCTCGCGCCGCACCCTTGTGTCGGCCATGACCGGCAATGAAGGTCGCCTGTTGTGCCATCTTCTCAATCGCCTGAATCGCTAGCAGCCCATCGCCAGCCTGATCGGCGAGCACGAACGCCTCATTGTACAGCCGACGCGCATCATTCTGATTACCGGCATCGTAGCTCAGCCACCCTACGCAGACGGCCAGTTCTCCCGCCACCGACATCAAGTCTCTGCCGATTTTCTCACTGTAGTCGGACTCGTCGAGCATGTGCCGGGCGTCATAGTACTGAGCCAACGCATGGCGGGCGAGGACAGCGCCACCAACGGCTTGGTCCCGGATATACAGGTCATCGACGGGCGCTCGGATGGCACGGATCGTTCCGGCGTCGACCTTCGCCGGAACGGCGCGACCACCGTAGGACTCGCCGGGAAGCACGACTGCCGCAGCGACCGCGGCGCCCGCACTTCGGAGGAACAGCCGCCGCTTCATCTCGTCGTCATCGACCCTCTCAAGGCTCGCGGCACTGCCGTCGTGCACCGCGTCCGGATGGGTCGGCGCCCGCAGATGGGCCAGGATGCGCATGTACACCGACTGCGGACGCCTGATCTCTCCCTTCTCCCACCGGGAGATCAAGCGTGTGTCGATCCGGTTCCCGCGAGCCTCTTTCAGTCTGTAGGACAGAGCCTCGACCTGTTCGGCAAGTTCGAGCCGTGTCCACCGCTTGGTCTTCTCCCGCCACTCCCGTAGGCGTTCCCCACACGGCCGCTCGGGGTAGCGGTCATCACCCAGTGTCACGGCCTCCCCCTGCCCAGACCGCGGTCTGCCCTGCAAATGCCCTGCCGAGTCGGGCGGGTGTCGGGCGGGTTGCCGTCGCTCTGCCCCCCGGGTCGGCGGTCTGCTCGGTCGTGGGCCGGGTCGCCCATCCCACCTGGACAGTTGGTGGACGACCCGGCTTGGAGCCCTAGTCGTACCCCGGTGCCCGATGGTACCGGGACAGCCGGTCCGGCATCGCCGAATGGCGAACCCGGCGCCGGGCGTCCCCGCTGCGACAACGAGCGGGGGTGAGACGTGTGGTGGGGACGAACGACGCTGGTCGCGACGGCTTCGACGACGAGGCCGTGTGGCGGCCGGTGAGCGCGACAGACGTGCGCGCGCTCGTGCGCGCCTACCGGCGCGCACAGCACATGGCTGCGTTCGTGCGGCACGCGCTGGCCGTGCTGGGCGTCCGGCTCACCTGCGCAGGTCGTGGCGTCGATCGACGCCCGCGGCCGTCCCTGCGTCCGGCTGGTGCTCAACGAGCAGGACAAACACGCGATAGCAGCGGCGATGACCTCGGATCGGTCGCCGCCGCGCGACGAGGACGGCGGCGCCGCATAACGGCCCGGCTCCCCGGATCGCGCGGCCGATCGACACGGGCTCCTGACGAGGCGTCGCGGCACCGGAGACGGGACGAAGGACTGCGATGCCTGGAAATCCGCGTGGCCGAACGCGGCCACTAGCACTGCCGCAACGTCAACCGGGCGCCTCGCCCGACCAATTCTCCCCATGCGCGGCGGCATTCCCGGCCCGAACCGGTTTCGACTGGTTCAGCGAGACGACGCCACAGAACAACGCTGTTCCGAATGAGCGCGTGCGCACCAAGCCACGCGATGGCAGTATTCCACGTCACCGAATGAAAGGTGGCAGACCGAACCTCGACCGGAGTGGACTCTACCTAACCCCACCCGGCGCCTCCTATCGCGGTACCCGGCGGCATGGGCAATGACACCATCGACATTCCCGATTCCGCCGACCGGGCCAGACCGAGCGCGCAAACTTCGCAACGTCGCCGAATGCATCGACGAGGCGATGACCTTCGTCGCGAATCAACCCGGCGGCGCCGAGCGGTTGCTCGCCATCCATGGATGCCTGAACGACGGCTACTGCCGGGGCTGCGTC
Source organism: Pseudonocardia sp. (assembly GCA_050701055.1). Classification (GTDB taxonomy): domain Bacteria; phylum Actinomycetota; class Actinomycetes; order Mycobacteriales; family Pseudonocardiaceae; genus Pseudonocardia. The sequence continues at coordinate 3,200 of JBOHEO010000267.1, read as the reverse complement.
AGCTCGAACACGTCATGGCCGTGCTCGACAGCAACGATTGCGCTGGCCGTACTCGATCGTGACCGCGATGCCAAGGCATAAAGCGAGGAGGAGGCGCCACAGCCGATCAAGACCGCGGCGGGCCGCGCGGTCTCCGCCCGTCGGTTCGCCCGCAGGCGGCGCGGTCTCCCACGGGCGGGGAGAGGCCGTGCTCGTCGAGCATCCCGTTCGGGTCGCCGAGTTCCGCCCGATGTCGGGAAGACGGATCGCCGCCAGCGGTACGAGTATCCGCCGCACCCTCCGCGCGGGTGTCTTCGCCCGTCTCAGCGCCCGCTGTGTGGCCCTGTGCCGCGACCACCGCGCTGGTTAGCGACGGTGCGCGCGACTCCGATCGATCATCGCCGGTGGTTAGTGGCGGTGGTGTGCGGTGATCGGTCGTAAGCGTCGACCTTGACGGCAACTTGCGGTACTCGCGTCCCTTGACCCGATGCGTCCTTGATCGCGCGCGGTGCCTGCTGGTTCGGGCTGTCAATTCCGGTGGGTTAGTTGTGATCATTTGTCCAGGCTGCGAGATTCGCCGCCGCGGTGATCGTGGACGGGTGGTCCTCACCCAACACCTCCCGGTAGCGGGCCAGCACGTCCTGCTCCATCTCCCGCGCCGCCGGGTACTCACCCAACGACCGCAGGGTGGCCGCGAGGTTGGCCGCCGCGGTGATCGTGTCCGGGTGGTCCCCGCCCAGGGCCTGCGACCAGTAACGGTGGGCCTCCCGTGCCAGAGCCAGGCTGGCTGGATAGTTCCCCGAGCTGCGCAGGTAGTCGCACAACCCGAGTGTGAGTTCCCGAATGCCGTCGTGATGTCCTTCGACTATGCGCACAGCAAGGGCGTGTGGATAAAGCACGGCCCAACGCCCCCACCCGACCGGATCGTCTGTGTCGTCCGGCGCCCCCGCAGCAAGCACTCGGTGCACCCCAGCACGGATCACATCCCGATCAGCGACCGGTGTGTGATCGCGCAGCACGGCCTGCACGAGCCGGTGCAGCACCACACCGTTGTCCACGAGCCGAACCAGACCAAGCCGGACCAGGGTGGCAAGCGTCCGACCGCGGAGCAGCGGGTCACCCAGCGGGGCAAGCTGGGGCGGCAACACCTGCGCGGTGTCAGCGTTGATCAGATCAGCCGGGATCGGTTCGGGTCCCATGAACGCCCACATCCGCAGCAGCCACACCGCCGTCTCGTCGAGGACGTCCAATGCCACCGTCCACGTCGCGGCCACCGGCGCCGGATACCCGCGGGGTTTGCCCTCAGCCAGGATCTCCCCGGTGCGGTGCTCGACAGCGTCGATGTAGTCCGCGGCGCTCATCCCGGAACTAGCCAGCCACGCCCCGGCCTGCTCCACGGCAAGGGGCAGATCCCCCAACAGTCCGGCGACCTGTTCGGCCTCAACGCTGGTCAGCCGCGGCGCACGGGCGCGCAGCAACGCCACCGCCTCCAGTCGGGTCAACACGTCCACCTCGACCGTGCGCGCCGCCTCCGACCACCCCGGATCCCGCGACGTGATCAACACGTGGCCGTTGTCGCTGGCGGCGGTGAGCAACCCCGACAGATCCGACACCTCACCGGCGTTGTCGGCGATCACCAACCAGCGGGTGAACCGGTGCCCCTGCCGCAGCACCTCCAACACCGCCTCCGCCGAGTCCCGCGCCTCGCCAGTGACCGCGACCCCGAGCCGGGCGGCGAGCTCGGCCAATGCCGCAATGACCAGCGGCGGCTGTTCGGCTGGCACCCACCACACCAGCTCGTAGTCCGCGACGTGCCGGTAGGCGTACTCCACCGCCATCTGGGTCTTGCCCACCCCACCCAACCCATGCAGCGCCTGCGGCAACACCACCGCGGTACCCGACCCGCCACGCACCCGCCCGCGCAGCACCGCCAGCTCGGCGACCCGTCCCACGAAGTTCGGATTCCGCGGCCACGGCATCCCCCACACCTCAGGTGGGCGCGGCAGCGCCGGCTCACCCCGCCCCGCCAACCCCGCGGACGGGAACACCGGCTCAACATCGGGTTTGAGCCGATCCCCCTGCACCGCGGCGAGCAGACGCGACCTCGTTGTGCCCCGATCGACTCCGAACAGGTCAACCGACACCAGCTGGCGCAGCAAACCATCCCGCGGGCAGTCCTCGACCCGCAACACCAGCAGCCGCCGAGCCCGCCCTCCCGGATCGGTCACCCAGGCCGCCTGCCACTCCTCGGCAGCGAACGTCGACGCCTGATAGGCCGCCGACATCACCGCCACCGTCCGAGCCGCCCGCCGCACGGCGTGATGCATCTCAGCGACGAAATGCGACCCCGGCCCGAAGTCCCACGCCTGCATGACAACCCGGTACCCGGCATCCTCCAACACCCAACCGATCCACTCCGCCCAACGCTGATCCGACCAGGTGTAGGACACAAAAAAGTCCAGGCCCGCGCCGCCATCGCCACCCTCGCCGTCCACCACGCAAGCATCCCACCACCCAGACGACCCACCCACACGAAATGCCGACGCCCTGCTCGACCCGGCCCGACGGTCGACCACCCGCCGCCATACCCCGCGTTCCTGGCCAGCCCTTGGCGTGTTCGGGCGGGGTCAAACCCGGAACCCCCCGATCCCGCTACCTGACCACCAACACCGAGGAGTTCGATCGTCCGCGGCAGAGGCTCTCGTCGGGCAGCCAGGAGGCACCGACATCTGAACTACAACAAATGGGTACAACCTGAAGGTACCCCTCACGGCCTGCAGCGACCGGTGCGCACGGCTCGCGACTGCTCGTCCTGAGGAGTGCCTCTCGGACTCGTGATCACCGACTGGGGCGCACTCGAACCGTTGCTCACACCCGAACCGTCCCGATTACCGACCCTGAACCGGACGAACGGCACTCTCGTGCGTACCTACTGGACGAGAGTGCCGTTCGTTCGAGGCGGGTCAGGCGTTCGGGCCCTCCAGCATCTCCGTCACCAACGCCGCGATCGGCGAGCGCTCCGAGCGGTTCAGCGTGACGTGGGCGAAGAGGGGGTGGCCCTTCAGCTTCTCGATCACGGCGGCGACCCCGTCGTGCCGGCCGACGCGGAGGTTGTCGCGCTGCGCGACGTCGTGGGTGAGCACCACCCGCGACGCCGTGCCCAACCGCGAGAGCACGGTGAGCAGGACGTTGCGCTCCAGGGACTGCGCCTCGTCCACGAT
>JBOHEO010000266.1:0-5862 GCA_050701055.1 Pseudonocardia sp. | reverse complement strand
GTCCAGGTGCCCGCCAACCTGGACCCCGCCGTTCCCACGTCCCGATAAGGATCCGCTGTGTACCCGTCCACAGATCACGTCCAGTCACGCCCGCACCGCTCGTCGTGCTCCTGGCCCGGGAGGCGGCCCGGCCGGTGCCGGCGGTCCACGCACCAGCTCGCGGGCGGTTCGCGCGCCGATGACCGACTCGCCGGCGACCACGTGTATCGACGAGGCCGCCATCCTGGTCGCCGCGCAGCCGGGTGGGGCCGACCGGCTGCGCGCGCGGCACCGCCGCCGAGCCAACGGACTCTGTACCGGCTGCGGGTCGGCCCATGTCCGATGGCCGTGCGTCCAGGTGATCATCGCGGACCGGGCCGACCAGGTCGAGGTACGGAACACCGAACCGATGGACACCGACAGGACCGGCCGGGCGTAATCTCCGATCGTGCACCCGATGATCGCCCCCAGCATCCTGTCGGCCGATTTCGCGCGGCTGGCCGACGAGGCGAACGCAGTGACCGGCGAGCCCGGAGCGGGGGCGGACTGGCTACACATCGATGTGATGGACGCGCATTTCGTGCCCAACCTGACCCTCGGCCTCCCGGTGGTGGAGTCGCTGCTCAAGGCTACGGCCGTGCCGCTGGACTGTCACCTCATGATCGAGAACCCGGACCGGTGGGCGATCAGTTACGCAGAGGCGGGCGCGTACAACGTCACCGTGCACGCGGAGGTGGCCGTTGACCCGGTGGCACTGGCCAAGAACCTGCGCGCGGCCGGCGCGAAGGCCGGGCTGTCGATCAAACCGGGCACACCGCTGGAGCCCTACGTCGAGATCCTCAAGCACTACGACACGTTGCTCGTGATGAGCGTCGAACCCGGCTTCGGCGGGCAGAGCTTCATCGACGAGGTGCTCGACAAGGTGCGCACCGCGCGCCGGCTGGTCGACACCGGCCATCTCACGCTGCTCGTGGAGATCGACGGCGGTATCAACGCCGACACCATCGAGGCCGCGGCCGAGGCGGGGGTCGACTGTTTCGTCGCCGGCTCCGCTGTCTACGGCGCCGACGACCCTGGCCGCGCCGTGCAAGCGTTGCGCAAGCAGGTCGTGCAAGCCTCGGCGCATCGATGGGCGGGCGGGACGAGGAGTGGCTGATGTTCACCGGGATCGTGGAGGAGATCGGTGAGGTCCTTGCCGTGCGCCACAGTGCCGAGGTCGTGGTGCTCACCGTGCGCGGACCCGTGGTCACGGCCGACGCGCGGCACGGCGACTCGATCGCGGTGAACGGCGTGTGCCTGACCGTGGTCGATCCCGACGGCAGCACCGACAGCACGTTCACCGTGGAGCTGGTGCCCGAGACCCTGGCCCGGTCGAGCCTGTCCGACGTCGCCACCGGGGCGCGGGTGAACCTGGAGCGTGCGGTGCCGGCCGGCGGGCGCCTCGGAGGCCACATCGTGCAGGGACACGTGGACGGGGTGACCACGCTGGTGTCCCGCACGCCGGGTGGGCGCAGCGAGGAGGTGCGGTTCCGGCTTCCGGCCGGCCTCGCCCGGTACGTCGTGGAGAAGGGCTCCATCGCGGTCGACGGGGTGTCGTTGACCGTGGCCGGCGTCGACGAGGACGGGTTCACCGTGGCGCTGATCCCCACGACGTTGACGCAAACCACACTCGGCAGCCGGCGTCCTGGGGATACCGTCACCCTGGAGGTGGACGTCATCGCGAAGTACGTCGAGCGGCTCGCCGGCGGCTACCTCCGGTCAGCGACCCAGGACAGGCCGGCCGGCGGATGGGCAGATCGGACGGGGGAACGGTGAACAGTGAGGCGACGGCGGGGGCGGTGACAGCCGACCGGGTCGGCGGGTTCGAAGCGATCGAGCGGGCGGTGGTCGATCTCGCGGCGGGCAAGCCCGTAGTGGTGGTCGACGACGAGGACCGCGAGAACGAGGGCGATCTGATCTTTGCGGCGCAGATGGCGACGCCGGAGCTGGTGTCGTTCATGGTGCGCTACACCTCCGGTTATGTGTGCGTGGCGCTCACCGAGGGCGAGTGCGACCGGTTGGACCTCCCACCGATGCACCACACGAACTCCGACAACTTCCGCACCGCCTTCACCGTGACCGTGGACGCGAAGGCCGGCATCACCACCGGTATCTCCGCATCGGACCGGGCGCACACGATCCGGCTGCTCGCCGACCCGAACGCCGGCCCGGGAGACCTCGTGCGGCCCGGCCACGTGCTGCCGTTGCGCGCCCGCGAGGGTGGTGTGCTGCGCCGGCCCGGGCACACGGAGGCCGCCGTGGACCTGGCCCGCCTGGCCCGCCTGGCGCCGGCGGGGGCGCTGTGCGAGATCGTGTCGCAGAAGGACGAGGGCGATATGGCCCGCGGCGACGAGCTGCGGGTGTTCGCCGACGAGCACGAGCTGACCCTGATCACGATCGCCGACCTGATCGCCTACCGCCGCCGGTTCGAGAAGCACGTGGTCCGGGTGGCGCAGGCTCGCATCCCCACCGCGCACGGCGAGTTCGTCGCCTACGGCTTCGACTCCCTGCTCGACGGGATCGAGCACATCGCGATGGTCCGCGGCGACGTCGCGACCCCGGGGGGCACCGGCGAGAACGTCCTCGTCCGCGTGCACTCCGAGTGCCTCACCGGCGACGTGCTGGGCTCGTTGCGCTGCGACTGCGGCCCTCAGCTCGACGCCGCACTGGAGGCCGTGGCCACCGAAGGCCGCGGGGTGGTGCTCTACATGCGCGGGCACGAGGGCCGGGGGATCGGCCTGCTCCACAAACTGCAGGCCTACCAGCTGCAGGAGGCAGGCGCGGACACCGTGGACGCCAACCTTGCGCTGGGCCTGCCCGCCGACGGCCGCGACTACGGCATCGGCGCGCAGATTCTCGTCGATCTCGGCGTGAGATCGATGCGGCTGCTCACCAACAACCCGGGGAAGCGGGCCGGGCTGGAGGGCTACGGGCTCACCGTCACCGGCCGAGTGCCGCTGCCGGTGCGGGCGCAGCCGGAGAACCTGCGGTACCTGCGCACCAAGCGCGACCGGATGGGCCACGACCTGCCCGACCTCGGCGACGGCGATCACGCGCGCACCGGGCCGCCCGTGCTGGCGGAGGGAACGGGACTGTGAGCCGGGGCCGTACATGAGCGGGCAGGGGCGGCCGGTTCCGGGACAGGCGCCGGACGCGCCCGGGCTGCGAGTGGCCATCGCCGCCGCCACCTGGCACGCCGACGTGGTGGACATGCTGCTCGCCCGCGCCGTCGCGACGGCGAAGCAGGCCGGCGCCGTGGCCACGGTGGTGCGGGTGCCGGGCACGGTGGAGCTCCCGGTGGTGTGCCAGGAGCTCGCGCGGACCCACGATGCCGTGGTGGCGCTCGGTGTGGTGGTGCGCGGCGGCACCCCGCACTTCGAGTACGTGTGCGACGCGGTGACCGCCGGGCTCACCCGGGTGGCACTGGATGAGCGCACCCCGGTCGGCAATGGCGTGCTGACCTGCGACAGCCTGGCCCAGGCCGTCGACCGGTCGGGCGCGCCCGGATCGAGTGAGGACAAGGGTGCCGAGGCCTGCCTGGCCGCGGTGCACACCGCACTGGTGCTCGACGACCTGCGGAGCCGGGCGTGACCGAGCTTGCGAGGTCACCGTTCAGCGCAGCACCGCCGGTCGCATCGGTGACGAGCGTCAGCGAGAAGCCGTCGTGACCGAGCCCGGGGGAGTGAGGCTGGTGGTGATGGTGCGCCCGCGCCGGGTCCTCTGGGCGGCCTGGGTGGGCGCGGTGATCACCGTGGTGCTGTTCACGGCGATCGCCGTCGTGCTGCGCAACAGTCCGACCGGTGTCTACTTCCGGGTGGCCGACCAGGTCGCGATGATCGTGTTGGGGCTGATCGTCGCCACCGGCGTGCTGCTGCTGGCCCGGCCGCGGGTGCGTGCCGACGCCGCGGGCATCGAGGTGCGCAACATTCTCCGCACCCGGTACGTCCCGTGGGAACTGGTGCGGCGCGTGGCCTTTCCGGACGGTGCATCGTGGGCGCGCCTCGATCTGCCCGACGACGAGTATCTCCCGGTGCTCGCGATCCAGGCCGTCGACGGCCAGCACGCCGTGGACGCCATCACCAGGGTGCGCGCCCTGCACGCGGCGGCCCGCGCCGCCTGAGGCCGGTTACCCCGGCTACCCGCTTGCCCCGCTGCGCGCAATGCACGTTCGTCGCGTGCTGCTGGCCGTTCGGCGCTACACCTCGCAATCATTTGGCTCCGTTACGTTGCCATGCGGAGGGATGATCGTTTAAAGTTCCCTGGTCGATCATCAGCGAATCGGCACCCGTCCTGCCAGGGGGAGCGATATCGGCAGGCCGGGATCCACGAGTGAAACGACCGCTGTGGGGGACCGACCATGAGCGCGCCTGGCGCCTCGCTCGTCCGCCGTCGAGCACCCACCCGGCGTCCCCGGGTGGTGCTCTTCGACGTGTTCGAAACGATCTTACAGGTTGACGCCCTCGCGTCGCGCTTCGTCGATGTGGGGCTCCCGGCCCATGAATGGGAGCTGTTCTTCACTCGCACGCTACGCGACGGGATGGCCCTGACCCTGGCCGGCACGGCACGGCCGTTTACCGAGGTGGCCAGGGCGGCGTTGCGTACCACCGCCCACGACCAGCTCTCGGACGAGGCGCTGGACCACGTGCTGGCCGGCTTCCGGGCGCTGCCACCGCATCGCGACGTGGAGCCCGCGCTGGTGACGTTGGCCCGGGCCCGAATCCCGACGTACGCCTTCACCCACGGTGACGCCAACGTGGCCTGCGCGGCCCTCGACCGGGCAGGCCTGCGCAGCTACCTGCGTGGCGTGCTGTCCGCCGAGGAGGTCCAGTCGTTCAAGCCGCCCCTGTGGGTGTACGACTGGGCCTGCCGACAGGTCGGAACATCCGCCGAACGGGTGGCTCTGGTGGCGGTGCACTCCTGGGACGTGCACGGCGCGGTGCGGGCCGGGCTCGTGGGCGGGCTCGCCACCCGCCTGGAGGGCCGGGTGCCCGACATCGTGGAGCGCCCGCATGTCGCGGCCGACGGGGTGGACCTCGTCGTGGACGGGCTGCTCGCGCTGAGGGCCTGAACGCTGAAGGTCCGCACTGTGCTGGGGTCGGCGGGGGCTGTTCCAGGCCGGCATGACCTTCGGTGGTCATGCGGAAGCAGGCAGCAGCTGGCGGGCTGCTGTAGCGAAGGACGTGGCGGGTGGGTAGGTTTGCCGTTCCAGCAGGTTGAGGGTGTGGTGCAGTTGGGTGATGGCCCGTTCGCAGCCACGCATCGCGTCCACTCGCTGTATGGCGTCGTGGGTGACCGCGATGGCCTCGTCGAACTGACCGGTTTGGGTCAGTAGTGAGCTGAGGCCGACGGTGTAGAGGGTGTGGTTGCGCGGGTAGGTGGCTGCGTCGTTGGTGGTCAGCGCGGCGCGGGCCGCTCCCAACGCGAGCTTGCCCTGTCCGAGTGCCAGTGCCACCCGGCTTTCGTGCCATGCCAGGTCGGCTGGTCCCCAGAAGTCCAGCCAGAACGGCTCGTTACCTCGTCGTCCTTGGTCCAGTTGGTGGCGGGCCTGCGTGATCGATGTGGTGGCCGCCGCGCGGTCCCCGGTCCAGGCGTGTCCCACGGCCTCCCGGGCGGCTAGCAGCGATAGCAGGGTGGGGGATGCCTGCTGCCCGGCGGTTGCTGTGGCCGCTTGGGCGAGGTCGACCGTCTCGTTGGCGCGGTGCGGGTCGTCGCCGGCTTGGTGAGACATGGAGGCCAGGGCGGTTACCCGGGAGTCGGGGACACCGGACAGGTCGGCGAGATGGCAGGCCTCCAGCCACCACTGCCGCGCTTGCTGTGCCCGCCCGGCGTCGTAGGCCAGCCACC
>JBOHEO010000265.1:0-5912 GCA_050701055.1 Pseudonocardia sp. | reverse complement strand
GCCGTACCCCCCGCTCGGCACGACCGGTCCTGCCATCTGGCCGGCACCTCGACAACAGGCGTGGCCGGTGACCGGGTGCCGGGTGTGCTCGCCATCAGTGCCCGCGGCCCCGGCGGTGACGAACAACCCGACGGGGCCGCGGTTCCAACCCGACAGGCAATGCCACTGAGTCTAAATGGCCTGCGCCGGAAATACGGGTGGCGTCGCAGCAGTTGCCCGGCGCGGAGGCGCCGTGGATGGGCCGGCGCCGCGGGAGGGTGGCTTGGCGGCACTTACCCACCGAAATCCCGGCGCGGAACACTAAGTTGATCAATGTTCGTGCTGTGTCGTGCTGCGGCACTTGTGATCGATGTTCGGGAACCGACAACCGCACGGGACACGGCTCCAGGTCTCCAACTGTTGATCACGAGGTCGCAGACCGTGCAGCGCCACCACTCCAACCCGGTCCTCTTCTGCCAGCGGGAGCCGCCGAGCCCGCGATTCTCCTCGCCCGAGACCCCCAGCCGAGGCCCAGCCGGGGCCCCAGCCGGGGCCCCGGTGAACCCTGCGGTGATCGCCATCCGGGAACCGGGGACCGCGCCAGACACGGTTCCCGGACCCGAACTGCTGATCACCGGCCGTGGTCAGCCGTCAGGGCCCGCGGACGGCACCCGCACAGGGTCACCCGAACGGTGAAGCGGATCTGGGAGAACGGCCGCTGTGACTCCTCGTGCGCCTGGGCGAACCCGGTCGTGTCGCGTGCGGCTACGCCATGGACCCCGAGACCGGCCTGCCCGGCGCGCTGTACCTCGTCGCGAGGGATGGCGCCTGGTGCGAGCTGTCCGCCGCCCGGACGGGACGCGAACGGTCCTGGAGGGCGGGTCACGGGCTGTAGGCGGTGATCGGGAGGGTGGCGGCCCGCTGGCCCGAGGCACCACGTCATCCTCAGCGGCGGCTGACAGCGCGAACAGGACGAGCCGGGGTGGGATCGTTTCGGCCTGACGCGCCGGCAGTTCGTTCCTGCCGCGCTCGCCGAGGACGAGCAGGTCGTGTGGCTCGACCGGTCCGAGTCTCGCAAAACTCCAGTGGGCGATTCGAATGAGTCGACCGCACACGGCTGATCCGGGCTGCTCACCCCGCTCGTCATACGGCATCATGGACGCTGTGAGCACCCAGACGCTGCCCGAGGTCGACACCCGCCCGGAGGGCACCGACGCCACCGGCAACGACACGCCGAAGATGTTCCACTACGTCAAGAAGTCCAAGATCACCGAGAGTGCGGTGCTGGGCAACATGGTGGTGGCGCTGTGCGGTGAGAAGTTCCCGGTCACGCGTTCACCCAAGCCTGGCTCGCCGGTGTGCCCGGACTGCAAGAAGATCTTCGAGTCGCTCCCGCCGGGCGGCGACGCCTGACCCCTCCCAACCCGGCGACATGGTCACCTGTCTCGGTTCGATCGGCCGCCAGAACCGCGAAGTGGCCATGTCGCGGCTCGTGGGTCCGTCGTGTGACCGAATTGGACTGCCACGAGTGGGCCCCGGCCGGGTCGGCGGTGATAATTGTCTCCCAGCCGCCGGGGAATGGAGATTTTGGTGCAGGAACAGTCAGCACGGCACGCGGGGGGCTCGATGCGCGGCTGGCTGTACGACCGCCTGATCTCCGGCGTGACAGCCGGGTGGTACCGCGAGGTACTCGCCCGCCTCCCCGTCGGCGCCCGGGTCCTCGACGTCGGCATCGGCACGGGGGGTGCGGTCGCCCGTAGCGCCGATCTGGTGCGCGCCAAGGACCTGCGCATCGTCGGCCTCGACATCGACCGCGAGTACCTCGAACAGTGCGAGTCGACGATCATGCGCGCCGGTTTGGCCGAGTACGTCACCCCGTGCCTGTCCTCGGTGTACGACCACCACGGCGGGCCCTACGACGTCATCTACTTCAGCGCCAGTCTCATGCTGCTCCCCGACCCTGTCGAAGCGATGAAGCACGTCGCCGCCCAACTCGGCCCGTCCGGTCAGCTGTACTTCACCCAGACCTTCCATCATCGGCGTTCGCGTCTGGTCGCGAAGGTCAAACCGATGCTCCGGCACGTCACGACGATCCACTTCGGGCGGGTGACCTATGAGGACGACTTCCGCAATGCCCTCGATGACGCGGGTCTCGAGCTCGTCGAGCTGATCACGCTGACGGGCACGCGGCACGCGTCGGCGCGGCTGGCGATCGCGTGTGTGCAGGATCACAAGCAGAGTGACCGGGTCGCCTGACGCCGCTGCCTCCCGGCCAGGAACACCGATGCCCGGCACGTCGAACCGGATCACCTCGATCTCGGGCGGCGGCTCGTCGACGAAGGGTTGCAGCAGCTCCAGGTCGGCCGTTCGCTCACGTTCGCTCCTTCGCAGCGGCTGGTGGGGCGACCGCACCCTGGTCGTGCCGGCCGTTCCTGGGCGGCACCGAGGGGGTGGGCGAGGGGTCGGACGGGGAGGGCGTCAGGTCGACGATCGCCTCGGCCATGGCGTCGGCGATCCGGCGCATCGACAGGACGCGCTTGAGCCGACGCTGGCGGCGTGACGGGCGCGCGGGCCACACCAGCTCGACGGCGTTGTTGAGGTGCGCGCCGAGCACGATCGACAGGCCGAGCAGGAACGCGAACAGCAGGAACGCGATCGGGGTGGCCAGCGCGCCGTAGGTGTAGCCGGTGCTGGTGAGGATCGCGATGTACACCCGCAGGCCGGTGGTCGAGGCGATGAACACCACCATCGCCAGCAGCGCGCCAGGCAGCAGCCGGCGCCACGGCGGGTTGTGCGGCAGCGCGACCTGGTAGAGCGTGGTGAGGACGAGCACCAGGACCAACCCGGTGCCGGGGTAGTAGAAGGCATCGATGATCGAGACCGCCGTCGGTTGCCAGGACACGGGCAGCACCTGCGGCAGCAGGTTCGGTCCCAGTACGACGATCGGCAGCGTCAGCACCGCGACGACCAGCGCGAACAGGTAGATGAACAGGGAGAAGAAGCGCTGCCAGACGGGGTGGCGCACCAGCTTCTGGCCATGCGCCTCGGTGATCGAGTCGACGATCGAGGCGATGGCCGACGAGCCCGCGAACAGCGCGATGAGAAAACCGATCGAGATCACGTCCGCGCGTCCGATCGTCAGGATGCTCGACGCCGTGGGCGCGATGATCTGGTCGACCACCTCGGGGGTGAAGATCTGGCGGGAGAAGGTGATGATCCCCCGCTCGACCTCGTTCGCGGTGGCCCGCCCGAACAGGTCCCCGACGTAGCCGAGCGAGCCGAGCAGCGCGAGGAACAGCGGGGGAAGCGACAGCGCCTGCCAGAACGCCGCCTGCGCCGAGTGCGAGAAGATGTCCTGGTTCCACGCCTGGCTCAGGGTGCGACTGACCACCCGCCGCAGATCGCTGCGGAGGGAGGAGGTGGCGGGAGCCGCTGCGGACTCCGGGTTCTGGCTACCCATGGCACCTACCAGAATGGACCAGCGCGGGCTGGGCCACAGCGCGCAGCGGGTCACGACTTGCCCGCTGGCGCCGACCCGTAGGCTTGCTCTCGCTCTCGTCGGCGCGCGACGTGCCGCAGTGGCGGGGCGGGTGGGCGGGCAGGTGCTCCGGCGTTGCGGGTGCCCGCCGCCGCGGATCTCAGCAGCCGACCGACCAGGGAGATGTGTGTCCCAGATCGCACCGTCGCGATCGCTGCGGGCCTGGCAACGCAGTGCGCTGGTCCGTTACCTGGCCGCCGGGCCGCGCGACTTCCTGGCCGTCGCCACGCCCGGCGCGGGCAAGACCGCCTTCGCCCTGCGCGTCGCCGCGGAGCTGCTGGCCGACCGCACGATCACGGCGCTGACCGTGGTCACGCCGACCGAGCACCTCAAACACCAGTGGTCCGACGCCGCCGCGGCCGTCGGGATCGCGCTGGACCCGGAGTTCCGCAACTCCGCGGGCGGCACCTCGTCGGACTACACCGGCATCGCGGTCACCTATGCCGGCGTCGCCGCCCAGCCACTGCTGCACCGGGCCCGCACCGAGAACCGGCGCACGCTGGTGGTCCTCGACGAGGTGCACCACGCCGGGGACGCGCGGTCCTGGGGCGAGTCGGCGCGCGAGGCGTTCGAACCCGCGCTGCGGCGCCTGACCCTCACCGGCACGCCGTTCCGCAGCGACGACAATCCGATCCCGTTCGTGGACTACCTGCCCGACGCCGACGGGGCCCTGCGCAGCCGTGCCGACCACTCCTACGGCTACACCGAGGCGCTGACCGACGGTGTCGTCCGGCCGGTGGTGTTTCTGGCTTACTCGGGGGTGTCGAGCTGGCGGACCAGCGCGGGGGAGGAGTTCACCGCGCGCCTGGGCGAACCGCTGACCGCCGAGCAGACGGCCCGGGCCTGGCGCACCGCGCTCGACCCCGGTGGTGAGTGGATCCCGGCGGTGCTCACCGCGGCGGACAGGCGGCTGACCGGGCACCGGGCCGGTGGGATGCCTGACGCCGGTGGGTTGGTGATTGCCTCCGATCAGCGCACGGCCCGGGCCTACGCGGAGATCCTGCGTTCGGTGACGGGCGTTGCACCGGTGTTGGTGCTGTCCGACGAGCCGGGCGCGTCGGCCCGGATCGCCCGGTTCGGCGCGTCCGAGGACCGGTGGATGGTGGCGGTCCGGATGGTGTCCGAAGGCGTCGACGTGCCGCGGCTCGCCGTCGGGGTCTACGCCACCAGCGCGTCGACGCCGCTGTTCTTCGCCCAGGCCGTCGGCCGGTTCGTGCGGTCGCGCCGGCCCGGGGAGACGGCATCGGTGTTCGTGCCCAGCGTCCCCGTCCTGCTGGGATTGGCCAGCGAGCTGGAAGCCCAGCGTGACCACGTCCTGGGCAAGCCGCACCGGGCGCAGGAGCAGTGGGACGACGAGCTGCTGGTGGCCGCGCAGCTGGAGAAGAACGAGCCTGATGAGGAGGAGCCGGCGTTCACCGCGCTTGGCGCGCAGGCCGAGCTGGACCAGCTGATCTACGAGGGCACCTCGTTCAGTGCTGACGAGGAGGACTACCTCGGCCTGCCCGGGCTGCTCGAACCCGACCAGGTGCGCACCCTGCTGAACCAGCGCCAGACCGACTGGCTCACCCGATCCCAGGGCCGCACCGCCCGGAGCCCGGCGGCGGTGAAGCCCGCCGCCCCGCCGGTCCCCGCCGCACGTCCGCAGCAGTCGGTCCGGGAGCAGCTGGCCGCGCTGCGCAAGGAGCTCAACTCCCTCGTCGCGCTGCAGCATCACCGCACGGGCAAGCCGCACGGTGTGGTGCACGGCGAACTACGCACCGTCTGCGGCGGCCCCCCGACGGCGATGGCCACGATCGACCAGCTGGAGCAGCGAATAGCCACCCTCCGCACCTGGCGCTGACCCCACCCACCCCTCCCGCGAGTTGCCCGATCCGACACGGCGAGTCTGCCGATCGGACACGGCGAGTCTGCCGATCGGACACGGCGAGTCTGCCGATCGGACACGGCGAGCGGCCCCCGATCTACTGAAGGCTGGACTGACCGGCGAACTCGCCGGGCCGGATCGGCGAACTCGCCGTGCCGGATCGGACAACTCGCCGTGCCGGATCGGACAACTCGCCGTGTTGGGATGGGGAACTCGCCGTGCCGGATCGGACAACTCGCGGTGGTGGGATGGGGAACTCGGTGTGCTGCCTGGGCCGCGAACGTGCGGGAAGGAGGACGGGGCGGGGAACCCGGTGGGATTCCCCGCCCCGATGTGTGGGCAGGTGGGTGGGGGTGGGGGTGCCGGCTCTTGCCGGCCTGGATCAAGCGCCGCTCTGCACGTCTACGTCCATCTCGCGCAGCCTCTCGGCGTGCGCACGGGCGTGGTGACCGCAGAACAACAGCTCTCCACCGGAGGGCAGGACAGCACGTACCTTGGCGCCTGCCCCGCATCGGTCACAGCGGTCAGAGG
>JBOHEO010000264.1:0-5953 GCA_050701055.1 Pseudonocardia sp. | reverse complement strand
GGACTCCGCCGCGGAGAACGTCCGCAGGGCGATCCGGTAGGACAGGTGCGATTCCATCCCGCGCAGCCGTCCCTCGTCGAGCCGCTGCGAGGCCAGCAACAGGTGCAGCCCGAGCGAGCGACCGAGCCGGCCGATCGTCACCAGCAGCTCGATGAGCTCGGGACGCTGGGCGAGCAGCTCGGAGAACTCGTCGACGACCAGGACGAGCGCCGGCAACGGCGGCAGGTCGGTATCGTTGCGCGCTCCGCCGGCGCTCTGCGCGGCCCGTTGCCGCCGGGCCGCCGCGTACTCGACCACGCCCGCCAGGTTGCCGGCGACGCGCAGCAGCTCCTGACGACGGGTGATCTCGCCGGCCAACGCGTCGGCCATCCGGTCGACCAGCGTCAACTCGTCGGCCAGGTTGGTGATCACCGCGGAGACGTGTGGGAGCGCCGCCAGCCCGAGGAAGGTGGCGCCGCCCTTGAAGTCGACGAGCACGAGGTTCAGGTCCTCGGACGAGTGCGTCGCGGCCAGGCCGAGCACCAGGGTCCGCAACAACTCGCTCTTGCCCGAGCCGGTGGCGCCGATGCACAGGCCGTGCGGACCGCTGCCGCCCTGGGCGGACTCCTTCAGGTCCAGGAGGACGGGGGCACCGCGCTCATCGACGCCGATCGGCACTCGCAGCCGGTCGGCGTCGACGCCACGCGTGCGCCGGCGCAACGCGGCGACACCCGCCGGACCGGGACCGAGCCCCAACAGCTCCGGTAGCCCGTACCCGGCTCCCGGCACCCCGGCACCCGCGCGTTCGGTTCCGGCGGGGCGGAAGCGGGCGAGCCGGCAGGCCAGCGACCGCGCCTCCGCGACGGCCAGTCCGTCCGGCCGGCCGAGCCATGCCACGGCGGCCGGTTGGTCCACGGCGACACCGGACTCCTCACCCGACCGCCCGAGCCGGTCCGGTCCGACGAGCAGCCGCACCACCGACGGCGCCGGGCGACGGCCGGGCGGCGCGCCGACGCGGAGCACGGTCACCCCGGCGTCTCCCGCCCACGGGCCGGGTCCCTCGGCGACCTCGTCCACCACGACCAGCAGGTGCCGATCCCCCGCCGATCCCCCACCCGACCGGTCGCTGAGCTCGCCGACCCACCAGCGACGCACGTCGTCGGCGTCGTCGGTGACCATCCGCAGCGCCCCGATGGCGTCGCGGCGACGCGGGTGGGCGGCGTGCGGTAACCACTTCACCCAGTCCCACTCGGCGGCCAGGGCACGCGGCGCGACGACGGCGACCAGCGCGTCCACGGGGCTGTGCCACAGCACGTACTGCGCGACCATCGCCCGAGCCAGGGCCCGGGCGGGCGCCAGGCCGATCCCGTCCCCGGCCGGCTCCAACCACACCGTGGCGCTGGCCCGCAGCGACAGCGCGACCGGCAGGTCGGCCACCACGGCGTGCCCACGCAGGAACCGGCGCAGCGCGAGCGCCGTGACCGGCTCGACTCCCTCGACCGGTCCGGTCTGCGGCGCGATCAGCGCAGTGGCCAGCCGCTGCGCTCCACGTCCGACCCGGAGCTGGCCGAAGTCGGGGTCCGTGGCCCGTCGCTCCCAGAGCCGACCGGCGGCGAGCACTCCGGGCCAACCGGCCGGGTCCGGATGCACGTGCTCGAGGGCCGCCCGTTGCTCCGCGACGATGGCCCGTACCCGCTTGCGCAGCACGCCGAGGTAACGCAGGTAGTCACGGCGATCCTCGTCCATCCCGGCGCGGCGGCTCGCGCCGCCCTGGTGCCCACCGCCCATCATCATGCCGAGCGTGGAGATCGCGAACATGCCGCCGAACAGCCACGCCGTGGGGTTGCTCGGCCCGAGGACCGCGATGAAACCGACCGAGCCCAGCAGCATGACGCCCGGAAGCAGCTTCATCACCATGCCGGCCGGAACGATCCGCTCCGGTTCGGGGGGTGGCTCCAGCATCAGCTCCCCACCGGGGGTGCGGGGCAGCACCCGGTGCGGCCGGGGGGCGTCGACGGTGCTCATCGTTCGCGGCTCCTCCCGGCTCGACCGGTTCCGTCAAACGGCCCCTCTGACGGCCCCGGCCTGGTGATACTAGGCAGCCATGTGGGCTTGCCGGGCGAGATCCGCGGAACTCGGCCGCGGCGGGGAGAAAGTCGACCGCCTGCCGGGCAGGTATCGGCCGCCAACCGAAGGAGGAGTCACCGTGACCCGTGCGAGCGCCCGCAACCCGGTCTACTGCCGGGTCACCGTCCTGGCCCCGCGGAGCCGGGTGGACGTTGCACTACCCGCCGACGTGCCGGTCGCCGAACTGGTGCCGATGATCCTCGAACTGGTCGGCGAACCGGTGCCAGGGCACCGCCCGGTGCCGTGGCGGCTCAGCGGACCCGCCGGTGGCATCCTCCCCGCGGCGGCAACGCTGGGCGAGCTGGGCGTGCTGGACGGCGAGCTGCTCCGGATCGGTCCCGTCGCATCGGTGCCCGCCGCACCGGTCTTCGACGATCCGGTCGACGCCCTGGCTGCCTCCGGGGCCGGCGGTCACGCCGCCGATGAACGCCGCTTCCGGACCGTCATCACCCTGGTGGTCGCGCTGGCGGCTGCCGCGCTGCTGGCCGGGTTCCGCGGGCTGCCCCCGGATCCGGACGTTCCCACCGCGCTGGTGGTCCTCGTGGTCACCCTGGGCGTCACCGGCTCGATCGTCGCAGTGGTGCGGGCCGCCCGGCTGGGTCCGGACCGGCTCACCGCACTGACCGCGGCGATGACGGCGGTTCCCCTGGCGGCGGCGTCCGGTTGGGCCGCGTTGCCGGGCGCGCCCGGGGCAGCACATGTGCTGCTGGCCGCGGCCGCTGCGGGAACGGCGGCGGCAGTCGCCCAGGCGGCGGTGCGGGTGATCGCGCCGGTGCTGGTGGGCGTGGTGGTGGCGGCGGTGGCGCTCGGAGTGGGTGCGCTGTTGAGGCAGCGGTTCGGCATCTCACCCGGTACGTTGGCGGCCGGCGCGGGTACGCTGGCGCTCGCCGCCGGGCCGTTCCTTCCGCGAGCCGCGCTACGCCTGGCCGGGCTGCCACCGCCGCTGGTCCCGGGCGATGCCCATGAGCTCGTCGCCGCGGATACCGGTCCCGACCTGCTGCCCCCGGCCGAGTTTGCCGAACGGGCCGACCTGGCCCGAGGATACCTTGCCGGACTGGTCGGTGGCTGCGCGGCGGTGAGCGTCGCGGCGGTGGTACCGGCCGCCTCGATGGGGAGCTGGACGGGTCCGACGTTCGCCGTGGTGGTCGCCTCGGTGCTCGGGCTACGGTCCCGGGGCTATGCCGACCGGGTCCCGGCACGCACGCTGCAGGTGGCCGCGATCGGCGCCGGGCTGGGGCTCGCCGGGCTGCTCGCAGTGGAGGGTGGCTCGGTGGGGCGGCTGGTTGCGGTGCTCGTGCTGGTGATCTGCGCGGTCACCGGAGCGGTCGCCGCACGTCCGGGGCACCGGACGGGCCACCGATCCTCCCCGGTGTCACGGCGGGCCGTCGACCTCCTCGAAGGGCTCCTGATGGCCGCGGCGATACCGCTGGCGCTCGGCGCGATGGGCGCCTACGAGCTGGTCCGCGGCTTGTGACGGCGCTCGGTCGATGTGCGCTCGCACTGCTCGGCGTGCTCCTGACCGTCGCGGCGCCCGCGCCCGGGCTCATGGCACACACCGTGCCGCACGGCACCGCGGCACTGCCGTCACCCCCGGATCCGCCACCGCTGCGGACCGCACCACCGGCCGGCCGCGCACCCGGACCGGCTCCTGGGCTACGCGCACCGCAGCACTGCACACCGCCGGCCGGCGAAGGGCCACTCGCGGACCCGAGCACCCACACCGAAGGGCCGCTCGCGGGCCCGAGCAGGGACACCGAAGGGCCGCTCGCGGACCCGAGCAGGGACACCGACGTGGCGCAGCGGCTACAGCTGGCAGCGGTGCACCAACTGGCAGTCGGCGACGGGCAGTTGATCGCCGTCATCGACACCGGGATCTACCCGCACGAGCGCCTCGGGATCCGATTGCGAGCCGGCGGCGATTACCTGACCGGCGGCGACGGGCGGTCCGACTGCGACGGCCACGGCACCAAGGTGGCCGGCCTGCTCGCGGCGGCCCCCAGCCCCCACGACGAACTGGTCGGTATCGCCCCGGCCGCCGAGCTGCTCGCGATCCGCCACTCCAGCCAGGTCTTCGAGACGCCCGGGCCGGACGGCGAGCTTCGCCACGCCGGCGATGTCCGGACCCTCGCCGAGGCCATCGTGTTCGCGGTCCGACGGCAGTCCGGAGTGATCAACATCTCGGAGGCGGCGTGCCTGCCACCGACCCGCGCAGCCGTGGAGGGCGCCTCGCTGCAGGCTGCCCTGCGTTTCGCGGCGCAGCACGATGTGGTCGTGGTCGCGGCTGCCGGCAACGCCGGGGTCGGCGGGTGCACGGTGGACGGTGGTCCCGATCAGGTCTCCGTGCCGGGGTGGTACGGAGACGACGTGCTCGCCGTCGCCGCGGTCGACCCGGACGACGCACCGGCACCGTTCACCGTCCCCGGTCCGTGGGTCGACGTCGCCGCACCCGGCACCGCGCTGCGCTCGCTGGCCGTCGGCGGCCAGCTGACCAGCGACGGGGTGGAGGGCACGAGCTTCGCGGCGCCCTGGGTGGCGGGCCTTGCCGCGCTGGTACGGCAACGCTTCCCGGACCTGACCGCAATCCAGGTCACCGATCGGATCCGCGCGACGGCTCGCCGCCCGGCCGGTGGGCGCGACGACGCCATCGGGTACGGGGTCGTCGACCCGGTGGCTGCGCTGACCGCGGAACCCGCGGTGCTCGAGCCGGCCTCGGAGGACCGGGACCCACCGACCGCTGACCTGCGTGGAACCGCTCCCGTGCCGCCGCCCCGAACCCCCGGGGCACCGTTCGACGTGCTGGCGGTGGTCGCGATGCTCGGTGTCGCCGGGGTGGCCACGGCGCTGCTGCGCCGCCGACCCGGACGCGGGTGACCGGATCGTCAGCTCCCCGTCGACAGGATGTCGACCACCTGGGCGGCCTGCGCCAGGTCCAGCACCGTACCGCGGGGTAACATCCGCAGCGCCGCCTCCGGTGCCGGTTGCGCCCGGGTGATCCCGAGCGCCTCCGCGGAGGCGTCGTCGGCCACACCGTGGGTCACGCCGGTGGCCGAGACCAGCCACAGCGGCCCGGCACCGGGCGCCCGACCGGGCCCGGTGGCCCGGACCGGACCGCCGCCCCCGTCCGCCAGCACCACGTTGTCAGCCCGCGCGCCGGCGCCGTCCGCCTGGGCCAAGGCGACGGTCACGCCACCGGCGGGCACCGGCAACGACGTACCGAGCAGCACGCCTGCCTCCGGACGCCCGCCACCCACCCAGGTCCAGCAGACGAACGGGGCGTCGGCCGGTCCCAGGATCCGCGGTGACGATGCCGGCCAGCGCGCCACGGCCAGTTCATCGACCGCCCGGGTGCGGGCGAGCACCTCGGGCCCGACCGACCTGGACACGCCACCGGCCGCCCGCAGGACGTCGGCAACGAGCGGCGGTAGCTCCTGCAGACCGGTGGCCAGCACCACCCAGTACTGCTCGGGGCCATCCGACGGGCTCCGCACCAGGACGTCACCGACTCGGCCCGGCACACCGGCGGGAGCTGGGTCACCGCGGCCCGGCACCTGAGGCGTGACCAGCGCGGGACCCTGCGGCACCGCGGAAACCAGATCCGGGTTGGCCGGCCGGGGCTTGCGATCAGCAATCCCGAATGCGGTGACCAGCGGACGGTCCGCAAGGTCGATCTCGTGCCGTCGACCGCCGGTGACCAGCCACGTCCTGCCGTTCGGCACGACCAGCAGCACCCCGTCCCCCGCCGGTGGGCCCGGTGGCGGGAGCGCGGCGCCGGCGACGACCGTGGTCGCTACCGGGCCGCCGTCGCCGCCGCCGGTCTCGTCGCACACGGCCCACGAGGGTGCTATCC